>JAQUHN010000086.1 GCA_028683555.1 Geobacteraceae bacterium | reverse complement strand
GTGAATGACACCTTTTGACGCAGCGGAATCGATGTAGGGAATTGCTGCCTGGAGGGATTCCTTGGCCAGGGTCACGTCGTTCGCTGCAACTGCTTCGCGAATACGCTTGATAAGGTTCGCAGTGTTGAGCGGACATGCTTGTTACGTGCATTCTTCTTTTCATTCTGCTTGATTCTCTTCAGTGCCGACTTGTGATGAGCCAAACTACACCTCCCAAATATGTGTAACGGTTTGTATGAATAAGTAGTAGAAAGCTAAATTTCTACCATGTACAGCGGGAAGGTGTCAAGGTAAAAGTAGTTGCCGGGAAACGATTTTGCGGTTTCCCTGGTAAGAAAAAAATCGTACCATTGTGGTTACCTACCTGTCGTCGGGGTAACCACATCGGCCATGAATGAAGTCCCGGGAACAGGCCTCGCGTTCCAGACATACTTCGCATGGCTGTCTTTTGTCTTTCCCCTGTCCATGGGTATGCCGGCTGTTCAGTACAACACAAGGAGGGGTGACGTGAAAAAACGAGGATCATCGGCAACAGGCCTGGTATATTCTTCGGAATACGGCAGGATGTGTCCTGAATGCGCTAGGCCGGTTGCCGAATGCATCTGCCAGAAAAACCGCGGGGCTTCGGCGGGTGATGGCGTCGTGCGGGTACGACGTGAGACAAAGGGGCGGGGCGGCAAAACGGTTACGGTTATCAGCGGTGTGCCGTTGGACGTTCAGGGGGTGAAGTCTCTGGCTGGAGAATTGAAGCGCTGTTGCGGAACCGGGGGGACGGTGAAAGACGGAATTATCGAGATCCAGGGCGATCATTGCACGGTTTTGGTCACGGAACTGGAACGACGTGGGTTCCGGGTAAAAAGGGCCGGGGGCTGAATGATTGTTCCGGCATTGGTGTTATAGCGGTCGGGAGTTGCAGTCATTCCGGATAAGGGGAGTTGCCATGAAATATCAGCAGGGAGAAATCGGCAGGATCTTTGTACTTCGTTTTGAGGACGGTGATGATGTTCTTGGAGGAATTGTCGAGGTTGCGACAAAAGAAAAGCTTCGTGCCGGGGCTTTTCACCTGGTCGGCGGCATGAAGCGCGGCCGGTTCGTGGTCGGCCCGCAAGGAGAGGAAATGCCGCCGGTACCGATGTGGCGGGAACTGGAGGAAAGTCACGAGATACTTGGCTTCGGCACGATATTCCGCCACGGTGAGGACCCGAAGGTTCATTTCCATGGCGCGTATGGCAAAGGGGACAGCGTCAAGGCCGGCTGTCTGCGCGAAGCCTCCCAGGCATTTCTGGTGCTTGAGGCGGTGATCATGGAAATTGTCGGGGTAACCGCGGTGCGGGAGATGGACCCTGTATCGGGGATGGTTTTGCTGAAGATTTAATGCCGTAGCAGCTGGGCAGTTATTTGCATTGGCTGTTGTAAAGAACCCACGCTCTTTCTCGAAGGGAGAGCGTGGGTTCTTCAGTTTGACAAGGAAGCTGCTTGCGTCTTATCCGGCGTTTCCGGGTGCGCAGTATAGAGTCGAATCTTTGGCAACTTTTCCCTAACGGATTTTACCGAGGTACTTTTCGACCAGCGGGATGTTCGCGCCGCTGACATATTTCCCGTTAACCCAATAGCTGGGGGTGGCATCGACCCGTAATTTGTCGGCAACGGCTTTCTGTGCCTGGAGAAGGCCCTTGTCATCATATTTTTTGTCAAGCAGCGGACGGTTCGCGTCAAGTTGCCCGGAATAGACCTCGAACAGCGCCTTTTCCGTGTCGTGTGCGGCAAGGATATAGGTAGCTTTCTTAACGGAATCGGGATGTATGTCGAGCGGCTTGAAAAAGATATACCGTGTTACATCGTTTCTCATGTTCCAGTAGGCATGCATTTTTCTGCAGTAGGGACAGTCAGGGTCCGTCACTTCAACCACGATATTCTTGCCTGATCCCACTTTAACGGCTTTTTTCAGGTCACTAGGAGTCAGCAACTTGTAGCGCTCACCCGCGGCACGTTCCTGGGTAAGGCTTCTACCTTCTTTCGTTACGATATCGCCGATGAAAAGGTATCCTGTTTGCGGGTGGAAGTAAATTACTCTCCCCTCGGTTATCACCTCATAAAACCCGGGGATTTCGCTTTTGGTGAAACTCGAGTATTTCAGTTTGGGAAATTGAGCGCGCAGCACGTCCTGCGGTTTTACGTTCTTTTTGGGCGCAGCATCCGCCGCTCCGACCACGAAGAGTGCCAGTGTAAGACAACCCAATCCAAGCCAACGATTCATTGCCGTCATATGTTACCTTCCCTGTTTCGAGTGATAGTCAATAGCTGTTCCTGCAAGGATTAGCGATATTTGCTTGTACCCAAAAAGAACCTCTTTGGCCTGTTCCGGTGTCGCACCTGGTGAAAAGATGTGTCTTCAGTCGATGCTGGCCGATTCTGCCAGAGCTGGATTTACCTGACTTGAAAATCTTTAAATTCGCCCCTGTATTCCTGCTTTTCAACGATAACATTCTCGACCTCCGCCAGGCTCGGACCCTCGTGACACCAGTCGATAAGGCTTTTCACCTCCCGTTCGTCTCCTTCGAAGCAGCCCTGAACCTCACCGTTCGGCAGGTTTCTCACCCAACCCGTTACCTTGAGCAACATGGCCATATGGCGGGTGTGGTAGCGGAACGATACGCCCTGCACGAATCCGTGAACCGTTACCATGGCGCGTATTTTCATATTTCTTCATCCTCCAGCATCTCGAGCAGCTCCGTTTCGCTGATTACCTGAATGCCGAGTTCTCGTGCCTTGTCCAGCTTGGAGCCGGCGTCGGCGCCTGCTACGACAAAATCGGTCTTGCGCGATACCGACCCTGTTGCATGGCCTCCGGCATTTTCAACGAGCTGTTTGGCAGCGTTCCTGGTAAGCCGGGTGAGGCTGCCGGTAAAGACAAAGTTCTGCCCGGCAAATTTTCCGCCGAGTCTTTTTTCCGCAGTGATCGGCTGCAGTCCGGCGTCCTTCATGCGCTGTATCGCTTCCATATTACGCGGGTTGCTGAAAAAAGCCATGATGCTCTGCGCCACCAGCGGCCCTACTTCCCTGACAGAGAGAAGCTCTGTTTCGGATGCTTTAGCAAGATTGTCGATGCTGCCAAATGCTGCGGCAAGCAGCTTGGCGGTGTGCTGGCCGACATTGCGGATGCCCAGGGCGAAGATGAAACGGTAAAGTTCCCGCTTTTTGCTGTTGTCAAGGGCCGTGAGCAGCTTGCCTGCCAGTTTGTCTCCCATCCGGTCGAAGCGCATGAAGTCGTCTTTGGTAAGGGTATACAGGTCGGCTACGGTTTTTACCAGGCCGAGCCGCAGGAGTTGCTCCACGTTCTTGTCGCCGAGTCCTTCGATGTCCATGGCGTTACGGGAGGCGAAATGGATGATCGACTCCCGTACTTTCGCCGGACAGGATAGCTCCAGGCAGCGGACCGCCACCTCGCCGGGGATCTTGGTCACAGCTGAACCGCATGCCGGGCACTGTTCGGGAACCGGCAGTTGGCGTTCGGTTCCGGTTCTTTTCTCGGGGAATACCCTGACCACCGCCGGAATTACGTCGCCGGCTCTTTCAATAAGAACCGTGTCGCCGATGCGAATATCCTTTTTTTCCAGTTCTTCCCAATTATGCAGTGTTGCCCTCGACACGATGACACCGGAGACTTCCACCGGGGCCAGGTGGGCTACCGGGGTTATGACACCGGTTCTTCCAACCTGGGGAATGATGTCTTCCACCACCGTAACCGCTTGCCGGGGGGGGAATTTGAAGGCGATCGCCCAGCGGGGCGAGCGGCTCTTTTCGCCAAGCTCCCGTTGCAGGGCAAAGGAGTCGACTTTTACCACGACCCCGTCAATTTCATAGTCAAGGGACTCCCTGGCATCAGCCATGTCCCGATAGTAGGCGAGAATGCCCTGGACACCGGAAACACTTTTGCCGCGGGGATTAACAGGAAGGTTCCACGTGGCGATGGTGTCGAGAAAGTGTTGTTGCGAGGTAAAATCGTAGCCATTGACTTCACCGGGGCCGTAGCAGAACAGTGACAGCGGGCGCTTTGCGGTAATATGCGAATCAAGCTGACGCAGCGAGCCTGCGGCCGCATTACGGGGATTGGCAAAGGGTTGCTCGCCTTCTTCTTCCCGTTCCGCGTTGAGGCGCTGAAAATCTTTCAGGGCCAGATATACCTCGCCCCGTACCTCAAGACGACGTGGCGGTGCTGCCGCCGAGAGGCGCAGCGGCATTGCCTTGATGGTGCGCAAATTCCGGGTGACGTCTTCCCCGGTGAAGCCGTCGCCACGGGTGGACCCTGCAATGAATACACCGTCTTCATAGATAATTTCCACTGCCAGGCCATCCATCTTCGGTTCGCAGAAATAGCGGATCTCTTCGCCATCGGCAAGTGCCAGAAATCTCTTGACCCGTTCGTCGAACTCGGTGATTTCCTCTTCTGTCAGGGTGTTTTCCAGCGACAGCATGGGAATGCGGTGCGAGACCTGGGAAAAGCTTTCACGGGGGGGGGCACCGACCCGACCTGTTGGGGAGTCGGGTCGGGCCAGGTCGGGGTACTGTTCTTCCAGGAGCTGCAGTTCGCGGAACAGGGCGTCGTACTCGGCATCGCTGATTTCAGGCGAGTCATCACGGTAATACAACTGGTTGTGACGAGCAATTTCGGTATACAGCTCTTTGATGCGATCCGCAGCAGCCTTGTTGGTATTCATCAATACATCCCTTCATGCAAATTAGCTGCTTATAGCACAACAGGGGCGTGGGATGCAATCGTTCCTGACCGTCAGGTTTCGCCTTGGTCAAGAACGTCCCGTACCTTCCGCAGAATCTCGTTTTTTGAAAAAGGTTTGCGGATGAAATCGACCCCTTCTTCGAGAACTCCCTTTTTCAGGATAATATCGGCGGTATAGCCGCTGATGAAGATAAATTTCACGTCCGGTTGCAGGCTTTTAATCTCGTCGTAGATTTCCCGGCCGTTTTTCTTCGGCATGACAACATCGGAAATTACCAGCGAAATTGACTGCTTGTGTTCCTTGAATCGGCTCACGGCGTCCTCACCGTCGTCAGCGGTAATGACATGGTAGCCTGCTCTCTGCAGGATTCCTTGCAGGAAATGTTTGACGATTGCCTCGTCTTCGGCTATCAGCAGGGATTCCGTCCCTGGCCTGACGGGCGTATCCTCCTGGGAGGGACTTTCCTTGATATCGATGTGGACAAGGGGCAGATAGATGGTGAAAATGGTTCCTGCTCCCGGTACGCTTTCCACGGTTATAGCGCCATTATGTTGTTTGATTATTCCGTAACTGATGGAAAGGCCGAGTCCGGTTCCTTTGCCGATTTCCTTGGTGGTAAAGAATGGCTCGAAGATTTTCTGCCGGATTTGGTCGTCCATTCCGACGCCGGTGTCGGCAATCGAGATGACGGCATATTCTCCCGGTGATTCGATGCCGATCAGCTCTTTCTTGTTTTTGTTTATCATGCTGTGGCCGGCCGTTATGGTGAGTCGTCCGCCGGCAGGCATGGCATCGCGCGCATTGGCGGCGAGATTGATCAGTACCTGCTCAATCTGCCCCTTGTCGGCAATCACCGGCAGTTTTCTTTTACATGCCTTGGTGGCGAGTTCGATATCTTCACCGATGATTCGGGAGATAAATGAGTCAAGGTCGGATATGATGGTGTTGATCAGCAATGGCTTCGGGTTGATAATCTGTTTGCGGCTTACCGCAAGCAGATTCTGGGTCAATTCCCGAGCTCGTTCCGCAGCGAGCAAGACTTGGTCTACGCTTGATCGCAGAATAGGGTTTTCCCTGTCGATGTATTCGCGGATGGTTTCGCCGTACCCGGCGATTGCGGTGAGGAGATTGTTGAAGTCATGGGCGATTCCTCCGGCAAGAAGGCCGATTGATTCCATCTTCTGGGCATGGAGCAACTGTTGTTCCAGTTTTTTGTGCTCGGTCATGTCATGGATTGTTCCCATGTAGCCGATGATCGTTCCTTCTTCGTTTTTTGTTACCGAAGCGGAGAGATGCACGACAACGGGTTCGCCATCTTTCCTTTTCAGTTCAACCTGCAGGTCTTTGACAAAGCCGTCGGTAAACAGCATGCGGTGAAAGTTTTCCCGCGCATGCGGGTCAACATAGATATCATGCGTGATGTCAAGGGTGGCCAGTTCTTCCAGGGTGTATCCCAACAGTTCATATGCCGAAGGGTTGATGTCGAGTAGTCGGCTGTCGGCATCAAAGACGAAAATTACATCCCTCGACCCTTCGAATATTTTTCGGTATTTTTTTTCGGATTCCCGGAGGGCCACTTCAATACGCTTGCGGTAGGTAATGTCGGTATGCGACCCCGCAATGCGATAGGGATTGCCCCATGGGTCCCTGAGGCACGCTCCCCTACTGTGAACCCAGCGATAGCTTCCGTCCTTGCTCCGCAATCGGTACTCCACCTCATAGACCGGAATATGTCCGCCAAGATACCATTGCAGGGTATTGGTCACCCGTTCATAGTCGTCCTGATGAATCCGCGATTTCCATTCGCCCAGATCATTGGCGATTTCGTGCTGTTGATAACCGATCATCCCTTTCCAGCGCGGCGAGAAGTAGACTTCCCCAGTGTCAAGGTCCCTGTCCCAGATACCGTCGTTCGCACCGAGAACCGCCAGGGCGTAGCGCTCTTCGCTTCTGCGCAAAGCTTCCTCGGTTTTCTGGTGTTCGGCAATTTCTTCCCGCAACTTGGAAACGATATCCCGTAATTGTTCAGTCCGGTCTGCGACACGCTTTTCAAGATTGCTCTGCAGTGATCGGAGATCGTCCTCGATCCGTTTGCGTTCACTGACATCGAGACCCAGTTCCAGTATCAGCAGGGTGCCGTCAAAATCCACATAGGGGTAATCGAGCACTTCATAGGACAAGCCATCAATCGGGCAGTTCCATTCCCACCGTTGAGGTTTTTTTGTTTCGAATACCTGGAACGTCTGGCATTCGGGGCATGGTTCGGTACGGTTGCGGAGAAATTCATGGCACTTTCGTCCCTGCGGCGCACCAAAGTGGTCGCGAAAGTAGCGGTTGGCAAATCGTATGGTGTGGTCGGGTGCTTGCAGGTAGACATAGGCGGGCAACCGGTTCAGTAGGGAAAAAAGCCTTTGCCGCTGTGCTTTCAGAGATTTTTTTACCTGGATGTATTTTTTTTCGGAGGTTTCCAGGTCCCTGACTCTCTGGCGGAGAAAGGCAACCTCGTTTTCCAGCTCTTCGATTCTGTTGTTCACCTGAAGCATAGTGAGTTTCCTGTGCAACAAATATGAAATGTCCGGTCCGGTGAAGCTTGCATGGCAGCATGCTCTGCCGCAACCGCAGGAAAAGGGTCAGCTGTTGTGCCTTGCGGAGGAAGAGTAGGGGGTGTCACCACAGTCCTGAACAGGGTTTTGCCGCGATCTTTCAAAGAAAGTTCGGACCGACAGCGCTGATGGAACGGCAGGTGACAACAACCTACAAATGATACCGCAAATGATTACATTCGCAACGTAATGACAGGCTGCGAAGGAAAAAGATTTTCTGCGAGGATGAAAGTATGGTAGAAGATGAATTATTTTGAAAAGGAGCGAAAAATGACAGAAGAAAAGAACCCTCTCGTGCTCATTGAAACCTCAATGGGGAGCATTACCATCGAACTGTTTAAAGACAAGGCCCCGATTACCGTCCGGAACTTTCTCTCCTATGTGAAGGATGGTTTTTATGATGGGCTGATTTTTCATCGGGTTATCAAGGAATTTATGGTTCAGGGGGGTGGCATGGATGCCTCCATGCAGCCGAAAAAGACTAAATTTGCCATCAAGAACGAGGCGGCTAACGGCTTGTCCAATAAAAGAGGAACTGTTGCCATGGCGCGGACGGGCATCGTGGACAGTGCCACATCGCAGTTTTTCATCAATGTGGTGGATAATGCTTTCCTTGACTACCGCGGCAAGACACCTGATCTTTTCGGATATGCTGTTTTCGGGCAGGTCGTTGAGGGTATGGAAACGGTTGATGCCATCCGTCAGGTAAAGACCGGTACCAGTATGGGACATTCGGATGTTCCGGTCGAGCCGGTGTCGATTCTTTCCGCCCGGGTAGTTGAATAACCTTGTGCGATCGGCATTTCTGATTCGGAAAAAAGGCCGCCTCCTGTCGGGAGCGGCCTTTTTCTGTCGCTTTCGCAGCGGTCTTTATCAGCCTTGTGCTGACCAGTGTCCGTGCAGGTTGCAATATTCCCGTGCGGTAACCTGTTGTGCGGTAACCTTGAAAACTGCTTCGGGAGCTTCTCCCGGCTTGAGAAACTGACGGTACGCTTTGCCGTCGGCAATGATTTCCACCCATTCGATGTAGTGCTTTTCTTCCATTGGATGGGCAACGCTGCCGACTTTCACGGTAATCGTGTCAGGTCCTTTTTCAATAACCGGCACGTGTTTTTCTTTAGCCGCGTCGACCGTGTTTTCTTTCAGCAGCTTCATCGCTTCTCCGCAGCAGGTCAGTTCGCCGCCACCGGCATGGAGAACCTCCACAATGTTCCCACAGAGCTCACATTTGTAAATCTCGAGTACGTTTGCCATAGTACCTCCTTGTAGTATAAGGTCGTGTCAATTTGCTTGGACAGCTAAAATGTACCTCATTGACACGCGACTTGCAAGTCGTAGCAGATGTTTGTGCGGAGCATCCTGTAGCAATGATGCATTGTTTCATGATTGTGCCATGGTAGGGCTGGAAGATACCGGTTCGGATTGGCTTGTGCTGTTTCCCCGGATAGAAGTGTGCGGGAGAAAATGAATTGCAATTCGTAATGTTTGGGGATATATTACGCAGTCGTCGGAATACCGCGATTTCTGGACGGCTCCGTGCGGTGAGATGAAAAATCTGGGGGGATTGAAGATGAAGATCGAGGATGATGAGAAAGTCCAGGTATCCGGCAGCGTATGGCTCGATAAGGCGGAAAAGGAATTTCTCGGAAGCGACAGAATAGAGCTGCTGGAAAAGATTCAAGCCCTCGGATCAATAACCCGGGCTGCCAAGGCAGTGGGAATCAGTTATAAAACGGCGTGGGAAATTGTGAATTCGATGAACAATCTTGCCGACAAACCCTTGGTTGTTCGACTGACCGGTGGCAAGGGGGGGGGCGGAACGCATCTTACTCCGGAAGGGCAGAAGATTATCAGTTCATTCAAAGTAGTCCAGGAAGAGCATAAGACTTTTCTTAACAACATAGCCCTTAAAATCGAGGACATGGAGGAGTTTTACAAATTTCTCAGACGCATGTCTCTCAAGGTAAGCGCTCGAAATATCTTCAAGGGTACGGTACAGTGCATCAAGAAGGGGGCGGTAAATTCCGAGGTGAACCTGGTGCTTCCCTGTGGCGACGCAATTGTTTCCATCATTACCAACGAGAGTGTAGAAAGCCTTGATTTGACTGAGGGCAAGGATGCTTATGCCATAATAAAGGCGTCATCGGTAATTCTCGGAAGAGATCTCCACAGTACACGGCTAAGTGCCGGCAATGTTCTCTGTGGCACGGTAGCGAAAATTGTTCCCGGTGCGGTCAATACCGAGATAACGGTTCGCCTTTCCGGGGAAAATACCATCAGCGCGATCATCACGAACGAAAGCGCCAAACTGCTTGCTTTTACCGAGGGGGATCACGCCTGCTCCCTTTTTCAGGCTTCCAGCGTTATCCTCGGCGTGGACTGACGTGCTGCTGCACCGGGTCTGCCGGTTTCCTCTCTTTGCACATCGCCCATTCCGGGCGGTCATTTCTGTTGAAAAACCCCGCCAACAAGAGCCACACATAACGACAAAATGAAAAGGATCGGGGCCGCCGGCAGGCGGTAGATCGTCTGTGCCGCTTTTGCGATGCCGATCCACGAATCGGGGCTAAAGTGGGCGGCAGGGGGTAGCCCGATCCAGGAGGTATATCATGGCGGAACGATAATTCATCCGCCGGGCAAAGGTCAGCCTGCGGAGGAACAACGGGTTCGCCTTCCAGAGGATCTGCCAGTTTCCGGCTCCCCGGCATTGCCGCTGGACATGGAACGGTAGAATGGTTTCCGCCGCACTGCCGCAAGCAAGGTTTTCATTGTGATAGACAGATGACCATCCTTTGGCATGATTGTGTTATGCTGACCCAGGAGAAGATCGACGACCCGGCAGACCGATTTTGTCTCATGTTGCCATGGTTTGCTGTAACTGGGTGTACTATGGGCCATAGTATGTTTATATCTCAGAGATAATCACTCCTTTTGATGTGATTTCAGCTTGCGGGGTGAAATTTTAAGTTTGGAAGCAACTTATGCTCTGCGAGACGTTTCTTTCAGGTTGACATTCAGAAGTGTCATGGTTAGTTTTTTACAAACACTTTACGTGAAAGGGCTTGATAAGGATGACCAAATATACCGATATATCCGAAGAAAACAAGAAGGCCGGTGCAAAAAATAACGGAAACGAGAGAAGTAGCGAAGAAAGCAGCCTCGTCGTTGCTGCTGACGTGCTGCCGAAGTTTCTGCCGATTATCCCCTTGAAGATGCGACCGACTTTCCCGGGAATCCTGATTCCCCTGGTTGTGAAGGGCGCAGAGAAAGTTGCGGCTGTCAAAAGGGTTATGGAACAGGGCGACCGGACCATAGGACTGGTTCTTCTCAAGGAGATGGACGGTGACGAAACGCCGGATAATCTTCATCGGGTAGGGGTTGCCGCCAAAATTCTCCAGGTTATCCATTCCGACGAGGAGAGCGCTCACCTGATGCTCAATAACCTGGAACGCTTCATTGTCGATAAGATTACCATGTCGGGGGACGGGCTTATTGCACGGGTGACGTATCATTTCAGTGCCGAGCTTTCGGTCAATCCCGAACTCCAGGCCTATTCCATGGCCGTCATCTCGACCCTGAAGGAACTGGTGCAGCTGAATCCGCTGTTTTCGGAAGAGACGAAACTGTTCCTGAACCGGTCAAGTATGGACGATCCGGGGCGCCTGGCGGACTTTGCCGCAAATCTCACCAGCGCCGACGGGCAGGAACTGCAACAGGTTTTGGAAACCTTCGATGTGAAGCATCGTATTGACCGGGTGCTGGTTCTGCTGAAGAAGGAACTGGAAGTCTATCGTCTGCAGAACAAGATTACCAAACAGATTGAGGAGAAAATCTCCGCCCGGCAACGGGAGTTTTTCCTGCGCGAACAACTCAAGATGATCAAGCGGGAACTGGGGCTCGAAAAAGAAGGAAAGGTTACGGAGATTGAGAAGTTTGCCGAACGGCTTCAAGACCTTACCCTCAACGAGGAGGCTCAGAAGGCGGTCGAGGAAGAGATCGAGAAGCTGCAGCTTATCGAACCGTCCTCTCCGGAATATAACGTCAGTCGCACCTATCTGGACTGGCTGACGATACTTCCCTGGGGGAAATACAGTGATGATTCCTATAAGCTTGACCGGGCGCGGAAGATTCTTGATCGCGACCACTACGGTCTGAAAGATGTCAAGGAGCGCATTCTGGAGTTCATCGCCGTGGGTAAAATGAAGGGCAGCATTACCGGATCCATTCTCTGCTTTGTGGGGCCGCCGGGGGTCGGAAAAACTTCGGTGGGTAAGAGTATTGCCGATGCCCTTGGCCGGAAGTTCTACCGTTTTTCACTGGGCGGAATGCGGGACGAGGCGGAAATCAAGGGGCACCGTCGAACCTATATCGGCGCGATGCCGGGCAAGTTCATCCAGGCCATGAAGCGCGTTGGTACCTCGAACCCGGTCCTGATGCTCGACGAGATAGACAAGGTTGGCGCCTCGTTCCAGGGTGACCCGGCTTCGGCCTTGCTGGAAGTGCTTGATCCGGAGCAGAATGCCACTTTCCGTGACCACTACCTGGACGTGCCGTTCGACCTTTCCAATGTCATGTTTGTGGCAACGGCAAACCAACTTGATACCATCCCGCCGGCGCTTGTCGATCGGATGGAGATCATTCGTCTGGCCGGCTATATTCTTGAGGAGAAGGTTGAGATTGCCCGGCGCTATCTGGTGCCGAAGGCGCTGAAGAATCACGGTCTCGAGAAAGGTCAGGTCACCATTGCCAAGGATGCGCTGGTGGCGATCATTGACGGCTATGCCCGTGAAGCCGGGGTGAGAACCCTCGAAAACCGGATCAAGAAAATCATGCGACGGGCGGCCATGGAGTTTGCCGAGGGCAGGACCGAACCCATCGTCCTCGGGGTCGATGACGTCGTGACGTACCTCGGTAACCCGGTCTTCAATCCTGATGAAGTTTTCGAGGATGTGGCAGGGGTTGTTACCGGACTTGCCTGGACCAGTCTTGGCGGCGCTACCCTGCAGATCGAGGCGACCGCCATGCCGAGCAAGACGAAGGGGTTCAAGCAGACCGGTCAGTTGGGCAAGGTCATGGTGGAAAGTTCGGAAATAGCCTATTCGTACGTCATGGCCCATCCTGGCAAGTATGGTGTTAAGCCGGACTTCTTTGACGGCCATTTCGTCCATCTACATGTCCCGGCCGGGGCTACTCCCAAGGACGGTCCGTCGGCGGGCATCACCATGACTACGGCACTGATCTCGATGATCAGTGGAAAACCGGTCCGGAAAAAACTTGCCATGACCGGAGAATTGACACTCTCCGGTCGGGTCCTTCCCATCGGCGGGGTAAAGGAAAAGACCATTGCCGCGCGCAGATCCGGAATTAAGACACTCCTTTTTCCGGAGGGAAACCGGAAAGACTTCGAAGAACTTCCCGCATATCTGAAGAAAGGGCTCAAAGTCCATTTCGTCCATGACTACGATGATGTCTACGCTCTTGCCTTCGGGCGGAAATAACCAAAGGGGAGGCCAGGCCTCCCCTTTGTCGTTTCCCCATGAGTCTTGGCACTTCCGGCTTGCACAGCTCCTTTTCTATTGAGCAATTCCCCTTGGTGTGCTACCTTTTTACGTTAATCTTTTACAACCTCATGCTTTTCAGGAGAAAATTTCATGTTAGGTGCTGTGTCAACAGTTATAAAGAAATTCGTCGGCAGCAAAAACGAGCGTGAGTTGAAGCGTCTCTGGCCGATTGTCGAGCGCATAAACTCACTCGAACCGGAAATGCAGAAGCTGACCGACAGCGAGATGCGGGATAAAACCACTGCTTTCAAGGAGCGGGTTGCCAAGGGTGAAAGCCTCGACTCGATCCTCCCCGAGGCCTTTGCCCTGGTCCGCGAGGCCGGCAAGAGGGTCCTGCAGATGCGCCATTTCGATGTTCAGCTTATTGGTGGCATGGTTCTTCACCAGGGCAAGATTGCCGAGATGAAAACCGGTGAAGGAAAAACCCTGGTGGCGACACTGCCCTGTTATCTCAATGCGTTAACGGGGCGCGGCGTTCATGTTGTTACGGTAAACGATTACCTGGCAAAACGCGACTCTGCGTGGATGGGGCAAATCTATCGGTTCCTCGGCATGTCGGTCGGAGTCATCGTCCACGGCTTGGATGATGCCGAGCGGCGCGAGGCCTACAATGCGGATATAACCTACGGAACCAACAACGAATTCGGCTTTGATTATCTTCGTGATAACATGAAGTTCAGTCTCGATGATTATGTGCAGCGCGCGTTTCATTATTCGATCGTCGACGAGGTGGACTCAATACTTATTGACGAAGCCCGTACTCCGCTGATCATCTCCGGACCCACCGAGGACAGCACCGACAAGTATTATATCATCGACCGGATCATCCCTTCGCTGGTCAAGGGCGAAGTGGTCGAGGAAGATGCCAATACCCTTTCCGGGAAGCGGAAGAGGCATACCGGCGATTTTACCATTGACGAGAAGGCAAAGTCGGCGACCCTTACCGAGGAAGGGGTGCTGAAAGTAGAGAAAATGCTGAAAATCGACAATCTCTACGATCCCCGCAACATTGAAACCCTGCACCATGTCCAGCAGGCGTTGCGGGCCCATGCCATGTACCGGCGCGATGTGGATTATGTCGTCAAGGAAGGGGAGGTTCTGATCGTTGACGAATTTACCGGCCGGCTCATGCCCGGCCGGCGCTGGTCCGACGGACTGCATCAGGCGATCGAGGCCAAGGAGGGGGTGGAGATCGAGAACGAAAACCAGACCCTGGCCACGATTACCTTCCAGAACTACTTCCGTATGTACGAGAAACTGGCCGGGATGACCGGTACCGCCGATACCGAGGCTGCGGAGTTCCATAAAATCTACAAACT
>JAQUHN010000085.1 GCA_028683555.1 Geobacteraceae bacterium | reverse complement strand
AAATGTTCAGACACACTTATTGATAAAGGGGTTATTGTTTCGCCCTGTGGCTTCACTTCTACAGCACTATTGAACTCCAAAGCATTGGGCATCAGATGTCTATCTCTTGATGAAGTCGAAACCCTTCCATGGCTATTCAAGGATTTCACGTTCAAGCAATACAACACCTCATACAAGCACTTCGATTTCACAGTTATTCCCGATAAAGATTTTCCACACAAACCGAGGGCCTTTGATCTCGTTAACGAGCAAGGTGAAACCGTATCCATTGATGATCTACGCAAAATAATCGGCAATGCTATTAGAGAGAATAAAGAAGACCAGCTACCCCCTGAAGTTGGAGAAAAAAAGGAAACGTTTAGGGTGATAGTTCCTAAACTCAGGATAATCGACAGAGAAAGTGGAGTCGAAAGAAGCGTGAAGTATGTCAACACTGTTGTCCACAAGGAAACGACTGCCGTTGAAGTCCCATTTGTTATGCAGGAATATAAAGATCCGACATCAGAAAACGCGATTTCACAACTTGCTGTCGCAAATGTGGATTTTGGGTTCGCGAAGGGAAAGTTCGTGATTAACAATAAAATCGAGACTGATGGAGAGATTATCTTTATTCCAGACACGGACAAGCCCAACAAACGCATAGAGAACGACGACGAGTAGAACCAGCCGGATGGGCCAGCCATTGAATCAGAAAGTGAATTCCCAACAAGCCCCATGGACGCCGACCGCCAAAAAATCTGGGCGGGCGGGTCATAGGGGCACACCGTTAGGCATAAAGGAAATTTAGAAATAAAATGAACAAATTCAAAAGCACACCACTCTCAGCCTTGATCCGACGCCGGAGCAGGACTCTGACCGACGAAGAGGCAATTGCTTGGGCTGTAGCCACTCTTGAGGCCGGACTGGACACGCCATCGTTACGCGAGTTAGCTGGTGCAGATGTCGCGGGCCGTCCGAATCCATTCAAGATTGATAGGCTCATTGAAAGTGCCGCGACAGAACTTGAAATAAATCCTAAAGACCCGCAAAGAACCTACTTCAAAGAACTTATAGCCGTCATTCCGTGCGCCTCGGAGTCTGACGTGAGAGAAGTTGTGATTGAACTTTATAACGAAGTTCTCGTACCGCTCAAGTATCCATCGGAGTTCGATGAATGGCTCGCAGTATATTCGGAGTTGGATTGTGAGGGAGCAAGTCAGGTGGACGGCATTGCTTGGGCACGTGAAGTAGCGAATAAGTGGCTAGAGAAATGATTGCCTAACCAGGAAGAAGCAGCGGCCTAAGACCGCCGCTGTTCTCCCACACCGTTATGTGGAACAAGAATGAATACGAAAGAACTCATTGAAAAAGTTATCGTATCGGGAATCCTCCTCAAGGAATTGACGGAGCTTTCTTTATTCGGCGCGACAGACAACGAACTCGCCGAGGCCGAAAACCGAGTTGGAGAAAAAATTGATGAAGGCCTCAAGGAATTGCTCCGAGCTTACAATGGTGCAAACCTGGACGTTATTAGGTTTTATGCAACCGGGAGAATTATTAACACTAAGCAAGGACTAAAATTCGCCGATGACCCCAGTGGATTCGTCTTCTACGTTAATGCCGCAGGAGAAGTCATTTCAGAAGATTTAGACGGTGGAAACGTTGTAAAAGTCGCATCATCAGTGAGGGAGTTTATTCTTTCATACCTGTTCGGAGAGCGCTCTGCAGAATTTGCTGGTGAAGAGTGGCATCAGGAACTGATTAAAGCAAAGATCACCACATAACCAGGTCCTTGGACGCCGACCGGGGCAAAGATGCGCCCCGGTGCGGGTCAAGGCCCGGCCCGTTGAACAGGGAATTTATTTTTAACAGCGAGGATTAAAAGTGAAACTTATTCGTCCACGGGGAGGTCAAGGGGACGCCCTTTAGATATTTATATTTGAGGTGTCTAGCTGAAAAATTTGGTTGGAATGTAAATATATAAAGGGCGTCCCGCTCGCTTCCTGAAGGCATTTTATGAATTTGATTAATTTTGCTAACACACATGGATTCGAAGATATATCTGCGAAAGTTGCAGAATTAGCCGAAAGCACGGATAAAGCTTCTTTGGATATCCTGAAAAATGCATTCCTAAAAAAACCAGAGGATAGTTACACTAGAAATGGAATTGCGCCATTAATGGGTTTGGCCTTGTTGCAGAAAGGACCAGACGGGGTAAGGGGGCTCATAGAAGCGCTTCCTAATTCGGATGGTGCTACTTTTCCAAAAGAGATAATTTCTTCAATATGGAATGCTTCTAACGGTAAATTAGCACATAATTACACCTTCTCTTACATGCCACCGTTACCACCATTACTAAAGCCGCTGACTGAAGCCACCATCCAAGCAGCAAAAAAAGCTTTTATTGAGCTTATACTTGAAAGCAGAAGCAACCCAGACTTGTTTGGAAATGTTTTAAATTTCATAAATGAGGAGCTTCATCACGCATTTTTTAGCGAAGACGACAAGCGAGTTCCAAAAGAAGAAAGCATAAAAGTACGTAGCAACTTTATCATTTCGATACTTGAAATATTTACCCACGGCTCAATAAATATATCACAACATCTTATTGATGAATTTGAACAGCTAATTCACAGCAATCAGAAAGAAGAGACCTTCCAACAGTTTTTGTCAAACCATCCCGTATTTATCGACCCTTTAGCTTCAGAGATAATTCCTAAACAAAGAATGGGAATAGAGCTAATAACCGACTTTGTCACTAGAAGATATGATAATCGATACATACTTGTGGAAATAGAAAAACCACATGACAACATATTTACTGCAAGTGGTGATTTCTCCGCTAAATTCACTCATGCATTTGGACAGGTGTTAGATTTTCAACAGTGGGTTGACGCAAATGCCGAATATGCAAGAAAGCATATGCCTGATATCTCTTCTCCAAGAGGATTACTTGTTATGGGGTTGAGAAAGTATATTTCGAAAGAAAACCAACAAAAGCTACATCGGTTCACAATCAACAGTACCCACATTGATGTTCTAACTTTTGATGATCTCCTAGAAAATGCAAAAAACTTACTTACTGGAATTTTACGAAAAAAATGAAAGCGTAAAACAGGAGAGTCAATATGATTCAAAATAAAGAACGAGGATTCAACCAGGCAGAAGCACCGGCCTAAAACCGCCGGTGTTCTTCCGCACCGTTGTGTGAGGACATATATTATGAAGCAACAAAAAGAGGCATTGCGTGTGCTTGAAGAAGCCTTAAAGGAGCTTGAGTCACCTAAAGGTTCAGTCCTTTCAGCGACTCAAAAGTTGTCCCGAGCTGCCGGAATTATCGGTAACGATGATGTGAAAATTTGGTGTGCAATCCAATTAGGCGACAGCAACTATACGATTCCATTGAATAGGTTTCTGACAATTTTAAATGACACGAATAATAACGCTGAGCCGAATCTGCAAGCCATTACCGAAGTTGTCAACGAACTCAATTCTCTTCAACTCAAGCCGGATACTCACTATTCGAGCGAAGAACTCGCTGCAAAGTCCGCTGAAAGTGGTGGAGGTTATAAAAATATAGGTTTTATAGAGGAACGTTATGCTGACTTGGTTCGTACCAAAAGAGGCAATGATGGGACCTACTATAAAAATAACTTGAACAATCACATAAACTACGTACGTAAAAAAGCACACGAATTCGCTTCAGCATTGTTCAATCAGCTTAAATTTTCTGGCACAACCAGCAACTGCTTTGATCTCCTAAAGAATGCTGTGGATGATCGACTTCTCGACTTAAATCCTCCGCTGGCAGAGCAGTTGATGCTCGCTTTTAAAGCCGTATCGTCCAAAAAAGATGAAGAATGGTCACAAGCGCTTACTACGTGTCGGAGACTGCTTGAGAACCTCGCTGATGAACTATTTCCCCCGACGGATAACACACAAAAAGGTAGACCACTTGGTCAAACTCACTATGTTAACCGCCTTTGGGCGTTTATGGATGCATCCATAGAATCTGCTAGTAATAAAGACCTCGCCAAGACACATGTGGATTTTCTTGGGGCTTGGATCGAAAAAATTAACAAATTATCAAACAAAGGTGTTCACGCAGAAGTCGGACAACTGGAAGCAGTCAAAGCCGTTTTTCATACTTACCTCGCCTTAGCTGATATTCTTGAATATCTTGATAGTTCGCAAACTTCAAAGGGAAAGCCTGACATCAACACTGTAACAATTGACGAGTTAGAGGCGCTGCTTGACGTGCCTAGGAAAGTAGCCAAAGAAATTGTAAAGGCCCGTATTAAAGAGGGGCATATAGATTTGGACGCACTGTCACAGGTGGATGGAGTTGGACCAAAGACCCTCATGAAGGCAAAAGAGCTTTTCTTTCCCGAGTAAAGAGTAAGGCTACTATACAGATGTCTGAAAGTATACATAGCACACAACAAAGTGTGACAGACGGTCTCCGCTACGCTACGCCGCTGCACTCTCTGCCGTTGGCGAGAAAAAAGATTATGACTGAAGATTATGAAAATCCAGAGGTTGAGGAACGGTGGTGTGCTGAGCAGCGTGTCCAGGTTGAAGAGTACCTGAAAGGGCAAAATGTTGACCACGGAGAGATTGGTGAGTGGCCAGCATGGCATGTCCCGCCATACGTTTCGATCTGGGCAATTGAAAGCAAGAAAAGCCCAGGTTGGGTTGGGTGGTGGGCCATCTCTGGTGACTTGCCGACAGACTATGTTTCAGCTGAGACGGTAAAGCATCCACGAGAAGCGATGAGCATGTTTGCCGAAGTATGGGGAGAGGTTTCAGAGTACATGTTGCGAGGCGAATCACATCCAACTATCAAGATCGGAACTAAAGAGGATTGGCCAGTGCTTGGAGACCTTCTCAAAAGACGTTCAAAACTTCTTTCACAGTTTGCAGAGGATGACTCTGTCTGGGAAGAGTAACACCGCACACCCTCAAAGCGTTGTCACAGAGAAAAGATGATTAAATATCTTCCACAAATATTTTTTGGCACACTGATTCTAATCGCATGGATATTTGCAGGATTTTTTTTGTATCCAAAAATAAAAGATCGAATCTCGAAAAAGGACTGGATTTTATTGGGCTTATTGTGCTTGGCGGTTGTCGGTGCACTTGTGTACACCTATGTCCAAACGAATGGAACATTTGTCTGGCGTTAAGTGCGGAGTCGCCGCCGTGTAACTTGGCGGAGTGGAAGTGAAAATGATGCCAACCAGCCGGTTGCACGCCGCCCCGCCCGGAAAAACAACCGGGCGAAGCGGGTGAACCGGGCACCCCGTTGAAGAAATAAAAAGCGAGGATTAAAAGTGGACATGGATGTGAAACTACATCTGCAGTCAATTTCAGTCAAGGGATGGGACGAGCAGTTTGGAACCCACTTTCCTTTTACTCTCCCAATATTTCGCTCCCTACAGGAAATCAAACTCGAATCCCCCGTCACTTTCCTTGTCGGCGAGAATGGATCCGGTAAGTCAACCTTTCTCGAAGCGCTGGCCTGCGCCATTGGCTCCACCACAGTTGGAGCAGAAAGTGTCAAAACGGACAAGACCCTTGCTGAAGCGAGAAAGCTCGCGAAACATTTCCGGCTGTCATGGGGGAAACGGACGCACAGAGGATTTTTCCTGAGAGCGGAGGATTTCTTTGGCTATGTAAAGCAATTGGCCAAAACCAAACAAGATCTAGAATCTGACTTGGCAGCTGTTGCCGAGGAGTATCAGGGCCGCTCGAAACAGGCAATAAACCTGGCGCGGAGCCCTTACCTAAGAGAACTGCATGGCCTGCAGGAGAAGTACGGCAGTGGCCTAGATAGCTGTTCACATGGTGAAAGCTTTATGACACTCTTCCAGTCCCGATTTGTGCCTCATGGATTGTACCTGCTTGATGAGCCCGAAGCGCCACTTTCCCCAGTGCGGCAACTCGCATTTATATCAGAATTGAAAAGGATGGTGGAGGAGAAATCGCAGTTCATCATTGCCACCCATTCGCCGATTATCATGGCGTTTCCCGGCGCAACGATCCTTTCTTTCGATGAGGGGGAGGTGAAACGGGTGGCTTATGAAGAGTTGGAACATGTTACCTTGATGCGGTCGTTCCTGAACAACCCGGAGGGCTTCTTGCGGCGGCTCTAAACTTTAGATGTGGTACGGGATGGGAACACCGAAGAGATGTGGCCGTGAGACGGGAGGTGCCGTTAATGCGCTCGCTTGTCATTACGCCCAACGCTTCCGGAGATAAGGGTTAGGACGAGGGGGGCAATGGGGCCAGCCATTGATAATTTGAGGCCGAAAGGGTATCCCAACAGAGGACATAACTTGATAACTCGGCTGCAACGATGTGGGAAAAGGGGACGGATTTATTTTTTGTAAGAAATAATACTATTTCCAACCAGAAAATAGACCGGTCAAGCCGGTCAATTCCTTCTCCGTTGGCAATGGAGGAGAAAAAGTAAATGCGAACGCATGTTGAATTTGTCTCAGATGCATTCCCAGCATACCCAGGAGAGGATGACGAAATAAACCCAGGAATTTGGGGTAAGAAACTGGTGGAATTCCTAGCAGCACAACTTCCGATTCACGGAATCACGCCAAAGGAATTTTATACAGAAGATTGGGGTTGGGAAATGCCGATTTTCAACGAAGCTTTTCCTATGTTCATTGGTTGCAGCAATCAACTGGAAACTGGTGGAAATCGTTTCCTTTGCTTCATCGATCCGTCAACACCGAAAGTTCGAAAGGGGTTGTTCAAGACTATTGATGCAACCAAAGATATTGAGCGGGTGGCAAATGCCTTGGACACCATTCTACGTGATAATTCGGAAATCAGAGAACTCAGGTGGTGGGACGAAAACGAGAAATGATTTTTAGAGAAACGCGATTGTTTCATGTGGCAGAAAAGTCTTGCGAAACTGCCAACCATCGGGTTGCACCTTCCAGAAAGACCGGCCGGTGAACCCTAAAGCCGCAAGATTGCAGAAAATATAATTCATAACAATGCTGATACTAGCCTTTTGAAGTAAACTGGGGAGGAGATCATGAATTTCAAAATGGATCACATTGTTATCAACACAATTGATATTGACGACTCGCTTCATTTCTACACCACAATTCTTGATTTGCCTGGCGAACGAATAGATGAATTTAAGAACAATCAAGTTCCCTTCCCATCTGTTCGGTTAACGAAAGATACCATCATTGATCTTTTCCCTAAAAAGCTTTGGGAAAAGACAAATCCAGAAAATATTTGCCATCCTAACCTCAATCATTTCTGCCTTTCAACAAATAAAAACAACTGGGAGTTATTGCAGGAAAGACTTAAGGAAAATGGTATTTCAATTGACGATGGTCCTGTTAAGCGCTGGGGGGCTCATGGTTCAGGATTGTCTGTTTATTTTCGAGACCCTGATGAAAACGTAATAGAAGTTCGTTATTACGAAAGTGAAGAAGCTGATCGTCCCTGCATGCTCAATTCATAGGGTGCTAAGTAAAAATGCAACCTGACAAAACAATCAACCTGAAGGAAAATCTGTCTACCTAAAAGAAGATGTGGTCTGGCGGGACGCTGGTGACTTGATGACTTGTATCTGCCGGCTTTGATTGGCCTTTAACAATGGCGCGAGCGAATCGACATCATATTCCCGGACAGGTGTGGCACACTACTCATCGATGACCCAAAAATGAATTTCTCCTGAAATTTTCAAAGGCCAGACGACGCTGGCATTCCTGGTTCTTTTCTCTCGATGGGCACATTTAGACCTGACGCGACAAAGAGGAGAAGCCGATGAGAAAAATAGGGGTAATGGGGGCGGGAAGCTGGGGTACCACCCTGGCCGATCTTCTTGCCAGGAAGGGACACGATGTGACCCTCTGGGTCCACACTGCGGATCGTGTGGAAGATATGAAAAGAAACAGGATCGATCGGTCCTATCTTCCCGACCTGGCCATCTCCCCATCTCTGGAAATAACCGCTTCCATGGAAGAGGCTGTTTACAGGAAAGACATAGTACTTTTCGTCGTTCCCTCACAGGTGGTGCGCGGAGTCATGCTGGCTGCGATTCCTCATATGGCGGCGGATGCCTGTATCGTTAACGCTGCAAAAGGAATAGAAATTGACAGTTTGCTCACCATGTCCGGAGTTTGCAAGAAAATCCTCCCTTCCTGGCTGGCAGAAAATTACTGTGTCCTGTCTGGTCCCAGCTTCGCACTGGAAGTGGCAAGGCAGATGCCAACTGCCATTGTTGCCGCAGCTACGGATCCGCTTGTGGCAAAGCGTGTCCAGGAAGCCTTCTCTACTCCCTGCTTTCGCGTCTATACCAACAGCGATGTAATCGGTGTGGAATTGGGCGGGGCTTTAAAGAATGTCATCTCAATTGCTGCGGGTATTTGCGACGGTCTCGGGATGGGACACAATACCAGGGCTGCTCTGATTACTCGAGGACTTGCCGAAATGGCGCGGCTGGGAAAGGCTCTGGGGGGAAACCCGGCCACTTTCTCGGGACTTGCCGGAATGGGCGATCTCGTTCTTACCTGCACAGGTGATCTGTCGCGCAACAGGACTGTCGGGAAGAAACTCGGTGAAGGGATGAAACTCAAAGATATCCTTGCCGACATGCGGATGGTGGCTGAAGGGGTCAAGACAACTGAAGCAGCATGGCAACTGGCCACTGCCCTTTGCGTGGATATGCCGATAACCGAAAAGGTCCACGAAATCCTTTATAAGGATAAGGACCCGCATCAGTCTATCGTGGAGTTGATGACCAGGGTCCTTCGGGCCGAGGAAGACGAGTAGGAATCTCTATTCGCAAACAGGAGGCAGATCATGTTGAAGTATTCACTATCCATTTTCATGGGATTGATGCTTGTTGCTGCAGCCAGCAATAGTTATTCTGTTCCCCCTCCAGAGTACCTTAAGATCAAGGATTTCAAGAAGTGCTTGGAGACGCAGGATTTTGGAACCTGGAAAGGGTGGTGTATGCCTGCCGAGAAGCCGGAGAGTTGCCCTGCAGAGAGTTGGGAGCAACTGAAAGCGCTCACCGAAATAGAGAAACTTCACAATTGCCCCGCCAAGTAGAACTTGCTGGAATTGGGGAAATCGGTCACGCTGATATTTTTGCTTTCCTTGGGGGAAAAGGGGACGGATTTATTTTCTGTAAGAAATAATACTATTTCCAACCAGAAAATAGACCGGTCAAGCCGGTCAATTCCTTCTACGTTATACAAAATGAAGAAGGTAGAAAGAATATGGATATTTGTTACTCTGAAAAAGATGAAGAAAATATAGCAAAGATATATGAACGCTATGACAGATTGACTGAGAAACAGAGAATAAAAGCTGAAGAAAATTTTAGGGCTTCCTGGGACGTTCTTGCTTTATTGCATTAACTGTCCAGATGTTAGTTAAAGCACTAAATCAAGAACGTCCCCGTATCACGTATCACACGATGCCTGAAGGGACCATAACCCTTGTCAGCACCGAGGTGGATAAGGGACTTCGCCGGCAACCATTGCCGGGGTACGGGCGCATATTACGGCGTTACCGGCGAGGCTGATATCACCCACACCGCGGACAATCCTATACGATAAACCTGAAGATGAAAATAAAGAAGGGAAAGAAATTCGACAAAAAGTAGTCACGCATCTTATGCGACGCTTTTGGTGAAGCCAGATACCCTTGACACTGAAGACTCTACGGGTGTAAGAGTGTGGGCAGTCGATTACCAGTGTTCGGGAGGGTAAATGAAATACCAGGGCGCGGATTCATAGAGCCGCTTGGTCAGCAAAAAAGCTGATAGAGAGGCTTTTTGGTTGCCGGACAGCGCAGAGATTTCGGCCGGATATGGTTTCCGTGCCAGTCGGCGGCCTGCGAATTCAATTCAACTGTATGGACGATGGCGAGGATGAACCGGATGATACGACGCATGGCTGCATGGCCCGCACTATTCCTGGTGTTGCTGACGGGTTTGTTGAGCGGATGTGGCAGTACTGAGACTGAAAGCTTTGGCACCACGGTTTCCGCTTCCTTTGAATCCGGCAGTATCGGCAAGGTCACCAAGCTCAGTAATACGGTGTGGGAGCTGTCTCTTGCCGATGACAACGATAATGCCGAGCTCCCTGCCGCGTGGCGCAGTTGGTGGTATGTGAAAATGGCGAACCTCGTGGTGGGGGTCCCGACCCAGATTACCCTGAAGAACTCGGGCTGGCCCTATTACTATCTGCCGGTCTATTCCTATGACCAGCAGCATTGGTACCGTTTTTCCGAAGATGAGGTAACCCAGAACCAGGATGACGAACTGATCGTTAGAAAGAATTTTGCTGCCGGAACGGTCTGGATTGCACGGTTCTACCCCTACACCTTTACTGATTTGGAAGACTACATCAGCAGCATCGCGAGCAGTTCCTATCTTGACATTCAAATCCCCGGTTACACCCAGCAGGGCAGACCCATCTATCTCTTCAAAATCACGGACTTCAGCGTGCCGGTTACCGGGAAAAAGCGGATCTTCCTGCATGCCCGTACCCATCCGGCAGAAACCTCTCCCTCGTTTCTGATTGAAGGGATGATCCGTTATCTTTTGTCGGGCACCGACGAAGCGGCCGCACTGCTCGCGGGGTATGAGTTCTACATTTTCCCGATGCAGAACGTTGACGGGGTGGTTGCCGGGAATTACCGTTCAACTCCTCGATCGGAAAATCTTGAAGTATTGTGGACGTTTGACAGTACGGATCCTTTGTCTCTGATCGGTGATGTCCCTCCTGAAGTGGCGGTGCTGCAGTATTACGCAAAAGGCTTGATGACTGATGGCGGACCACCTGTCGCCATGGCTCTCAATCTCCATGCATCAAACAGCGAGCCGGATATCCGGGCATTTTTCTATCCGCATTTCGGTACGGAAGAACAAGGGTATTCCGCCATCGAGGCATCATTGTGGGACCAGCAGATTCTTTTTATCGAAAAGGTGATGACGCGGTATGGAGAAGGGATGATCGAACCGCTTCCGCTTGAGGGGGGCGGCAGTTTCGCGACCAAGACCTATCCGGAGAGCTGGTGGTGGGCCTGTTACCAGGACCGGGTGGTGGCGATGACCCTGGAAATGACCTATGGCCGGGCCGGCTACTCGCCACTATGGATAGACCCTGCTGATATGCGGGAGTTCGGCGCTGTGCTGGTTCTCAGTATTCGCGACTATTTCGAGGGTTACTCGGTGCCTGCCAGTTCTGTTGGTAGGGCGGTGGAAATCTTCGGGAATGGAAAACTGAAATATCCTGATCGTTACCCGCCATATGCGCCGGATGAATTAAAGGAATAATCTGAAAACATGAGGGTGTCAGGTATCCACCCGTGACAAGGAGATGTGGGGTCAGATCTTGAAATAGGAAGGCTTTATGGGACGTTCTTGTTTTAGTATATTAGGCTTATTAAATTAAAATAAGTTAAATGTTGTCCTTGGCCAATGCCAAGACAACCTCGTCTCGACATACCAGGGCTGCTGCAGCATGTGATCGTGCGTGGGATCGAACGAACAGAAGTATTTCTCGATGATAAAGATCGACAGCGTTTTGTTGATAGGTTTGATCGGTTGTTGGTTGAAACGGAAACCGATTGCTACGCGTGGGCGTTGATACCGAATCATTTTCATCTGCTGTTGCGATGTAAATGCGTGGAGCTTTCTCGCTTTATGCGTCGCCTCCTCACCGGCTATGCCGTCTATTTCAATTTACGTCATAACCGATCCGGCCATCTGTTCCAGAACCGCTATAAGTCCATTTTCTGCGAAGAAGAATCGTATCTTCTGGAATTGATTCGCTACATTCACCTCAATCCTCATCGGCCGGCCTGGTGTCAGATTTGAAAGAGTTGGAGCGTTACCCTTGGTGCGGGCACTCGCAAATTCTAGGCAATGGACATATGTCGGGGCAATCCGTTGAAGCTGTACTGGTGGACTTTGGCAAACGGATGGATTCGGCACGAGGTCAGTATCGTCAGTTCGTTGCCGATGGTATCGGGGAAGGTGAACAACCCCATCTGGTCGGCAAATATTCAAAGCGACAAGACAGCAAAGCAGATGCAGTAGTCACGGACAACCGAATACTTGGAAGTGGCGACTTTTATAAAACCCTTTGTGAACAGGATGATTTAGAGGGACGTTTGCAGGATCGGAAATCCCTGGAAGAACTGCAGCAAGCTGTTGAAGATTTCTTCAAAGTTAAACCGGGGAATTTTGGCCGCCGGGGTCGTCAAGATAATATTTCAGCATCCCGTGCCGTTTATTGTTTTCTGGCCGTGGTAAAATTGCATTATCCAGGTGTAGCGGTCGGGAGGAGGCTTGGTATCTGCGGGCCCTCGGTAAGCCGAGCAATCAGGCGAGGTGAAGAGCTTTTTCAATCCAGAGTGGATCTTCAGGTGTGGTGGGATGGCTCCTAATACACTAAAGAAAGAACGTCCCCGAAAGCTTTCCGTTAGACATGCCAAGCTAAAGAGAGGTGCTATGAAACTTATTCGCGAATCGAGTGGCGCATTTACTGGAGGGGTGCTAGGTGCACTTCTTGATAGTTTCAATATCTGGTTTATGGGTGTAGTTGGCATTTCTGATTTGATCGGAATAACCATGAAACCAGAGTTCACTGCACCGTGGGCCTACAAGCGCATGATTTGGGGTGGGATCTGGATGCTTTTGCTCCTTATCCCAATTTGGCGTAGCAAGACAATACTGAGAGGCATGCTGTTCAGTCTTGCGCCCTCAGCGATGATGCTCTTTGTTGTACTTCCTTCCATGGGAAAGGGTAGGTTGGGGCTGGACTTTGGTACTCTCATGCCGGTAGTAGTAATCGTCCTCAATTTCATCTATGGAATATCTGCGTCATTTTGGTTTAAGAAAACCGCTGGAGATTAATCAGGCATGAAAAATGTCTAACAAGCAAATCAAGCGGATGGGACGGAAAAGTGGACAGGCTACTTTATAAGGTGCCATGAATGCCGAGAGTTGCACGAGGATTAGCTGACGGTCTGTATTATCACCTAATCAACAGAGGCAATGGCCGCCAGGAGGTGTTCCATAAGCTGTAGGATTATCGGGGGCATTGGGGGCAGGTCTTGAAAAATCACTTTTTGGAGAGGTTATAGTTGTCCCCCATTCCCGAGACCCTCGGTAAGCCGAGCGGTCAGGCGAGGTGAAGAGCTTTTCAATCCAGGGTTGATCTTCAGGTGTGGTGGGGCGGTTCCTAATGCACAAAAGCAAGAACGTCCCCGGAGTCCGTGCCGGAAAGCCCCTATGAAAGAAGAAGCAGCAATAAAGAAGTTGATACTGGTGCTAAAGAGCAATTGGGAATTGCTAATGTGTATGCCTGGCACTGATGTGGTCTGATTGGCTTAATCAAGGGTATGAAACCATGATCAGTTCTTTGCTGGCCTATCTCGGAGTGGAGGCTTTGGATCGGCTTGGCCTCTTTACCGTTGACAGTAGTGAAGATAGGGCTATAGTATCAGTATTACTAAACATTACCTAAGGAGACAGTCCGTGGATATCTTGAAAATCTACCAATATGCCTTGCAACGGGAGTATGAGGGAAAACGATTTTTTGAAGAAAACGCAAAGCGTTTGAGTCATGCTGCCGTTTCAGGTGCCTTCATTAACTTGGCAGCCGAAGAACAGAAACATATCGACTTTATTCAGGAGCAGATAAGCCGCCTTGAGAAAGGCTCCTTGTCCGACTCGGGTATGGGGCGTGAAATGCAGAAAACTGATTTCTACTCGCAACGCGCCGAATCCGAATCGCTCGACAGCTCAATCCTGGAATCAATCGTTCCCGACCTTCCCGTCTTGCGCATGGCATACCTCATTGAGCGAGATTTCGCGGAGTTTTATGAGAACGCAGCCAAGGAAGCCGAGGGAGACGCAAAAGAGGTTCTGTTGATGCTGGCAGAGTGGGAGCGCGGTCACGAAGACATCTTCCGGAAATATCACGACACCGCGTTCGAAAAATACGCTAAAAACCTCGTTTAGCGCTATCTCTAAAGTAGCAATGATAAAGGCGACGCCAAGGCGTCGCCTTTTTTTTGGACGGGATTCCGGGGACGTTCTTGCTTTAGTGCATTAGCAGGTCTTAGGGATCAGGTCTTGAAAAATCACTTTTTCAAGGTATAGTCCAGCCATGTTACATCTGCTACGCATAGAATACCTCGGAGCGGTATGTTATGGATGTCCCTGATTCAGATACGAGAGCATTGACTTAGAAGAAGATCGTATGGGGCGAATCCCGGGGGGCCGGAGTCCGCGCCGGGTGAGGTTGTATCAAGAAAGGATCATGCGGAAAGCTTGATGATAAGCCCTTTGATGGTGGAT
>JAQUHN010000084.1 GCA_028683555.1 Geobacteraceae bacterium | reverse complement strand
GCCCTTGCCCGCGGCTCTCCCTGCGGCCCTCGAACAGGCGGTTCTGGCTGGCTACCGGGAGTACCTGGAACAGTTGGACAGTGCCGCCACGGCTCTTGCCGCTTTTGACCGCTTCCGTGTTCTTTGTGCCGTACGTCGGGGGAAATATGGTGTTTCCTCGCTGAACAGCTCGATCGAGGAACTGCTTGCCACGCATCACCTGATTACGCCCGGCACGACCTGGTATTGCGGCCGGCCGGTAATGATTTCCGTCAATGACTACAGCCTGCGGCTATTCAACGGTGACGTGGGACTTGCCCTGCCCGATCCTGGGAAAGAGGGCTCGCTTGCCGTTTATTTCCCGTCGGAGGACGGCGGGGTGCGTAAGATCTCGCCGTTGCGCTTGCCACGCCACGAGACGGTATTTGCCATGACCGTTCACAAGAGCCAGGGCTCGGAGTTTGATCGGGTGTTGCTGGTGGTTCCTCCTGTCGACAGTAAGATTCTGACGCGAGAACTCCTCTATACGGGCATTACCCGCGCCAGGACTTCGGTGGAGATCTGGTGCAATGAGGAACTCCTCGCGGCCGCGGTAGACCGTCGGATCGAACGGCGCTCCGGGTTGCGGAAGGCGTTATGGGGAGAGTGATTCTCTGGTCGGAAATTGTCAGCCTGGAGCATCAATTATGTTTCCGGATGAAAACGAGGTATCTTGCCCGGATGATTTTTCTTTTCGGCAAGAAGGGTGAAAGACGTAGTGCTCCCCCCCTGTTTTAGGAGGGGTTGGGGGTAGTCGATAGTTGATCCCGGACAGGATAGAGTCGAAATGATGCATGTTGCGGAGCAGAAAACAGCGTACGAGAGAATAGTTGAACGCATTGATGGCAGTGGTTTCCCCTATCAAATGCATGATCACGTGGCAACCCGGACCGTGGATGACGCGGAGCGGAACCTTTCATTCGACGTCAGGCGGATCGTCAAGACGGTTGCGTTTCGTACCCGCAGCGGCGCTGTCATCCTGGCTGCGCTGCGGGGCGTGCGGCGGGTGAATTACGCACGGCTTGCCGCTCTTTTGGAGATCAACCGCCGTGACCTGGCGGCGTTGTCACCCGATCAGGTTCGGCAACTGCTTGGGGTGGATCCCGGCAGTGTCTCGCCATTTTCCCTTGGTCCGGATACCCTTATTTTCATTGACAGCGAAGTACTGGATATTCGGCCCACGCTCTACTGCGGCACCGGTCGCCCCGACCGCACCCTGGAGCTGACCCCTGCCGATCTCGTCGGTGTCACCGGCGGGCGGATCGGTGCTTTTTCCCGATCGGAGGAGTAATAGATGAATATGCCCCTTGCCATTGTCGATGCTTTTACCGATGTGCCTTTTTCCGGAAACCCGGCTGGTGTCTGCCTGCTGGATGGCCCCCGGCCTGATTCCTGGCTGCAGTCAGTGGCTCGGGAAATGAACCTTTCCGAGACGGCCTTTCTGCTGCGCGAAGATGAAGGCTGGCGGCTCCGCTGGTTCACGCCGACCGTAGAGGTGGACCTTTGTGGTCACGCCACCCTGGCATGCGCTCACTTAATGTGGCAAAGGAACCTTCTATCCGCTGCCGAGACAGCCTGTTTTGCCACCCGGAGCGGCCTGCTGACAGCGTCACGGGACGGGGAGCGGATCATGCTTGATTTTCCCGCGGAACCGGCAATGCCAATCGATAGTCCGGTCGATCCGGCCGAAATCCTTGGCGTGCCCTGCTTCATTGCCGGAAAGAACCGGATGGACTATCTGGTGGAGGTTCCCGATGAAGAGACGCTGCGAGGCCTGCAGCCGGATCTGGCTGCTCTGCTCCGTCTTTCCTGTCGGGGGATGATCGTGACCAGTCGTCCGGCATCGCGGGAGTTTGATTTCGTCTCACGATTCTTTGCTCCGGCCGTTGGTATTGCCGAGGATCCAGTAACCGGTTCGGCCCATTGCTGTCTCGGCCCCTACTGGGGCAAAAAACTTCGGAAAACCTGCATGCTCGGTCGCCAGGTTTCGGCCCGCGGCGGAATTGTTGCTGTCGAGTTGGCTGGTGACCGGGTGAAGCTCGGCGGCAGGGCGGTAACAGTTGTTCAAGGAGAATTATTGGTATGCTGAGGACCAGGTGCTGAAGCAGTACTTGCACTGTTCCGCTGCCGCCGTGCGCCAGTCGGTAATGTCTTTTTTGCGTTCAAGAAGTAAATTGTGATATATAGAATGATGAAATAATCGGGAGGTAAACAATGAGATTATCTATCATGGGTGCAGCGTTGCTGCTAATTTTCGTCGGAACCGTTCCTGTACAGGCAGATGTTTTTTCCGCAGGATTGAATGGTTCTTCTTCCAGGATTCTTCTGGCGGATGCGTCTTTGAAAAAGCTCGTCGTCAGCCAGAGCTGTTCTTCCGTTGAAATGTTCGTCACATCATGGTGCGGCTACTGCAAGATGATGGAACGAGTTCTGGATAAAAAAGGGATTCCCTATACGACCTATGACATTGAAAAGGATGACACTGCTGCCCGGACCTACCGCAAACTTGGTGGTAGGGGGGTGCCGCTGGTCAGGGTTGGCTCCAAGGTGGTATATGGCTATGATCCAGATTCCGTCATCTCCTATGCGGATTGTAACTAGTTTCTGTCCGACAAGGGATCTTTCTTGCCCTGGCGGTGTCAATCTACGCTCTTGCGTGTGCGGCATACCTATGTACGGTTCCGCGTAATCCCCGCTTTACGAATCAGAAACCACTCGTTTCTCATCCGGAGTTTTCGGTTGTATGGGCACTACTTATCAGTAACGTTCCGTGAGGCATTTTCATCGGAAAGAAAGGAAATCCACATGGAGAAACAGATTTATGTTGTCGGACACCGCAACCCTGATACCGACTCGATCGCGTCGGCCATTGGCTATGCGGATCTGAAGAAGAGACTCGGCGCTGAAAATGTGTCACCAGCGATGGCCGGCACCCCGAATCCGCAGACGCGCTTCATTCTTGAACGGCTCGGTTTCGATCCGCCGAAATACCTGGCTGATGTCCATCCCAAAGTCAGTCATATGCTGAGCCGTCCGCCCATCACCGCCCGGCCCGATATGACTCTCAAGGAGGCACTGGAGCTTTTTCACCGTCATACCGTGCGGGTGCTGCCGGTAATTGACGAGCGAGACTTGCCGGTCGGCATGGTTTCGCTGCTGAAGCTTTCGGAGAAATATCTGGTAGCCGGTTCGGATCCGACCCGCAATGTGAATGCTTCGCTGGATGGTCTTGCCGCCTGTCTCGCGGGAACTTTCCTGGCTGGCAGGCCTGATTCCCGGCTGGAACAGCTGCATCTTTTCATCGGCGCCATGCTGGAAGAATCCTTTTCGAGCCGTATAGCAGGCTACGATCCTTGTTCGCTGCTAATCATGACGGGAGATCGCCGTTCCATCCAGGAGGCAGCCATCGAGCGCCGGGTCAGGTTGCTGGTGATTACCGGTGGTCTCGGGGTTGATGACGATCTGCTGGCCAAGGCCCGGGAAAATGGCGTCACGATACTTTCCACCGCCTTCGATACTGCTACGGCCGCGGGTCTGGCCAAACTCGCCACGCCACTTTCGACGTTCGTTGAGACAAAGTTTTCCCAGATCGGTATCGGCGAGCCTTTTGATCATCTGCGCCTGCGTCTTCTCCGGGGCGGCGAATCGGCGGTGATCGCCGTGGAAGAAGACGGCACCCTGGCCGGGATCGCTACCAAGTCGACGTTGCTGGCACCGGTGCCCTACGCCTTGATTCTCGTGGATCACAACGAGCTGGGACAGGCGGTGCCGGGGGCGGAGTCGGTGGAGATCCTGGAGGTTATCGACCATCACAAGCTGGGCAATCCGGGCAGCAGTCTTCCCATTACTTTCCTGACGGCACCGGTTGGCAGTACCTGTACCATCGTTGCCTCGCTCTATCGGGAGCGCGGTCTGGTTCCGGACCATGGCATCGCTGCCCTGCTTCTGGCGGGAATTCTTTCCGATACAGTGATCCTTCGTTCTGCTACCACTACCGGGCGGGACAAGGAAATGGTCACCTGGCTCGAGGAAATTGCCGGTCTCGATCATGGGCTATTTGGCCGGGAGATTTTTTCCGCCTGCAGCGGCTTTGCTCCCCATCCTTCGCCGGAAGAGGCAATCCGTTCTGATTTCAAGCATTTTACCATCGGCAGTACCCTGGTCGGGGTCGGCCAGGTGGAGGTGGTCGGTTTTGACGAATTCCATGCCCTGAAAGAAGATTTGCGCACCGCACTGAAACGGATCCGGACCGAGGAGCGGCTGCCTCTCGCAGGCCTTATGGTGACCGATATCTATACCGAGACCACCCTGTTTCTGGTGGAAGGGATGAACCAGATTGCTCACGTCATGGGCTATCCCCAGCTGGAGCCCCATCTCTATGAGCTGAAGGGGGTAATGTCCCGCAAGAAACAGCTGATTCCCCATTTGCTCAAGGTCCTGACTTCCCTCTGACAGGGAGCGGGCACGTTCGCTGCTGTTGTTCGTGCTTCCGGTTCCGCTTTCTTGCCACTCCGAGTCCTTCGGCCGATTTCTCCCATCTGAAAAGTCCATGGTCAATGGCTATCGAGTATGCTCGATAGCCATTGCTGCCAGATCATGTTTCAACGTTTTGCTGCTGGTGGCATGTCTGTATCAGTATTTCTTCGTCCGATGTACTGCTGATCCTGTCAGGGAATATTCAGGGTAATGGTGTGCGAGACAGTCGGGGCACAAACCGTGCGTGAAGAACAGTTCACTGTGTTCCGTTATGTATGATTCTATTTGCTGCCAGTATCCCCGGTCATCACGCACCTTCTTGCAGTAACTGCAGATGGGTAGCAGTCCACTCAGGGTTTTTACTTCGGCCAAGGCTTTCTGCAGGTCCCGAATAAGTTGTTTCCGCTCTATTTCTTCCAGTTTTTTTTCGGTGATGTCCGATGCAATCCCTTCGACGGCGAGTGCTTCGCCCCGAGTGTCTCTGAGCGTTGCAGTGCGAAGCTGAATCCAGCGGATGCCATCTTCCCGGTGGAGTATCGGGAAGAGATGTTCCTCTGTTTCGCCAGCATGAACAAATCTCTTGAATTCACGCGCGAATTTTGTGCGCCAGGCGGGATGAATTATTTGCTGCAGCAGGGATGGGTTTCCGTACCACATGTGCGGCGGGTAGCCGGTAATGCCCTCGACTGCCTGACTGATATATTCGTAGCTGCCGTCGGGAAGAGATATCCGGAAAAGAACGTCCCGGATGCTGTCGGCTACCGGGCCAACCATTTCTGAGCGTCCCTCTTTACCGTAACAGATGGTCGTTGTCTCGGAAATGTCCTGCATGAGACAGCTCACTTTCATGACAGGAGTGGCAGGGTCGGTCAGGGGGATGAACGTGAAGCGGAGACGGGCGTTTTTCGTCGGTGTGATGCCTGAGGTAACAATTGTTTCGGTACGTTCATTATGCAGAATTGACCGTTCCAGCGCTTCCTGCAGTAGTTGCGAATCTTGTGGAGCATAGTCTGAAAGGTATTTTCGGAAAGTTAGGGAACATGGCTGTTTGTTCAAGCCGGGAATGACACGGTTGGCGGGAGACCAAGTGATCGTCTCTGACGCCACATCATACTCACCGCAAGCGATTCCTGCAAGTTCTTGAATTGTTTCAGTATGCGGAACTGGTTGCGAGAGCGTGGTGTCGCCCTGGATAGGGAATTGTTTGTGGGTTTCATCCATGGTTCGATTCTCTGGATGGCGGAAGGCGAAAGTGTGATTATATCAAGCATGAGAATGTATAGTACAAATTATTCTGATTTGCAACGATTGTGTAATTATTCCTAATGCGGTACTGGCTAAAAGCGCCGGGTGAGGCCTAGTAGCCAGACGTCAGCGTCCCGTTCGTAGTTCGTGATTACGCGATTCCAGGAGAACCTCGCTCCCCAGGCCGGAGTGAAGCGATATCCTGCCGTCATGGTGAGGATGTTCGAGACAGTTACCTCGTGACTCTGGCCTTCTTCGGTTCTTCGCCGGTCAAAGGAAAAATACGGGCCTGCGCCGATGCCCATATGCAGGGAGTCGTCGAAAAAGGTTTGGGCAGCCCACAGTTGAGTTGCAACGCCGTACCTGCGACTTAGGCTGTTTTCACCCTCGTACAGGAATCCGGCAGTCCACTCGAGGTAACGCAGGATTTGTCGACGGTATTCGATGCCTGCGGCGAAAGAGTGGGCCGGACCCTTGTTGTGGACGCTCGCTTCTCCTACAAAGAGAGTGATTTCGTTGTGTAGGGTTTGTTGCTGGCTATCGCTCTCGTCCGGGCTTCGTAATGGTGGTGTGGACCCGTCCAGCCGGTAGCCGATGCCGAAGGAGGCGGAAACTGTGTCGATGCTGCTTCCGGTTGCCGCCCAATTGGCTCTGGCGAGAAAGAGCCAGCGGCTGCGGGTGTATAAGGTAGCGTCCAGACTGACCAGCGCTCCCCATCCATGGTCATTGAGGCTGAAGCCGCTGGTGAGATAGGGAATCGTGTCGTAGTAAAAGTAGGGGCCGACGCCGACCGCCAGTGCAAGAAGGTTGCCTGGCAGGGGAGCCCGTGCCCACAGCTGGACGGCGTGACCGTCCCGGGAGTGGGTGGGAAAGGCGCCTTCGTTCAGATAGGTGATGCTGAAGGCGAGATTTTTATGAAACTGCTGACGGTATTCCAGTTGCCAGGTATAGGTGCCGTCATGGTTCCCGGTATTCTGCAGGACTCCGCCGAGAGCGTTGAACTCCGCAGCCTGTATCGGAGCAATCATGAGCATGAGTAGGAGAATGGTGCAGATGGCAGGCATAAGATCGTACCCCATGATTGTAGGTTTTAGTTGCCCGATACGCCTGAACAGGTGAAGCTGTTCGATTGTTTTCATTCTTTCGGTTTATATTGAAAGTATAGCAGGTTTTTATGTGATGGCAGGGGAGGGTGGTTGCGCCGTGCAGTATCATTCAGGTCGGGACAGCAAAGAAAGATGTCAGGGACAAGAAAAGGGGCATGATCTTAAAATCATGCCCCTTTTTGATGTGATTGCGGGAACGATCACTTTCAGGTATCAGGCCGTGCTTTATTTAAGGTTATAGAAAACGTTTTTTCCTTTGAAGAGAGCCGTGTCGCCCAGTTCGTCTTCGATCCGGAGCAGTTGATTGTACTTGCAGACCCGGTCGGTGCGACAGAGGGATCCGGTTTTGATTTGTCCGGCATTAACGGCCACGGCAAGGTCGGCCAAGGTGGTATCTTCCGTTTCACCGGACCGGTGGGAAATGACGGCGGTGTATCCGGCTTTCTTTGCCGTTTCGATTGCGTCGAGGGTTTCGGTCAGTGTCCCGATCTGGTTGAGTTTTACCAGGATTGAATTGGCTACGCCCCGGTCGATTCCCTGCTGCAGGGTTTTTGCATTGGTTACGAACAGGTCGTCACCAACCAGTTGGATCCTGTCTCCCAGTCGCTCGGTGATCTTCTTCCAGCCGTCCCAATCGTTTTCCGCCATTCCGTCTTCAATGGAAATGATGGGATAGCGGTTAACCAGGTCTTCGTAAAAATCGATCAGCTGATCGGCGGACTTTTTCGGGGATTTTTCGTTTTCCAGGATATAAGAGCCGTCTTTGAACAGTTCGGAAGATGCTACGTCAAGCGCCAGAAGGACGTCTTCTCCCGGCTTGTATCCGGCACTTTCAATTGCTGCCATGATAACCTGCAGCGCTTCTTCGTTGGAACTCAGGTTCGGCGCGAAGCCCCCTTCGTCTCCCACAGAGGTGTTGTACCCCTTTTTTTTCAGTACGCTTTTCAGGGAGTGGAATATTTCCGCACCCATGCGCAGTGCCATGGAAAAATTCGGTGCGCCGACAGGCATGATCATGAATTCCTGTATGTCCACATTGTTGTCGGCGTGGGCGCCACCGTTAAGAATATTCATCATGGGAAGCGGCAACTCGCGCGCGTTTACCCCGCCAATATATCGGTAAAGGGGCAGGCCAAGGGAATCGGCCGCAGCTTTGGCGACGGCGAGGGAAACTCCGAGAATGGCGTTTGCGCCGAGTTTGCTTTTGAACTCGGTACCGTCCAGTTCGATCATGCGGGCATCAATTTCCGCCTGATCGGTTGCGTCCATGCCGATGATCTGGTCAGCAATCTGTGAGTTCACGTTGTCGACTGCGGTGAGGACACCTTTTCCCAGGTATCTGGCGGCATCGCCGTCTCTCAGTTCAAGGGCTTCCCGCTCTCCGGTGGAGGCTCCCGAGGGTACGGCTGCTCTGCCGGTAATTCCCGATTCCAGAAGAACTTCAACTTCCAGTGTCGGGTTACCGCGCGAATCGAGAATCTCCCGTACATACACATCATCTATTGTGTTCATTATGGTCTCCTTTGCTTCGGGGCACATGCCCCTGTCCTGAATCCAACTGGTTATAGCACAATAAATCCAAATGGGAAAGATGTACGGCGCATAATAATTGCCCGTTTTGTCGAAAGAGGTGAACCCGGAGACGGCAGTCGGGGATGTGCGGCGCGTAGCGTTGCTAGGTGCCTTGTGCTGGCCGCTGTAAATATGGTGTGGCTAGTTGCCGGCTGTGGGCTCTGCCCAGCCTGTTCGTTTGCCCTGTCCCGGTTGCTGCGCTCCGTGCGCCAGTGCCCGGCCGGGCTGACTATCGCTCGTTTCCCTCGGGGGGATGTTTACGTTGACATGCTTGTCAGATAAAGATTATAGTTGAATTTGATTTTTTTACTACGTCCCGGTTCGCCGGTGAGGTTTCAGAAATAAGGGTATGCCCTCCGATACTTCCAAAGGTAATACAGAAATAAGGAGAGCGGCTTTGCTCGCTTCACGCGCAAGACGCTTGTTCGATTCCCTCCAAGACAGGTTTTTCAGCGCCAAGCATGAAAAGGTGGCCAAGACGGTACTCCTGCTGATGTCGGCGCTGATCCTTACCCTGCTCATTGTTCCCGGCCAACACTTCCATACTGCTCAATATAATGCCGGCGAAATTGCACCGGCTGATATCAAGTCTACCCAGAGCTATCTGCTGGAAGACTCCGAGTTGACGGAAAAAAAGCGGGACGAAGCGGAAAAGGCAACGCCTTACGTCTATGATTTTCGACAGGCGAAGGCTGATGAGCTGAAAAAAAGCTTCGCCCGTGCTTTCAGCCTGATCATGGATTCGCGGACTCAGGGAGAGTCTGATCGCGATGCCTTGTTGAATAATCTTTCCAAAGAGCTTGGCTGCACCGTTACTCCGGCGGAACTGGTTTCCCTGGAAAGAATACGCAATTTTCGTGCGTTGCTGGCCGAGATCGGCCATGTGGCTGACGGTATCTACAAGTACAAGCTGGTCAATGACAAGGTTTCCTTCAACAGCGACCGACGGCACGGCGTGCTGCTTTATGAACGGCAGACCGGTCGCCTGATCGGCGCCGGCGACGGTACCATTACAGCGATCGACCTGAAGGATGCCGCAGGCATGGTGAAAGACATGCGTATTTCCGGCACTGACCGGAAAGAAGCGGAAGTCGTCAGAAATCTGTTCATAAAAGCCCTGCAGCCGAACCTTGTCCGTAATCTTGCCGCCACCGATGCAAAAAGGGCGGAGGCGAGAAATTCCATCCGACCTGTCGTTTACCAGATCAAGCGGGGCGAGATGATCGTTCGCGAAGGCGAGCGGATTTCCGCCGAGCAGGCCCTTAAGCTGAACAAGATTTTCAGCGCTGCCCAGGGTGTCAACAAATTCCTGGCCGGCATCGGTATTTTTGCCCTGATTCTGGTCGTGATGTATTTTCAGTACCGCTTCGGCAAAAAGAACATCCGCAAATTCAACCCTTCTATCAAGGATCTTCTGCTTCTTTCCCTGGTAACGATCCTGCTGTTCCTGTTTCTCAAGTTTGCCTTTGTCGTCTCTTCGGCCATGGGGATTCTCTTCCCCCAGATAGGCACCGACGATTACTTTTATCTCTTTCCGTTTGCCGCCGGGGCGATGCTGGTCCGGATTATCCTCAACTCCGAGATTGCCCTGGTCTACTGCGCCGTTACGGCGCTGCTGCTCGGCGTGCTTTTCAACAGCAGCCTGCTGGTTGTCGTCTACGCACTGCTGGGCGGGATTATCGGCGCCCATGGGGTGCGTCAGTGTCAGTATCGGGGAACCATTTATAGTGCCGGGCTGAAGGTCAGTGTTGTCAACCTTTCGTTGGTCATTCCGTTCCAGATCATCACCGATAATCTCTTTACCTCCCAATCTCTTTATATTATTATTTTCGCCCTGGTTGGCGGGGTGGTGAATTCGATAATCGTGGCCGGGACCGTTCCGGTTGTCGAGAACCTTTTTCATTATACGACCGATATTAAGCTGCTGGAGCTTGCCAGCCTCAACTCTCCCGTTCTGCGCGAACTGATGATTCGGGCGCCCGGAACCTACCACCACAGCATCCTTGTCGGCACCATGGTTGAAGCTGCCGCTGAGGCAATTCATGCCAATCCACTCATGGCCAGGGTTGCGGCCTATTACCATGATATCGGCAAGATAAGCAAGCCGCTCTACTTTATCGAGAATATGAGCGGCGGTGAGAACCGGCACGACAAGCTTTCACCGAACATGAGCGCCCTGATTCTGATCTCTCATGTGAAAGAGGGCGTGGAACTTGCCAGGGAGAACCGTCTTGGCCTGCCGATTATCGATATCATTCGCCAGCACCACGGCACCGCTCTTATTTCCTTCTTCTACCAGAAGGCAAAAAAAGCCGAAGACGCGGAGACCGGCAACGTGGACGAGCGTGACTTCCGTTATCCCGGCCCCAAGCCGCAAACGCGCGAAGCGGGACTGGTGATGCTCGCCGATTGTGTTGAAGCTGCTTCCAAGACCCTGACCGATCCGACCCCGGCTCGCATCCAGGGCATGGTGCAGAAGATCATCAATAATATTTTTATTGACGGCCAGTTGGAGGAGTGTGAGCTGACTCTCAAGAACCTCCATGATATCGCCAATAGTTTCAATCGGATACTTTCCGGAATTTATCATCACCGGATCGATTATCCTGAACCGGCATTCAAAGTGAACGGAAGGAAGAAAGCTGTTGAAGATAGTGATAGGGAACAGGCAAAGACGGCATCGGATCGAGACGAAGATGGTAAGAAACCTGGCGGAGAGGATCTTAAGCGCCTTGGGATACATCGATAGCGAGCTTTCGGTAACAATTGTCGGCGACCGGAGCATGCGTTGTCTGAATCGCGAGTACCGATCCATCGACAAGCCGACAAATGTGTTGTCTTTTGCCATGTCCGAAGGGGATTTTCCCGAGATGAACCCTCATCTGCTCGGTGATGTGGTAATCTCCGCCGATACCGCCTCTCGCGAAGCGGACGAGCAGGGCATAACCTTCTCCGAACGCCTCGGTTTCCTGCTCCTTCATGGAATCCTCCATGTAACCGGCTACGATCACGAGAGGTCCGGTGAGGAGGAGGCGAAGCGGATGGAACGCAAACAGCAGCAGCTGTTTGTGCTGCTGCAGCGGGAAGGGCTTTTGTAGCATCCCGCAATCACTATGAGTTCCATGGATAGCCCATGAAGCCGACCCGACTCACTGATTCCGTGAACTGTGCCATCCAAGGCATTCTTTACGCCGTCAAAACCCAGAGACACATGCGCAACCATTTTCTGGCGGCTCTGCTGATACTGGCGGCGGTTCTTTTCTTGCGGGTTTCCAGCCTGGAATTTACTCTGCTCGCAATCTCCGTATCTTTCGTCCTGTTTGCCGAACTGATCAATACCGCCATTGAGTTGTGCGTAGATCTCGTGTCTCCGGATTATCATCCGATTGCGAAAGCGGCTAAGGATGTTGCCGCCGGAGCGGTGCTGGTTGCTGCAATCGGCGCTGCAGTGATGGGTTATCTGATTCTTTCGCGATATATCTTTCCTTTCTACAAGGAGGCACTGGGCATGATCGGGACCCCGACGGAGATGGGAACTCTTGTCGCAATATTATGCGTCGTGATAACGGTGGTAATGTTCAAGGCCTGCCTTGGCAAGGGAACTCCCCTTGAGGGAGGAACGGTCAGCGGCCACGCCGCTTTTGCTTTTGCCATTGTTACGGTGGTTTCCCTTACCACGCAGGATCCCATCAGTTCCTTGCTGACCCTGTCGCTGGCGATTATGGTCTGCCATTCCCGGATAACGCTTGGCTTTCACACCTTCCGCGAGGTGCTTTTCGGTGCGATGGTCGGTACCCTGCTGACGCTGACAGTGCTGGTAATATTCATGAGACTACAATAGTTTTTGTCCGGCAAAGGCGCTGCCTGACAGGGCCTTTGGGTAGCACATGCGGTCCGCTTTGCCGGTTCCAGGTTGTTTGCCAGGATAAACATATCAAGACTTGCCGAATCAATAACGGTATAGAGACGGAAGAGTAGCGCGGCGCATTCTCGTATTTCGGAAAAGAAGGTGTCTTTCCAGTTTAAGAGCACGATCCGCCGCAACGGAGGAATTATTCGATTGGAAGAGGGTTCCGGAAAGAAAAAATCGGTTTTATTTGAGGTTTTGGGCTGGTTTGCCTCCGGCCGCAAGAAGATCACCGAAGAAGAAATCCAGGAGGTTATTACCGCCGGTGAAGAGGAGGGCCTCATCAACCCGGAAGAGAATGCGATGATTCAATCCATTTTTCATCTTCGGGATACGGTGGTCCGCGAGATCATGGTGCCGCGGAATGACATGGGCTGCATAGACAGCAACGACGGTATTCAGGATATCCTTGCCAAGATCATTGCCTTCGGCCATTCCCGACTGCCGGTGTATGATGGTACGCTTGATAATATTATCGGCCTTGTCTATGCGAAGGATCTTTTAAAGTACTGGGGAATGGACATCTCCGCGTTCGACCTGAGAAAGATTCTACGAGCTCCCTACTATATTCCGGAAACGAAGAATCTTGAACAACTGCTGCAGGAATTCAAGCGGAAACGCGTTCATATGGCTCTTGTGATCGATGAGTATGGTGGTACTTCCGGACTGGTAACGATCGAAGACCTGCTAGAGCAGATTGTCGGCGACATTCAGGACGAGTATGATCTGGAAGAGGACTGGCTGGTTCAGCAGCCGGACGGATCCACAGTCGTGGATGCCCGGTTACCCATCGAGGAGCTGGAGGAGTACCTCGGGATAGACATTGAGCGGGAGATGTTCGATACGGTCGGTGGGCTCATTTTTCATCTTACCGGCAGGATACCCCGTTCGGGAGAAGTGATAGAAAGTGAAGATATCGTCATGACAATCCTTGATGCAGATGAGCGCAAGATTCGTCGGGTACGCATTGTGCGTAAGGCGGAGCCGCAGCCGGAGGGAAGAGACGAGTGAGCCCTTTCCGTTTCACCATGATCGATTTCCCGCCGGGAAAGGCTCGCGACTATCTTCTTGCCGTCTTGAGCGGTGTCCTGCTGGCACTTTCTTTTCCCAAGACGGAAATCGCCTTCTTTGCCTGGTTCGCCTTTCTGCCGCTTCTTTACGCCTGCGGCAGGAAAAGCCCGAAAACCGCCGGTAAGCTGGGCTTTGTTGCTGGCCTGGTCGCCTATGGCGGCATTCTCTACTGGATCAATATCGTGGTCACCACCTACGGGAAACTCCCCCTGGTGGCAAGTATCTGCGCCTACCTGGTCCTGGCAGCCTATCTGGCCGGTTTCTTTTTTGTCGCTTTTTACCTGGTACGGAGAGCGGAGCAAAAGGGGGTGCCCGTTGCGGTCGCATTTCCTTTCCTCTGGGTCGGCCTGGAATTCCTCCGTTCGTTTCTCCTGACCGGTTTTCCCTGGGCAAGCCTCGGCTATTCCCAGTATCGGATCCTGCCCCTTATTCAGGTGGCTGACATTACGGGAATATACGGGATAAGTTTTCTCATTGTCCTGGCCAACTGCGTTATCTATGGTATCATCAAGGCCGTCGCCGGGCTGAAGAGTGGCGAAAGGGTAGCCTATCCGTTAAAGAGTGCGTCGGTTTTCCTGGTGTTGCTTTCACTTGTGCTGGTATACGGTTTCGTGCTGATGCGCCACGAGCAGACGGGAGTTCCGCTTAAGGTGGCGCTGATTCAGGGTAATATCGACCAGGGAATCAAGTGGGATCCGGCCTTTATGGAGCAAACCATCTCGATTTATGAACGGCTTTCCCGCCAGGCTGCCGCCGGAGGGGTGGATCTGGTGGTCTGGCCGGAGAGCGCAGCGCCATTCTTTTTTCAAGAACCAGGGCCGCCGTCGGACAGAATTACCGTGCTGGCCAGCGAGATAAGATCCCCTATCATCTTCGGTAGTCCCGCCTTTGACGACAGCGGTCCACGGAGAAGGTATTTCAATAGCGCGTTCCTTGTTTCTGCCGCGGGAAGTGTCCTCGGGCGGAGCGACAAGATGCATCTCGTACCGTTTGGCGAAT
>JAQUHN010000083.1 GCA_028683555.1 Geobacteraceae bacterium | reverse complement strand
CAATGATAAAAAATCTGCTTACGTTCGGAGCGGTTTTCTTTCTCTGCACAGCCTTTCTAGATCCTCTGTGGGCCTCCGGCCTGGATCGACCGATTCCCTGGTTCCGCGATATCATTCTCGGTGTTATGGGGGCGGCCTGCTACTATCTGCGGATAAAATTCAGAAAAACACTGTAACAATGCGACCCTATAAGGGAGCGCTCTACTTTTTTTGTAGAGTATAGAGCCTGTTCCGTATTAAAATACTAACTTTCCCACGAACGGGCACAAAGGTTTTTCGCGCCTTGATCGCGAGTGCCGGTCGAAAAACATTTACGAAGAGAGGCATTAAGCAGCGTGATTTCATCCAACAGTTTGAATTCGTACCTGAAACCCATGGAAGGCATCCAAGAGGATGTAATGCCGATTCCGGCATTTCGGAAGCATCCCTCAAGACTTTTTGTTGAGCTTACCACACGATGCAATCTTTCTTGTCCGATGTGTGTGAAACAGTCGTGGAACAACGGCATCACGGAAGGCGATATGTCCATGGAGACCTTCCTGTCCCTTTCTCCAGCTCTTTCTCATGCCGAAGCTCTTATTCTCAATGGTATCGGAGAATCTCTTCTTCATCCTCAGCTTGAGGATTTTATCCGAATTGCCAAGCGACTGATGCCTGCAGAAAGTTGGGTAGGGTTCCAATCCAACGGCCTTCTGCTCGATGAGATGCGGGCTGTTACACTCATGAAGGCAGGCCTTGACAAGATATGCCTGTCCCTTGACGCAATCTGTCCTGATACTTTTCGCAAGATACGGGAAGGGGGAGAGGTTGATGACCTAGATCGTGCTTTTGTCGCTTTGGAACATGCCAGAAAAAGGGTGCCCGAATCCACCTTGCAAATCGGAGTCGAGTTTGTGGTAATGCGCGACAACATCCACCAGCTTCCAGATGTTCTGCGATGGTCAGCTTCTCGAGGGGCCAACTTTGCACTGGTAAGTCACCTTCTGCCGTATGAAGCGGCTCATGTTTCGCAGTCTGCTTATGATTTGAATACGGATCAGGCAATCGAATTGTTCCTGCGCTGGAAAAGAAAGGCGGAAGCGGAGGGCATCGATTTCAGCAACTACTTTTACCTTTGTTTCTGTAAATACGTAAGAACAGCTGAAGAACAAAAAATTGTCGACTTCGTCAGTGAAATGATGGCCGAGGCACGAGCAAAGGATATTTTCCTGCATGTGAAGAATCTCCTGGAACTGGACGAGGCAAGATTGCAGGGGGTAAGGGCTATTTTTGCTGACGCTCAGTCTGTGGCGGATGAGACCGGCCTTCAGCTCAAGCTTCCCAGTGTGTCCCCCACTGTTGAGCGAAGATGTGACTTCATTGAAAATGGTGGCGCCCTTGTTTCCTGGGATGGAACAATTCATCCCTGTTATTTTCTCTGGCATCGCTTCATTTGTCATTTTTCCGGACGAAAAAAATTCGTTGTGCCGAAGGAGTTCGGCAGGCTTGCTGATAAGGGGATTCTGGATATCTGGAATGACGAGCAATTTCTGTCCTTTCGGGAAGAAGTGATCAGGCATGAATATCCGATCTGTTCCAACTGCAATCTGATTCCTTGCGAATATATCTACGCTGAAGAATTTGAGCAGGATTGCTATACGAATACGGTTCCTTGCGGAGACTGTTTCTGGTGCATGGGCCTTTTCAACTGCCTGCAATGAGCTTGGTAGCAGCTAGCATACCGGAAGGGCATTTGCCTATACTTCCGCTGTTTTCTACCTGGGCCGTGTGCGGCCCTCTTTCTTTTCAAGGGTCGTGTTCGACAAACGTCAACCAATGTTGTTGCCGTGCGTTTAACCAAGAAAAGATGGTTTTGGAGGATATCTCTGGATACTACTGAAGCACTTAACCTTTTTCTTGCTGGTGTGGAGACGCGGGCGTATCGAATGGCCCTGTTTTCAGTCGGCGACTCCGAGGAAGCTCTCGATCTGGTTCAGGATGCTATGCTTGGCTTTGTCCGACGTTATTCTTCCCGCCCGGAAGGTGAGTGGGGACCGCTTTTTTTTAAAATCCTCCAGAACCGGATTACTGACTGGTATCGGCGCACTGCGGTCCGCAACCGCTTTCGCTCCTGGTTTGGAAACTCAGGAGATGAAACAGACGAGAGAGATGATCCAATTCAGGCCATGCCGGATACCAATTCTCCCGATCCGGCCAGATCGCTGCTCAACTCTACAGCAGCAGAAGCCCTGAAGAAGGCTGTTCTCTCCCTGCCATTACGCCAACGACAGGCTTTCCTGTTGCGCGCATGGGAAGGGATGGATGTGGCGCAGACCGCATTTGCAATGGGATGTTCCACCGGCAGCGTTAAAACCCATTATTCGCGGGCCGTGCATAGCCTGCGTAGTTTGCTTGAGGAGTTCAGGCCATGATGAGTGAAGAAAACGATAAAGCATTTGTGCAGAATCTGCGGAAGGTGCTGGATGAGACTGAGGCGCAGATGGATCCGCGTATCAGAATGCGTCTCCGCTCTGCCCGGCTCAAGGCCTTGGAATCTTTGAAAACACCTGTGCCGTGGTATGACCGGTTTCCTCGTTGGGTCACAGCTGGAGGCCTTGCTACAGCCATGGTGCTGGTTCTCACCCTGTCGCTTTGGACTTCCAGCGATCACACTACTATTCCTTCCGGACAAGTTGAAGATCTGGAGATCCTTACGACCCAGGAACAGATGGAGCTTTACAAGGATCTTGATTTCTATCGCTGGCTTGAAACATCTGACCATTTGGGCTAATCACTTCGGAATACCGTTGTTTTTAAGCATATATCCGGATTACAGGGCTGTTTTTTTGGCTGGTTTCGCCCTCATTACGGTTTCCGGGGAAGGTAGCGCCGAAAAAGGAGTGTCAACTTTACGGCGGCAAGAAAATATCAGGATGGAAATAATAAAAATGGCTGGAAAAATATTGGTAAAGGAAGGCGCCTATGAATAAGTTTCTACGGATAGTGGTGCTACTTGCAGGTATATGCGCAGCTTCGCTGGCCGGGGGTGAAGTTTACGGCATGTCCTGGGATCAACTGTCATCGGAGGAACAACAGGCGTTGCAGCCATTCAAAGAAAAATGGCCCGGGTTGTCACCGGAAAAACAGCAGAAACTTCGCCGAGGTGCCGAGAAATGGGGGAAAATGTCCCCGGATGAGCGCCGCGAGGCCCAGGATCGTTATAAACGATGGCAGAAAATGCCCCCGGAGCAGCGCGAAATGATTCGTAAAAGATTTTCCGAGTTCCGGAAGCTTCCTCCGGCAGAGCAGGAGCGGATCCGTAGCCGATATCGCTGGTTTCGAACGCTGCCACCCGAGCAACGGGAGGCTCTTCACGACAAGTGGCATAGCATGTCCCGAGAAGAGCGAAAGAATCTGCGTGAGCGTTTGCAGTCCATGACCCCCGAAGAGCAGAAGCAATTCCTTCTGCGGTGAAGATTTCTGGATAAAGGTATTTCAAGGTTAATCGAGAATGATTTGTAGTTGTCTTGTCAGATAAATTCCCTCAGGACCAACATGTGCCTGATAGGCGAGTGCTTCCACTCCGTTTCGTACCGCCAATCTCAACAGTCTTCCGTATTCCGGATCTATTGAGTCTGCTGGCCCGAACGTCCGCGCGTCTTCTCTTTGAACAACGAAGAAAATCACTCCTCGCCCACCTGCGCTAACTACCTGCATCAGTTCGCGAAGATGTTTTTGCCCTCGCGTTGTTACCGCATCAGGGAACATGGCTCTTTCTCCACAGAGTAGGGTAACATTTTTTACTTCTACATGGCAAAGTCCCGCTGGTCCTGAAAGGAGAAGGTCTATCCGGCTGTTGCTTCCGTATCTCACTTCGGCACGGATATCGGTATATCCGGCAAGTTCCGGGACTATGCCTTGGGATATTGCTTCACGGACAAGGGCATTGGGTCTCATGGTATTGATGCCGACCCAGTGACCATCCACTTGTACCAGTTCCAGAGTAAAGGCAAGCTTCCTTTTCTGGTTGGTGCTATGCGAAAGCAGGACCGGGATTCCCGGTTTGGCGCATCCAGTCATACTGCCGGAATTGGGGCAATGTACCGTAATGGTTGTTCCGTCCGGAAGCGTGACATCGGCGAGAAATCGCTGGTAGCGGCGAATGAGTGTTGCTTCGTAGAGTGGTTTTGGGAGTTTCATGGTTTGTTCAGGAATAATTCCTTGTCAGTTGATACAGTGGCTACTGTCTGATTGTTTGTCAGGTAAATACGAGCGTATTATCGTATGATGAGGAGCAACGTCAGCAGGTATCCTGTCCTTCACATGTTTCACATGCTTGAAAAAAAATGGTGCCGAGCATGACATCCGCTATCGCGCCGGTCAGGGCGGCAAATGGCGACAAAAATATCGTAGTAACAAGTATTCCCGTGAGGATGACAAAAAAACAGAACGGTTTGAGCAGTCCTTGCAGGGTATCGGGTAACTGGAAAAGCTTTATGCCGAACAGCAGTTGTCCGATTCCAAAGCTGCCGAGCAACAAGAGTGAAAACTGTTCCAGCGGTTCCGCAAATGTCGAAAGATATATTTCCGCTATGCCGGCAAAGCAGAGGAAGAAATTTATCGTAATCAGGAAATCAATATAATTGTCTGCATCGTGGAAAGAAAAACGGAGATTCAGGAATTTTTTCAGGAATAAGTTCAGATAGGTGAAGAAACAAAGAGCGATAATCTGCATGAATGTCAGGAAGAGAGCATACCCCAGTGTATCGTTTTCATTGAAATGATAGGACAGCAGCAAAACAGGAATGCTCAGAATTGCGCTGGTCATGGCGAGGAAGCCTGCTATTCGTAATTTGTTGGAAGTCACAATCTCTCCCGTTTTTTTCTGAAATTTGGGCATGACACTGGAACTGGAAAGCACTAAAAGCCTTGATATATCGAAGATGTGCGTGGTGCGTGGAAAAAAATAGTTATATTTTGAATAAATCAATTTTATTTTTATTGAAAATCGTCTCGAAATGGTGTAAATAAAAACATGTAGACCCTCCTGCAATTCACCCCGATATCATTGGCGCAGCACTTCCCTGGCGTTAATGGTTTCGGGGTATTTTTTTAATCATGATAAAATTGTCGGTCGGCCTTACGTTCAGTATTGTGCAAAGGCAATGCTGTTCGGCGAAGGTTCCGCGATGCGTGCTCACTAATGCTAAGGAGTTGCTTCATCGTCACAGGAATGCAGCAGTTTCCCAATTGCAGCCAATTCAGCGGAACATAGCGCGAAAGGGTTACTACGAACCATTTCAGAGAGGGCCTTTGTAATCAGCGCACAATGGCTTGCGTATAGCCCGTCCATAGTTGCAACGCTGAGCGGCAGCCACCTCACGGCTCGCGCATCGTCACCGGCGAGAAGATTCATCCTTTCCGCCAGTTCCGCCGCCAAGTGCAGATGCTTTGCGGTTGTCTCCATCCATGCGTGATCAGTGTTGCGGGGGTCATCGACGTAGCCCTGGTATATGACTCTTCCCTGTTCCATGTCAAGTGTCACGCCGGTCTCTTCCAGAAGTTCGCGGGAAAGCGTTCGGGATACTTCCTCACCCTTGTCCACCATGCCGCCCGGAATTGCCCACTGGCCATTGTCTTTTCTTTGAATGGCCAACAATTCGATAGTCCCCGATTCTTTGTTTATCCTGGTGATAATTGGGTCAGCGGCATAGTTGGGCCCCCATTTTCCAAGCAGCCCCCTTCCGGCAATGCCAGTCCTGCCCTGCGGGTTTATAGGTCGACCTAAGGTGTCGTGACCCAGGGTTCCGGCAAAAGATTCCTTCGGAACCTGGGCAAGCCGTACGATGTCTTCAGGATCCGCCCAACCCTTTGGATTGCTGGTGCAGTCGTTTGCCAGCACTACCGGCGATACATAGTAGGGCGGTAAATAGTCGGGGAATTCGCAATCCCACGGTACTTTATCGTCCGAAACGGGGAATCTGTCCGGGTATTCGGGTGGTTTTTCCCGACGCGCTTTAGTGTGCACTGTTTTGGTTTGCGAAGTGTTTGTTGCCGCTATTTTATTGTGCTGTGAACTGGTTGAATCCATGCGGTCTCTCCTTGACATGGAATGGGTTCCCGCTCTTTTACCGAAGGGCTGCAAAGCGGTTTGGTCTATTCTATTCGATGCGGCTTTGATTGTCGAGTTGTCTTGTGCTGGAAAATGCATGGCTGCTTCCAGACGGTGGCTCCGTTTCCATTGCCGGCGCGGTCATTCTTGACAAAGAGCTTCTGGAAAGGGTAGACTTCCGTCTCAGTTGAATAATCGAATTAACATTCTGGAGTTGCGGAGTAGTAATGGAATTCAGTGGAAAAATTGTTGTCGTAACGGGAGGAACACGGGGCATCGGCAGGGCCGTTTCTCTCCGTTTTGCCCGGGAAGGTGCTCGAGTTACGGCGGCCTACCTGAGCAATGATGAGGCCGCATCTTCCCTCGTGGAAGAAGCAGCTGGGCTACCGGGGGAAGTTCGGGTTCTGAAGGCGGACGTAAGGACGTCCGAGGGCGCTGTTGCCCTGATGGATGCAGCTGCGGCTGAGGCTGGCCATATTGATGTACTCGTCAATAACGCAGGCATCCTGCGCGACGCCTACCTTGCCATGATGTCCGAGCGCGACTGGGCCGACGTTATCGAAGGGAATCTGTACCCCTTGTTCCATTGCTGCAAGTGGGGTGTCCGCAAGATGATAGCCCGTAAACAGGGAGTGATCGTTACCATATCCTCCATTTCCGCATTTACCGGCAATCCCGGCCAGACAAATTATGGTGCTAGTAAAGGTGCCGCAATAAGCTTTACCCGTTCGCTTGCCCGGGAAGTCGGTCCTATGGGCATCCGGGTAAATGCGGTTGCGCCCGGATTGATCGATACCGAACTGATAGCGTCTCTGAAACCGGAACTGGTGGAAGGAATTGTGAAAAGCTCTTCTCTGCGCAGAATCGGCAGGCCGGAGGAGGTTGCCGATGCGGTTGCATTTCTCTCTTCCGACCGGGCGGCATATATCACCGGCCAATGCTTGATCGTTGATGGCGGCATCGTCTGACCGACCTCAGGAAAACAGGAAATCCATGAACAGGAAAAGAATTGCCATAACGGGAAGAGGGATTTTTTGCGGTGCGGGAACGGACATTGACTCCTTTTCACGTAATCTCCTGGCAGGGCGGAGCGCTATCGGACCAATGGAAATTTTCGACGTCTCTTCGTTTCCCGCCCGGATTGCCGCACCGGTTCGCGATTACGATCCCTTGTCCCGCTTTGACAAGAAAACAGCGGCATGTCTTTCCCGGGCTGACCAGTTTGGTGTCATTGCCTCCGGGGAGGCTTTGCAGGAAAGTAACGTAAGAGAGCACTATTCCCCGTATGATATCGGCGTTTCTCTTGGTGCCGGAGCTGCCGGAATGATTCAGGCTGAACAATGGCTCAAGGAAACCCTGACGGGTAAAAAAGCCCGGCCCTCTCTCTTGCGGGGCATTCTTCCTGACCGCACAGCCACTGCCATTGCCACACGCTATGGCCTTGGTGGTTATCAGGGAACCATCACGACGGCTTGTTCGTCATCTTCGACCGCAATAGGCTGGGGAGCCGATCTTGTCGCAACGGGACGCCTTAAGGCTGTCGTCTGCGGTGGTACCGATGCAATTTCCCTGCTGACCTACGCCGGCTTCAATTCACTCCGGGTGGTAGATCCCGAGCCCTGTGCTCCGTTCAGCTTGGGCCGCAAGGGGATTTCCCTGGGAGAGGGTGCCGCGTTTCTCGTTCTCGAGAATGAGGAAGAAGCGGTGCGGCGCGGCGCGAAGATATTCGGCTACATTCTCGGTTACGGAGCTACCGGTGAGGCTTACCATATGACAGCTCCCGAGCCGACCGGTGCCGAGGCTGCTCGGGTCATGAAGACCGCCCTGCACTATGCGGGTATCAGGACGGATGAAGTCGGGTGGGTCAATGCCCATGGGACCGGCACTCCGTTGAACGATGTCGTGGAAACTAAGGCAATGAAGCAGGTATTCGGTGATCGCGTTGCCGATGTGCCGCTGGTTTCGACAAAGGGCCTTACCGGACATTGTCTTGGTTCTGCGGGGGCTATCGAGGCGGTTGCGACCGTTATTGCGCTCGGCGCAGGAGTCATTCCCCAGACCCTCAACTTCCGTGGGGCTGATCCGGAGTGCGATCTCGATTACTGCCATCACGGCCCAAAGGAAAGTTCCATTCCAGTTGCCCTGTCCAATTCCTTTGCTTTTGGCGGCAATATAACAACACTGGTGGTGTCACGATGAATGCTGTCCGAACGGAAATTGCCATTACCGGGCTTGCGGCCATATCCTCTGCCGGGGTGGGGCTTGATCCATTGAAAGAAACGCTGGTTTCGGGCATATCCGCCCTGCGCCCTGTTCCGCTTGATCTGGCGGGGGAAGAAGGTCATTTCTGGGGTCGTGCCGAGGGGTTTAAGGCTTCTGACTTCATGCCACCGCTGAAGGCCCGTAAATTCGATCGCTGCAGTCTTTTTGCCGTTGTTGCGGCAGGTATGGCGCTGCAGGATGCCGGTCTGAATCCGGTTGAGTTCGGATCGTCTCGTGTCGGCATTATCCTGGGTTGCGGTTTCGGGGGCATTGCCAATTCCGAAGAGTTTTTGCGTGGCTATTTTACCAAAGGGACCGATGGACTGGTGCCGATGCTTTTTCCTAATACCGTTCCCAATGCGCCGGCGAGCAATGCCTCCATCGAGCATGGTATGAAAGGGCCGAACGTCACCTTTGTGCAGCGATTCTGTTCTGCTGAGTCGGCCTTTCAGATGGCCTGCCGCTTCCTTGACGAGGATCGTGCGGACATAATGCTGACAGGCGGGGTCGATGAACTGGATCCATTCATGATTGAGGCTTTCCGGGACTTGGGACAGCTGCGGGGGTATGCTGCCGGATTCAGCGAAGGCGCGGGGATTCTCGTGCTTGAAAAGGGAGCGATTGCCCGCAGTCGCGGCGCTCGAATCAGGGCCACGGCAGGAGATGTCCGGACTGTCGGCCGCCTCCTTCCGGGGCGCGAGTCTGAAGGAATCGACAGGATTATCGGCACAGGATCGAAACCACAGCTTGTTTCCCTTTCAGGGGTTGCCGGTGAGATGCAATCGATTCTGGAGAGGTTGCCGGATGTTCCTCGCCTGGAAACGGGTCGGCTCCTGGGCCGTTCCCTGGCTATGGGCGGCTTGTCGCTGGTATCGCTTCTTTTGACCATTCCTTCCGGGGGCGCGGCGGTTCACTATTCTGCCTCTCCCGAGGGGCCCTACTATGGAATCGACTTTTCAGCCTGAACAAGACATGTATTCAGATCCTTCCGCATATCTCCCCCATCGGAACCCCTTCCTCTTTATTGATAGAGTGATCTCTCGAGAGCCCGGTAAGGGCGCAACAGGGATCAAGTGCGTTACCGGTGAGCCGGGAGGGTATCTTCAGATATTTCTTCTGGAATCCATGGCGCAGCTCGGCGGCATCGCAGCGGCAACACAGGAAGGCGAAGGGGGCTTTCTCGCATCGATCGATCATGCCGAGTTCTGTCGCGAGGTTAAGGCGGGAGATTGCATTATCGTGACGGTTCGTATCGTCAAGTCTTTTGGCCGATTGTTTCTGCTGGAAGGGGAGGCACATGTCGAAGCCCAACAGGTTGCCTCGGCGCAACTTACCCTTGGTGTGGGAATGTTGTAGCGATATGCCGAATGGCTATCGATTTCGGCCTGCTTATGCCAGATGGATACCTGCGTCCCCCTGTTGAGGGGGATTTTTTTTGGTGTCGACCAGTCCTCAGTTAGTCAAATTTTCTCTTAGCGATTCATTCAGGGGTCTCTGTTCATGAAAGTATCAACAATAACTTTTCTTTTCCTGTTGCATTTTCTCTTGTCGAGCGCATCTGTCGCATGTGGCTCTTCTTTAACGCCTGTGGAAGGTCTGGAGCTGTTGCGCAAGGCCTTTGTCGGGATCAATGACTTCTCCGCCGAAATAACCCAGGAAAAACAGCTTTCTCTTATGAAGAGGACGATGGTCGCCCGCGGCGAGGTTCGCTTCAAAAAGCCGGATATGTTTTACCTGGAACTTTATTCGCCCTATGCCAGCCGGATTCTCCTGAAAGATAATTCGCTAACGCTCAAACTTCCCAATGAAGGGGTTCGGCAAAAGATGGCCCTGCCTCCCGAGCAGGGGCTCGGACGCTGGTTCGAATTTCTCGACCATCCTGTCAAGGCCTTGCCGGCCGGTTTCGATATCCGGGCGGAACTGCGCGGAGAAACGGTTCATTTGCAGATATTCCCCCAAAAAAAGGGCGCAATGAAAGAGCTTCTGCTGATTTTTCGAAAAGATGGTACCCTTAAACAACTTGCCATCGAGGAAAACAATCGCGACAAAACGGTTATTACTTTTTCGAAAATGAAGAAGAATGCCGGATTAATCGAGAAGGATTTTCGATTGGAATAATTTTTTCAGCCGTATTCGCTGCATTAATGGGGTGCGTTTTTCAGTTCAGGGAGGCTTCATGGCGCTCATTTTCGTCGAATAGTGCGGAAGGTCCCCTTACTCTTTTTTCTTCTCCCCGGTTGTGCCTATCTCCGGTCTGCCAATACTCTTATTGAAACTCTCTGGTATCGCCAGCCTGAAAAGAATCATACTTACCTCCTTATTTGATCAATTTCCAGCCGTGACAAGGGTGCTGTGCTTCTGCACCTTGTTGACAGGGGCAGCTTTCGGTTTAAACTGTACTATGCGTTATGTAGCATCCTATATAACAGTTGCCTGGTTGATAATCACGGTGACAAAGGAGGCAGCCATGGGAGAAAGGATTCTTCGTATTGACATGACCACCCTTACAACAAAGATCGAGGACGTCCCTGGGGAGTGGGCCGGGCTGGGGGGGCGGGGATTGACATCTACTATCGTGGCCAGGGAGGTGCCGCCGACCTGCACTCCCTTGGGGAAGTACAATAAACTGGTGTTTGCGCCCGGACTGCTTTCGGCAACATCGGCGGCAAATTCAGGGCGATTGTCGGCAGGTTTCAAAAGTCCCTTGACCGGTGGCATTAAAGAAGCCAATGCCGGTGGAACGGCGGCGCAGAATCTGGCGCGTCTGGCAATCAAGGCAGTCATCATCGAAGGAATGCCACGGCAGGATACCTGGTACAGCATTCATATCAACAAGGATGGTGCAACAGTCAAAGAGGATGTGGAATTTGTCGGTAAAGGAAACTATGAGGTCTTCAAGACCGTAACCGAACGACTTGGCAAAAAGATTGGCATACTGTCCATCGGCCCTGCCGGCGAGTTCCGGATGGCGGCGGCAAATATTTCGGTGAAAGATCCTGACTGCAACATTCGGAGCCATGGCCGGGGCGGCGGCGGCGCGGTAATGGGGGCCAAAAAGATAAAGTATATAACCATTGACGATGCCGGCGGGCCGGGCTTTACCATTGCAAACCCGGAAAAGTTCCGCGAGCAGGCCAGGATTTTTGCAAAGGCGCTTCTGGATCATCCGGTCAGCGGGCAGGGACTTCCTACGTATGGTACCAATGTGCTCATCAATATTCTCAATGAAGCCGGTGGCCTTCCCACCAAGAATTTCCGCTATGGTCGTGTCGACCATCCGGAAAAAATCTGTGGCGAAACCATGCATGATGTAATTGTGGCGCGGGGCGGGAATCCCAGTCATGGCTGTCACGCCGGGTGCATTATTAAATGCTCACAGATTTATGTGAACGAACAGGGCGATTATGTTACTTCAGGGTTCGAGTATGAAACTATCTGGGGTTTCGGCTGTGCCTGCAACATCAGTGATCTGGACGATATTGCCCGCTGTGATAATGCCATGGACGATGTCGGGATCGACTCCATTGAGGGTGCGGTGCTCATGAGTGTTGCCATGGAGGCCGGCATTCTTCCATGGGGAGACGGAAAAGAATCGTATCGCCTGATTGACGAAGAAATCAGGAAAGGAACGCCTCTCGGCAGAATTCTGGGAAATGGCGCTGCTTCCGTTGGGCGTACCTATGGGCTCACCAGGGTACCTGTTGTCAAGGGGCAGGGTATTCCGGCCTATGACCCGAGGGCTGTCAAAGGGATCGGCGTAACCTATGCCACGTCGACCATGGGTGCCGACCACACTTCCGGTTACACGATAGCTACCAATATCCTGAAGGTTGGCGGCTTTGTCGATCCGCTGCAGAAAGAAGGCCAGGTGGAGCTTTCGAGAAATCTACAGATTGCCACTGCGGCGGTTGACAGTACCGGGCTCTGTATTTTTGTGGCCTTCCCGGCACTTGATATCCCTGAATGTTTTACGGCCATCTATGAAATGATCAATGCCCGGTACGGCCTCAACCTGACTGCCGATGACGTTGTCGCCCTCGGTAAGCAGATTCTCAAGACAGAGCATGCATTCAATCTTGCGGCCGGCTTCACCAACAAGGACGACCGCCTGCCCGAGTTTTTCGAGGAGCAGATACCGCCGCACAATGCTGTGTGGGATATGACAGATGAAGAACTCGATTCGTTCTGGGATTTCTGAGTTGTAAAGAAAGCCGGGCCCCTTGGAACAAAACAGTGCCTGGTACGATGAGATCGAAGCAAGAAAAGAGCCGTGCCGGCTTTTCCCACACGGAGAAAAGCCGGCACGGTTTTGCTTTATGTGTTTTTGACTTCAGAATGGCATGTGGGAGTGTAGTGGTGAGGGCGGACGAGCATGCGCTGCTGGTCTGGAGAAGGTGCGTTCATTGTCTCCTGCAAAAGGTTTCTTGTAGTTTAAACATTTACAGGAAAACATGTTTGCTGCTATAAAGAGTGTCAAACAATTTCAATGTAAAAAATCACATGTAAAAATTAATAATATTTCTGTTGGGGGTCTGGTGAACATTTCAATGGATTGCTATGAGGAGCAAGTCTCCAGCACTGGTAGTAATGTCGAGGCACTCACCGCAACGGTTTGCGAACTCTCGAAAGCGCGCCGCTTTGTCTCATCCTATCCGCAAGGTCATCCTCTCATTATTCAGTCCTGTGCAAAAGTAGCTGAATTGTTTGCCCTGCTGTTTGCCAGGCGCGAAGAGGTAAGTCTCGGTGTTTCCAGGGAAACCCTCTGGGTCGATACCGGTTCTCTCGAACTGCTTGCTCCGGCAGCGCGGAATTTTGCCACTACACTTTTTTACTATGGAGTCGCCCTCATAAGTTTTCGGCAGGGAATAACGCTAGGTGAGGTTGAAAAGTTTAGCCGGATACTTCTGCAAAAGCGGTCGGAAATTGCAGCACAAGGTGGATTGGAGCGGGTTCTTGCTGACGCGGAGATTGTACACGTCAAGGTTTCGATGATTGCGTACGATGCCTTTCGTGCCAGCGACGATTTTGCCGGGGAGCGCCGCGAGCAGAATATGTCTACCTATTCACTGTGGGAGATTTTTGTCCAAAAGGTTTTTGCCGAAACCGATTTTCCCCTTCATTCTCTGCCGCTTCCACCATCAAAGATGGATTCAGGCGCTCTTGCCACTAGCGTAAACGGTGCGTCACCGGAAATACTCGATCAAATTATTGCTTGTCTGAACGATACCCTCAGGTCAAAGACCTGTCAGGGTGAACTTGCCGTGGATGGGGGATTTGTTGCCAAGGTGGGGGACTTTGTCGGCAGATTGTCTCCTGACCTGCGGCGACGGTTTTTCGAAGGTGCGGGGACGTCTTGGCAGGGTAAAGAGGATGTCTTGCTGGGAATTCTGTCGCAGATACCGGATTCCGCGATGCTTGAACTTCGGGAATATGCGCTGGAAAACAAGTCTGCCATGCCGTCATATGTCCAGGACGTTTTAGCGAAACTGGTGGATGCTTCAGTTCCTGGCACAGAGGCAAATAAGGCCGGTTTTTTCAAAGCCGGAGATGGAAAACAGGACGAAATATGCCTTCTTCGGGAAGAGGATGTTGAATGTTTTGTTCCCAGCGATTATCTGGAAACATTGAAAAATTTGATAGCTTCCCAAGAGATTCCGAAGCCGGAAAGCGTGCAGCTGGATACGTTGCTGCAATCTCTATCCAGTGAAAGTATCGGCTTATCTGTCACGAGAATAATTTATGAAAGCCTTTGCAATGCCTCAGTCGGTCAAGTGGGGCTGTTCCAGGACACTTTGTTCGAACTTTTGCGCAATTTCTTGCAGAGTGGCGACTTTCGCTCGCTTGAGAGCATGTATGATTCGGTGTCTATCCTTCACTTTGAGCCCGGTCACAGGGCGCTGCTCCTGAAAAAGAACATCCTTGATGCGTTTGAGGTAAACAGTTTTGTCGAGGACGTGCTTGATGGCCTCGATATCTGGGGCAAGCCGAAGTTCAGTGAAATAGGCGACTTGATACAAAAGATCAGGAAACCCTTTGTCGAACCGCTGCTTGAGAGGCTCAGCG
>JAQUHN010000082.1 GCA_028683555.1 Geobacteraceae bacterium | reverse complement strand
TTGCCGCATCGAGAAAAGGATGGAGAAAAGAAAGGGCTTCCTCGGTCATATAACCGTTGGTAACGAAGACATTCTTCAATCCCGCCCGGTGTGCCAGTACCGCAGTATCGTAGGCATATTCGAAGAATATCGTCGGTTCGGTATAGGTATAGGAAATGGAGCGGCAGTCGGCAGCAAGGGCCCTGGCAACAATTTCGTCAGGCAGGAGCCGACTTCCCAGTATTCTGCCATTCTCGCGGGGCGGTTGCGAAATGGAAAAGTTCTGACAGTGCCGGCAACGGAAATTGCACCCCATGGTGGCAAAAGAATACGACCTGCTGCCGGGAAGAAAGTGAAACAGCGGTTTCTTCTCGATGGGATCCACCTGCTCCGCCACCGAAATACCATAAACCAAGGAATAGAGAACACCGTCCCGGTTCTCCCTAACTCCGCAGAGCCCCCTCCTGCCGACCGCGATGAGACAGCGAAACCGGCACAGCCCGCATTTCACCTTACCGCCTTCCAGCTTTTCGTAAAACAACGCCTCCTTCATAACACCCCCCTTTTCTAACCTTTTGAAATTATACTATTTATCTCAAAAATGGCAACCTTGACAAAAGATCGTGGTTTGACTAGAGTGTAGATAACGGTCGATGTTCCTCCCTGCGCCGCACAAGGGGGTGAAAAACCATGAAAACCGTAGAAATGAACATCTTCTCGAATCTGAAAACAGAAATCGCTGAACTGCACAACGAAAACAAAGAATTGCGCAGACGCAACGCAGAACTCGAGCAACGGCTCATCGAGCTGCATGGCGAATACATGACACTGCGCTATCAGTTCAAAGGATTGCCCAGCCCGGCAGAGTTCCTGAAGCTCCGGCAGGAGATGCAGACACTGAAGAAGGAATTGCGGGAGCGCGGCTGGAGAGACCTTGCCTGAACCACCGAGTCGCTCGGCAACGAGGGCATGGCATCTAATTCAACGATCGGCGGAGCTTTCATGATAGTTGTTGCCCTTCTGCTCGGCACCTTGGTCGGCAGCGTCCTGTCCGGGTTTCCGGGATCGGTCACCGGCCTGCTGCTCGGTTACGCGCTCTGGAGCATTCTTTCCCACCGGAACAGGCTTTCCGCACTTGAAGAGGAACTGCGCGATCTGCGGCAAAGAATCAATCTCAGCACCCGCAGTAGCGCTGCCCCGCTTTCCACCGGTCAGGAACGGGACGAATTGTTCTCTGCCGCATCAGGCCAGCCCAGACCGGAACGCAGCGAAGAAAGCACCCGGCAAGAGCCGGATTCGATACCGGAATGGACACCCGACTGGACGGCAACCGGCCAGGAAGAACCTGGCATCGGACAACAAGCCGCCCCGCCCTCCCCTTCACGCATTCAGCTCTTTATGGAGCCATTGTACCGTTTTCTCACCGGCGGAAGCCTGCTGGTCAAGGCAGGGGTGATAGTCCTCTTCTTCGGCGTTTCGTTCCTTGTCAAATATGCTGCCGAGCACTCCCTGCTCCCCATCGAACTCCGTCTCTCCGGCGCTGCCCTGGCAGGGATTGCCCTCCTCGCAACTGGCTGGCGGCTGCGGCTGCGCCGTGCCGGCTACGCCTGCGCCCTGCAGGGTGGCGGAATCGGTATACTTTATCTGACAACCTTCGCCGCCTTCCGTCTCTATGCCCTGCTCCCACCGTTTTTCGCCTTTGCCGTCCTGGTAGCCGTAGCCGCGCTATCGGCGGTGCTGGCAGTCCTCCAGGAATCCCGCTCCCTTGCGGTGCTCGGGGCTTCGGGAGGATTCCTCGCCCCGGTGCTCGCCTCGACCGGCACCGGCAGCCATGTGGCATTGTTCAGCTATTACGCGCTGCTTAATCTCGGCATCGCCGGCATCGCCTGGTTCCGGGCCTGGAGAATCCTCAACCTGATCGGTTTCGCCTTCACCTTTATCATCGGCATTTCCTGGGGCTGGAAGTATTATCGCCCGGAATACTTTGTCACAACCGAGCCGTTCCTGATCCTGTTCTTCCTGATCTACACTTTTATCGCCGTGTTATTCGCCCTGCGGCAACCGCCGAATCTCAAGGGATACCTGGACGGAACCCTGGTGTTCGGTACGCCGATCGTGGCTTTTGCTCTTCAGGCAATGCTCGTCGAACCATACCACTTCGGGCTTGCCTGGAGCGCGCTGGCCCTCGGCCTCTTTTATCTGCCGCTCGCCTGGCTGCTGTTCCTGAAACGGCCGCTATTCATGCGCACCCTGTGCGAAGCCTTTTTCGCTTTTGGCATTATATTCGCGACCCTGGCAATCCCCCTCGCCCTTGATGGTCGTTGGACATCCGCGGCTTGGGCCCTTGAAGGAGCGGCACTTCTCTGGGCCGGAGTCCGGCAGCAACGGCGAAGCGCCCGCGCTTTCGGCATACTGCTCCAGTTCGGCGCAGGCATTGCCTTGCTCTGCGACATGCCAGGGACGACAGGCCTCCTGCCGGTGCTCAACCGCCAGTTCCTCGGCTCGGCACTCATAGCCCTCACCGGGATTTTTTCCGCCTACACGCTCCATCGTCATCGGGATAAGGTTCTGCCGTGGGAATCGATTATGGGAATCATTTTGCTGAGCTGGGGCCTTATCTGGTGGTTTGGCGGCGGCCTGGCCGAAATCGACCGCCAGGCAACCGAAGAATACCGGATGGGCATCGCGCTCACTTTTCTAGCCGCAAGCTCCCTCAGCTGCGATATCCTGGGAAGACGCCTACGCTGGCCGGCACTGGCCTGGCCGGCCTTGGCGCTGCTGCCCGCCATGCTGCTCAGCGCGCTGGCCATGGTTGCTAACGACCTTCACCCACTGGCCAACGGCGGGTTCGCCGGCTGGCCGATCTCCTTTGCCGGGTTGTACCTGATATTGTACCGTCATGAATTGCTTTACACCAGGTTGCTCGACTTGCTCCACAGCAGCGCGCTCTGGCTTTTGGCCGCGCTCCTGTCCCTGGAGTGCGCCTGGCAGCTCGATCGCTGGATAGCAGGATCACCGGTCTGGCCACTCATTGCCTGGGGCCTGATACCGGCACTGCTGGTGCTGCTGGTAACCACCCGGGCCCTGCGTCCCCCGTGGCCGATGGATCGTCACGGCAACGCCTATCTTTCCCTCGGCCTGACCCCGCTGGTCTTGACAAGCGGGGCCTGGTGTTTTTATGCAACCGTCAGTTCCCCGGGTACGCCATTCCCGATCCGCTACCTCCCGCTGCTCAATCCGCTCGACATAACCTTTGCCGCAATCGCCGTTATCCTGCCGCTGTGGCTCCAGCGTCTGCGTGGAGTTTTTGCCGAATCTTTTGCCCGCCAGCCAATCAGCCGGGTTTTCTACGCAGCCTATTTTGCTACCGTTTTCTTCTGGCTGAACGGCATACTGGTCCGAACAGTGCACCACTGGGGCAAGGTTCCGTTCCGAGCCCTCCCGCTCTACCATTCGGTTCTGCTGCAGGCAACCTTGTCCATCTTCTGGAGCCTCCTGGCGCTGTTCGTCATGGTGTTCGCCACACGAAAGGGCATTCGCACGATCTGGCTGGTCGGCGCTGCCCTTCTCGCACTGGTGGTGTTGAAACTGTTTGCCGTCGACCTGTCCGGCACCGGGACCGTAGCTCGCATCGTCTCGTTTGTCGGTGTCGGAATCCTGCTGCTGGTGATCGGCTATTTCTCGCCGGTGCCGCCCCGCACTCCGGAGGACAAACAACCATGAGAATTTTCTGGATTGCCGCAGCACTGCTGCTGGTTTTTTCCGGCAACGCCCCGGCTCGGGACTCCCGCCCCGCCGACTTCGCCTACGGCATACCGCTGCAGACCGGGGGGATGGACGCGCTATATGAATTTGCCCTGCCGGACGACGTCTATCGCCAGGCAACAAGGCGGGATCTGGGCGACATCTGCGTTTTTAACGGCAAGGGCGAAGTGGTTCCGTTTACCCTTCACCAAAAATCCGGCCCATCGAAGTCCGCCACTGAATCCAGAAAGCTGCACCTGTTCCCGGTCACGGCAGACCGCCTCGACGAATCGGGCGCCATGTCCCTGCTGGTAAAAAGGGGGGCTGGAGGTTCAATCATAAGCGTTGCAACGTCGGACCCGAAAATGAAGCAGCCCCGGATAACCGCCTACCTGCTGGATGCATCCTCCCTTGACGGCCCCCTTTCCAGCCTGGAATTTGAATGGCAGGAACCGCCGGAAGGCACGGTCGCCAAGCTCAGGGTCGAGGGAAGCAACAACCTGGAAGACTGGACAATCATTGTTCCGACAGCCGTTCTCATGCGTCTCCGCTACGGTGAACACAGCCTGGAACGCCGTGTCATCGACCTGAACGGATCGCAGATGAAGTACTACCGGGTCTCGTCAAGCACGGCAGCGGAGCCGCCGAAACTCGTCGCGGCAGCCGCGCTGCTCAAGGCGCCGGGAGCCGCACAGCCCCGCCACTGGGCCAGTGTCCCCGTCGAACCCGGCCGGGGACAAGCCGCCGACTACCATTATAGCTTGCCCGGCCAGATGCCGGTGGACAGGATCCGCATCCGCCTTCCGCAGGAAAACACCCTTACCCAGGCCACTTTCTTTTCCCGGGCAAAGACAACAGATCCCTGGAAACCGGGACCGTCAGCTCTCCTTTACCGGCTCCGCATCAGGGGAGAGGAAATAACCTCCCCCGATATTGTCCTGCCGGCCTCCCCGGACCGTTACCGCATGATACGTATCGACCAGAGTGGAGGAGGGCTGGGAAAAGGTCTGCCGAGCGTGGACCTGGGCTGGGTTCCGTCCCGGGTGCTCTTCATTGCCCGGGGACAAGGGCCTTTCCAGTTGGCCTACGGCAGTGGGACTCCCGGAGATTGCGCCCGTGGCGGCAACCTATTGTTCCAACGTTTTTCCGACCAGCAAAAGAACCGCTATGTGGCCGGGCTAGCGATACCGGGATCGCCATCGCTCCTGGCCGGGGAGGCGGCGCTTCGCAAGCCGCTCATACCCGCTGACGGCAAAACGGCGCTGCTCTGGTCGCTGCTGCTTCTCGGAGTGGGATTGCTCCTCTGGATGGCGCTGCGACTGCACCGCCAGCTGAACGACACCAAGGGAGGTCCGCAATGAAGCCTGCGCTGGAAGCAGTTAAGGAATATCTGGACTCAAAAAGAATTAAATATGAATCGACGACCCCCAACACCGTCTGGTTCTCTCTGATAGTGCCGACCCCGGAAACAACGAAAATGCCCAACAGGGTTGTTTCCTGCTCCGTCAGAATCCCGCAGGCCGTCATCCAGACACTCCATCTGTCAGTTACCGTAATGGCTGTAGAGACCAGCGACGAGTTGTTTCAGCAGGTGACGTCCTTTTTCATGCGCTACCAGAGCACGGAACTGAAAATCGGCAGGATCGTCGTACATCCGGACGGCTCGGTACTCTATCACTACAGCCAATTTCTCGGCGCGGAGGGAACCATCGACAGGTTTTCCGTAGCGGCCATGATCACAACGGCAATTATTGAAATTTCCTCGCTGTACAAGGCGAAAGATGAAGCCGTCAGGGTTCTGCCGAAACCGAACGTACCCCACTTCGGCCTTGCGTAAACCAACAGCGGCAGGAGGAACCGTCATGACAAATATCGGCAAGACTCTCGGACTGACCCTTGCGACTGTCCTCTTCTTGTTCTGCACCACCGCTCCAGCCGGAGCCGCTGCCGACCAGCCACGCACCAGCCTGGCAACGGCAATCTTCGCCGGAGGCTGCTTCTGGTGCATGGAGCCGCCCTTCGACAAACTGGATGGTGTCATCTCCACCACCTCCGGATATACCGGCGGCAGAACCAAAAACCCTACCTATGAAGAAGTGTCTGCAGGGCACACCGGTCATGCCGAATCGGTCCGGGTCGTATATGACCCGTCGAAAATCAGCTATGCCCGGCTGCTGCAGGTTTTCTGGCACAATATCGACCCAACCGCCGCGAACCGTCAGTTCTGCGATGCGGGCAACCAGTATCGCTCCGCCATCTTCTATCAGGACGAAACCCAGAAAAGGCTGGCGCTGGCATCAAAACAGGCCTTGCAAAAGACGAAACCGTTCCGCGAGCCGATTGTTACCGAAATTGCCTCGGCAGGCGAGTTCTATCCCGCGGAACAGTACCACCAGGATTACTATCGGAAAAACCCGATTCGCTACAAATACTACCGGTATTCCTGCGGAAGGGACAAGCGGCTGAAGGAGCTGTGGGGCGACGCGGCGGGACATTGAAAGTCAGCAATCAAGAATTTCAGGAGAATAACGTGAACTATCCCGAAGCAACCGCCCTGCCATTCAACACCTCGCCGCTCCAAGGCAATTTCATCTGCGCCCATCCCGGCGTTGCCGATCCTGGAAATCCCGGCTACTGGATTATCGTCCAGGGTGACTCTCTGGTACTGGATGCGGCAAACGAAAACCACTCGCTGATCGAAGGAGAAATGCCGCCATGGGCCGGCAGCCATTTCGCCCCTCTGTTCATAGGCTATTGGAAGGGAAAGCCGGTGCGGGTTCTGGAAATCGGTACCGAGCAGACAATTCCCGCCCACTGCGTTGCGGACCCCCTGCTCCTCACCTTCTTCCACGAAAAACTCCCCGATGACCTGCTGAGCCTGGTCGGACGCGCCCAGCAGATTCTCGCCTGGGAAAGAAAGAGTGCCGTCTGCCCCCGTTGCGGCGGTGGTAGCGAGCGAATACCCGGCACCTGGGGAAAAAAATGCCAGGCGTGCGGCTACGAACACTTTCCCTCCATCCACCCCTGCACCCTGGTGCTGGTTTGCCGGGGCGAAGATGTGCTGCTGATCCGCAAGGCCGAATGGCCGCCTGGATACTACAGCCTTCCTTCAGGGTTCTGCGATTTCGGCGAATCCCTCGAAGAGTGCGCCCGCCGGGAGGTGGCAGAAGAAACCGGGGTGACAATCGGCAACCTGCGCTACGTGGGAAGCCAATGCTGGCCCTTTCCCGGTCAGCTAATGGTCGGATTCACCGCCGACTATGCAGCAGGAGAGATTGTCGTTGACCGGGAGGAACTGGAGGATGCAGCTTGGTTTCGAAGAGACGCCCTGCCACCGTCCTTTTCCATGAAGAGTATTGCCGGCTGGATGATGAACAGGTTCGCATAAAATAATCGGCTCCCGAAAAGATGCGCCGGTTCTCCCGATGCCGACAAGCAATCCAGCTGTGTCAGCACCCTGCCTGTAGTACAACATTCCCCGCGGATTTATCCAATAACAGCAGGGAAAGATGTCCAGGAAACCGACCTCGGCCTGTCAGCACCAGGCCACCTACAGTAGCGAAAGATATGGTTACCGGCCGAATCTTTATAAGTAAAGCGAGGACCCCATGACCTGCCCCCTGCCCCGGAATGCACTGCACTACCGCTGGCTCATTTTCTCGATTCTCTCCGCCGGGTATATCCTGGTATTCTTCCATCGACTCTGCCCGGCCGTGGTGGCAGTAGACATGATGCAGGACCTGCATGCCAGCGGTGCACTGGTCGGACTGCTCGGCTCCGCCTATTTCTATCCCTATGCGCTCATGCAGATCCCGACCGGTCTGCTTTCCGATTCATGGGGTCCCCGTCGCACCATCAGCCTCTTTCTGGTCATTGCCTGTGCAGGCTCCATCCTCCTCGGCCTGGCGCCATCATCCTCGTGGGCCGTTATCGGCAGGATACTGGTGGGATTAGGAGTGTCCACCCTTTTCGTCTGCACCCTGAAAGTTTTCTCCCAGTGGTTTCAACCCAGGGAATTCGCTTCCACGACCGGCATTTTCATGGCCATGGGAGGTATTGGTTCGCTGAGCGCTGCGGGACCGCTCGCTTACCTGAGCACCTGGATAGGATGGCGGACATCCTTTCTTTTTGTCGGCGGATTCACTCTTCTGGTAGCCATTCTCGTCTGGCTGTTCGTTCGCGACACGCCTGGCAACTCCGGACCGGCAGAAAAGAAAACGCTTGCCGCAGCATCCGCACCGGCTATTTCCCTCTCCACCGGAATCCGGACGGTACTTGCCGAACCTGCCTTCTGGCCTATCGCCGTCTGGTTCTTTTTCACCTGTGCCATCTATTTCTCTTTCGTCGGCCTCTGGGGAGGCCCCTACCTGATGCATGTCTACGGAATCACTAAAGCGGATGCCGGAAAAATTCTCTCGCTCTCGGCCATTGGGCTCATCATCGGCAGCCCGTTGGTAAGCTTTCTCTCGAACAGGGGTTTCCAGGGACGGAAACCGTTGCTGGTCATTTCCAGCAGCATCGCTCTATGCCTGACGGCGGCGCTCGCCTTCGCAACCACCGAGCTTTCCCTCCCGATCCTTTCCTTGATCTGCCTCGGACTGGGCGCGACCACCGGTGCAATCGTCGTTATTGCCTTCACGGCCACGAAAGAAATGTTCCCGCTGCGGATCGCGGGCACTGCAACGGGCCTCGTCAACCTGTTTCCCTTTGCCGGTGGCGCAGTGTTCCAGCCGATACTGGGATCCCTGCTGGAAAAAAATGGTCGACTGGCGGGCAATTTCACCGCAACCGGCTACTCGCAAGCCTTTTTCGTCCTTTTCCTCTGCGGAATAGTGGCATGCGCAGCCAGCCTTTTCATTCGGGAGACATTCTCCCAAGGCCATGTGATACAGGGTTCGACAGTCGTAACACCGCCACGCCCCGAACCATCGAAAAACAGCCACAGATAAAAAAACAGGGGGCATCCCGGAAAATTTCCGGGATGCCCCCTGCAGCAAACCTTGAAGTGGCTCGGATCAGACCGCGAGCTTGAATGTGCCGACAATGGTTCGCAACTCTTCGGCCAGTTCGGCCAGTTCTCCAGCCGAAGAAGCCGAATCTTTTGCGACTTCGGCGGTCCCCTGTATCACCTCGGTAATCATCTGGATATTGTTGCTGATCTCGTTGGTGGTGCCGGTCTGCTCTTCTGCTGCCGTTGCTATCTGATTGACCTGCATGCTCACCGCATTGATCTGCTCCAGGATATCTTCGAGGGCCTGTCCCGATTTTGCTGCCTCGACAGTCCCGCGCTCCACCTCGTTTACTCCCTCTTCCATGGAACTGACAGCCTCCCGGGTCTGCAGCTGAATAGACTTGATCATCGTACCGATCTCCTTGGTGGCCTTTGTGGTCCGTTCGGCCAAGGCACGAACCTCATCAGCGACAACAGCAAAGCCCCGCCCCTGCTCACCGGCCCGGGCAGCCTCTATGGCAGCATTGAGAGCAAGCAGGTTGGTCTGATCGGCGATATCCTCGATGGTGCCGACAATTTCGCCGATCTGATCCGACTGGGCGCCGAGATTCTCCACCGTACCAGCCGATTCCTTGACCCGCTCGGCAATGCTGTTCATCACCCTAATGGTCTCCTGTACCACGGCGGAACCGGCAAGGGCCGATTCGCTGGCTCGGTGGGAACCGTCCGCCGCAAGGGCACAGTTCTGCGCCACGTCATTGGAAGTGGCCGCCATTTCCTCGCTCGCAACTGCAACGGTAGATGTCTGGCACGCTACCGAATCGGCATTGCCGGCCATCATCTCGGCAGTGGTGAACAATGTTCCGCCGGAAGATGTCAGTTTTTCCGCGGAGCGCGAAATGGTGCTGAGAATCTCGGTCAATTTATCAAGGAAACCGTTGAACGCCCGGCACATCTCTCCCACCTCATCCCGTTTCAGATAGTCGAGCCGTTGGGACAGATCACCATCCCGCTGGGCGGTAACCAGCACTTCGCTCACTCTGATAACGGGCGAAAACAGGCGATGGATGAAAAAGCGGGTTACAAAGACCGCGGCAAGCAGCAGGGCAGCGGCCAAGCCGATGATAAGAAACTTGAGTTTGTCATATTGGCTAAAAAAGTCCTTTTTCTGGATACCGACGTATAAAACACCAACTGTCTTGCCCTGCGAATCCTTTATCGGGTCATAGGCGGTGAAATAGGGGATACCGAGAATCTTCGCCTCACCCCGGTAAGGGATTCCCTTCGTTATTACGGCGTCATAAGCCGACCCCTGGAGACGGGTACCGACTGCCCGGCTGCCGTCCTCTTTCAGCACGTTGGTCGAAACCCTCTCATCACCCATGAAAATCGTCGCGGTGCCGCCACACAATTCCTTGAGCCGGTCGGGCAAAGTTGAATCCCCGTTAAGCACGTACTCTCCAGCCATCAGTTTGCCATCGACAATACGAAAATCGCGGCCCTTTTGTCCAAGAAGCTCCCAAAAGGTTTTCAACCTGCTCTCCTGGGAAATCATTGCCTGGTTCTGCAACTCCTGACGGAACTCATACAGGCAGATTCCTGTTACGGCAGCAATTGTCGCAACCATAATCACCACCGTCACCAAAACGATCTTTGTTCTCACCTTCATTCGACGCCTCCAACGACAGATTTTTAGACAGGAAAACAGAGCATGTTAATTGCTAGTCTTTTCGGCGCCAAGGATAACTAACTTGAGAAAATTATTCCTTTATCAATCCGGCACCAGCAAAAAGCATCCAGGTCGAGAAATAATTTCACCCTGTTTTGTGCACCGAAGCGAAAATGTGCGGCCAAGGGGTTCGCCGCCCCACAGAACAGATACCACAGCGATGGTGTAACATTTCGAGATAATTTCTCACAATTGATTCTCGATCAGGCGATTGCACAATGCCGCCGTATTTCTAATAACCGATAACGTTTTTTCATTACTGGCTCTTGCAGTTGTGGTTTCGCTGATTCTAAGGACTTAGGAATTTTCCGATCCACAATAAAACAAATACATGAATACACTTTTTCCTGGCTCGGTTATTGCAAAATAAATCCATTAAAATATATTGACTTAATTACATTACATAAGGTAAAAAAACATATTCACGTCCAATTAGTTTTTTCAACCCAGGAATCAATAACACAAACCGCCAAAACATAGTGGCGACAACACCTCCGCACCATCCAGCTCGCAGGAAGAACTCCTTTGCAAGCGGCAAGCCCGGCAGTCTATTGCCCGGAAACAGTGCGGAAACAGCATCAGCAAAAATCCACGGAAAGGAGGAGAGTGACACAAAGGAGGCGGAATCAGCAAAAATTGTATTGTGCATCAGTCCATGGAAGGAGGAACATCGAATATGCGTAAGCAATGGAAAATCAGCATAGGAATCGGCATATTGGCTCTCTGTATGCCGGCAATCTCGCTCGCGGGACCGACCAAAGAGGAATTGATGATCAAGGCCAGCCAGCAAGCAAAAACCGACCTGCTGGCCAAGTCGACAACTCGAACCAAGGCTCGACAAGCACACCGCGCCGAAGTCAAGAAACTCCATGACCAGAAGAGGGAACTGCTGATCCAGAAAAGAGCTCTCCGGGGCGACCCGGCCGCTCGTCAGACAAAGATGCAGGAAATCAAGAACGTGAACGCATCGCTGAATAAACTGTCGAAAGGAGGGACCAAGTAATGAAAATCGCTAAACTGGCAGCATTTCTTGTTGCGTCCGCCTTCCTTTATGCCTGCGGCGGCGACGGCGACTCCTATACTCCCATCGTAACAACCGGAAAAACCATCACCGCCAACGGCGGGTCTGCAACTTCCGGAACCGGTGGCGATGGCGGCGGTGTCTACATCGACGTATCCGGTGACGTGAAGGTTACCAAGACAGGCACGGTAAACACTTCTTTCAGCATCCCGACCTATGACTACCACTTCGGTGCAAATCCGGCAATCGTCACCAGCGACACGACCGTTCTCCTGGATAGCATCCCCGCAACCGCCGGAGTGCTTTACATGATCACCGACAACCCCTACCTCTTCATTTCCAATGGCTCAGGTGGAGGAACCGCAGCATCCGGCCTCCAGGTCACCAAGGGTGTAACCCTGACCCTCCCGGCGAACTGGTCTATAGGAACCCTTACCTATCTCGACTTCGACCAGTCGGTGGAAATCAACGGAACCGTCACGGTTGAAGATGAGGGTGACAACCTTGAAATCGATTCCGACAGCCTGTTCATGATTGGCACTACCGGAATCGTGACCACCACACCTGCTACGGCAGGGACGAATGCCGGCTACATAGACCTTTACAGCTACGGCACCTTTATCAACAAGGGGACCATCAATGCCAGCGGCGCAACGGGCGGCGGAAGTGCCGGCTCTGTTGATCTCTATGGCGACAGCTTACTCTACAACACCGGCAGCATACTCACCAAAGGTACCGATTCGACTACCGGAGCCGGCGGCAGTGGTAATGACATCTACCTTGAGTGCTACTACTCCAGCATCTATTCTTCGGGAACTCTCGACGCATCCGGCGGTAACGGCACCTCCGGTGGAAGTGGTGGATACATTCATTTCGAAGCAGGGTATGACGGATATATGGGTCATCTCCTGGCAGGCGGCACGTTTACGTCAAACGGCGGATCCGCTACCGCTGCTGACGCGTATGGCGGCGGCGGCGGCGACATCTACCTCGACAATTACGGCGGCAAATTGTGGGCCAACGCCAGCGTTTCGACCAAGGGCGGCGATTCCGCAGCGGGCTACGGCGGTGACGGCGGCTATTACCAACTGTACAACGACGACGGCGAGGATTATGAGTACGGTAACGACGCCGAGGCCGAGGGAGTGAGACTTACCGGCAACATCGATCTGTCCGGAGGTGACGGCGCTTTAGGCGGCGGTGATGGCGATGAAGTGGAAATCTACAACGACTACTCCGACACCGGCCTGCCACCCATGCCGGCAGTCGAACTCGTCGGCTACTCCAAGTTCACCATGAACGGCGGCACCGGCAGCGACTACGGCGGCGATGGCGGCTGGTACGACATCTATACCTACGACTGGTGGATAGGGGATGATTATACCGTATTACCAGTTGGCTACATCATCAACGACGTCCCTGCGGAAATGAAGGGCGGCGATGCCGACCTGGCAACCGGTGATGGTGGCGATGGCGGCGAGGTCGACTTCGAAACCGAAAATGATTATGCCCACCTTGCCATGACGCTTACCAACCGTGGCAACATGGATCTGACCGGCGGTGCCGGCTATTACGGCGGCGACAGCGGATGGGTCTACATGTACGGCTATGACGGTCTCACCAACAGCGGCACAATGACCGTCATGGGCGGCGAAGGCGTCGTCGAGGGCGGCGATGGCCCGGATTATCTGGAATTCTACTCCACCTACGATGTGGTCAATTCCGGCGCTATAAAAGGCGGCGGCGGCATTGGCGACACCGGTGGTTACGGCGGCTACGTCTACATGTACGCCGGCGGCCAGGTGAAGAACACGGCAGCCATAACACTGCTCGGCGGCACCGGTGATGTAACCGGCGGCGAAGGCGGCTACATTGACCTCTGGTCGCAGCAGGACGCCACCGCCAACAGCGGCAAACTCAGCGTCACTGGTGGAGACGGCGGAACAACCGACGGTATCGACGGCTGGATCTACATTGATAGCGTCGATGTCGGCCCAGTCCACTAGGACCGAGTGCAACGCAAATCAACGGTAGCATTCCCCCTCCCCCTGACTGGGGAGGGGCTTTTACAGAATGTCCCGCAAAAGCAAAACTGCCACTGACGAATGTCAGTGGCAGTTTTGCTTTTGCCACATAAAAAATGCAGTACGATCGTTACCCGTTACACTGCGGCAGCGCTTCATGTAACCGGAAACGATCCCTGAACGCCCTTTTCACAACGGGCAGCAGGAGTCGCTTGCCAAAAGAGTAATTGTAGTGGCGACGGAGAAAGGCGCAGGGATCCCCGGCACTTACTTTGCGCACCAGGTACCGGTAGGCGGTCGCGCCGAACAGTTCAATCAGGTAGCGATTGACCAGGGAGGTTTCCAGCAGCGGCTTCAGCTGTCGCTGCCACAGTCGGTCGTAATCGGATCCCTCGATAATACTACGGGCAGCCAGATAGCCGGACAAAATGGCATAACGCATGCCGAACCCCCACAGACAATCCTGGAAACCCGCCGACTCGCCCACATAGAGCCTGTTGCCGACCACCTGGGAATTCCGGAGAAAAAACGATACATGCCCGGCAAAACGTTTCTCGTTACGGATATCCAGACTCATATGCCGCTGAAAAAAATCAACCATGCGGCCGTAAACAGCCTTTTCCCGCCGGCAGACTCCGTACAGAACGCTCGCCATGGTGGCGTACCCCCGGTGCACCAGGAGATAGGCATAACCGCGATGGGCGATTGCGTTGTCAAATACCGCTACGGCCAGATCGTCCCGCGTTGTTTCGAAAGTCATGCCATATGCTACGGCATCCGCCCCGGCCGGACCGGTACCGACTATGGACATTTTCTCGAAATCTTCGACCTGGTGGTTGAATACGAATTCGACCCCCAGCGACTCGGCCTGTTCACGAAGGCCGAAATCGAGCGACCCGGGCGCCATGCCCCGCTGCACCAAGTAGAACATCGGCCGTCCGGAGGCAACCGTTACCGGCTCAAAACCGGGCGCATAAACG
>JAQUHN010000081.1 GCA_028683555.1 Geobacteraceae bacterium | reverse complement strand
CTGGTACGAGCAGAAGGCGGTGGTCATTCTGTTGACGCTCCTGCATCTCGGCATCAAGAACATCAAGCTGGGACCCAGTCTGCCGGCCTTCGTCTCCCCCAACGTGCTCAACTTCCTGGTGGAGAATTTCAACATCGCTCCCATTACCACCCCGGACGAGGACCTCAAGCAGATCCTCGGCTAACAGTAAATGAATTGATATTTATATCACCCATAGAAGTCCCCCCTCCCTTGACGGGCCTGCGCGCTGACCCGGCCTTCGTAGCCATGCTACTTCGGCGGAGTAGGCAGCGCTTCTGCCCGCAAGCGGGAGGGGGGTTAGGGGGTGGGTGTTGTAGGGGCAACCCCCGGTGGTTGCCCTTAAATCGGGCAGGCACAGGGGCCTGCCCCTACGTCAACCTGGCGCTCCTTACTCTTTCGAAAGAGAGGAGTCTATAAGCAAATCATTATTCGGAACGTATCGGCAGGGGGCTGAATTGGAACTTCCCCGAAGCCTCATGTAAACGATCTCCATCCTTGACACAGATCGATCAACGTGCTTGCTTCAGGCGCTTTCCCGCGAACAGTATTCCTGCACTGAAGCTGGACAAGAGGCTCCGTGAAAGCCCCAACCCAGCCCTGAACAGAAAGGTATCCGGGTTTTCCGGATAGAAATCAATTGGATTTCCACGCAAGGATACGATGCGAACAGAGGAGAATTTCACCATGCAGAAAACAGAGTTGAAAACTGCGGAAAAAGTGCCCATCTCGATCGATGCCCGCAAGATGCTGATCAGGAAAGACTGCGAGCTGATCCACCTGACCCTCAAGCCCGGCGAGATTCTCGAAAAGCACAGCAACCCCTTCGACGTGGCCTTCTACGTTCTGGCCGGAGCAGGGGAACTGGAAGTGGGCGATGAAACCGCAGCTATTGGCGCCGACACCGTTATCGAAGTGGCTGCCGGGGAAATGCGCGGCTGGAAAAACAGCGGTACCGTCGATCTGCGGGTACTGGTGGTAAAATTGCTGTAGGAAAACTGAACTCGAAGAGCACGAACCGTAGCGTCAAACCGAAGTCATAGCTCCGGAAGCTCCGCCACGGGCACGATCACGCCACATTCACCCCGAGTTCAACGGCGACCCGGCGCAAAAAACCGTTGAGCTCGGCATCGAGGAAACATCGGTTCCGCGCCTCGGAAAGCCCAACCGTCCCCTGGTTTATTACCACTACCGCGCCGCTTGCCATCTTCGGCAGCATGGCCGCCGGATACACCGTCAGCGACGACCCCAGCACCAACAGCAGATCGCTGCCGGCGACTAGGGCGGCTGCTTGCTCGAAACCCTTGACGGCTTCGCCGAAAAACACCACGTCGGGCTTGATGACACTCCCGCAGGCCGGGCAGCAGACGATCGGCGCATTGGGCCCGGTCCGCACCGCCTCGTCCCACCACTCGCTGGTGGCACCACTGAAACCGCCCTTCGCGCAGCCGGTGCAGGAGGCGGACCAGTACGAACCGTGCAGTTCAATGATCCGCCGCGACCCTGCCACATGGTGCAGGGCATCGATATTCTGGGTAATCACTCCATCGAGCAGGCCACGCTCTTCGAAGGCGGCAAGGGCACGATGGGCAAAGGTCGGCCGGATATTTTTGGTCATCGCCATGAAATCCCGGGTAAACCGATAAAAGTCGAGCGGGTCCCGCCGGAAATGACCTATGTTGAAAACCAGTTCCGGATCATAGCGGCGCGTTGCATAGAGGCCCTGCGGTCCGCGAAAATCGGGAATACCGGCCGCGGTTGAAATACCGGCCCCGGTCAAAGCCACAACCGACCCGGCATTTTTGATCATTTCCGCACACTCTCCGGCTTCAAGATATACTTTGGATCGTTTCATGGCTGCACCTTTTTCTTTCCAGCACGGCGGACGCTTCGGCGCCGGCGGGGCTGCGCCAGCTACTCAGCGCGCCCACTCCGGCGCGTTTTTCTGTTGCCCGATATATCGCCAAAGCCTGTCGGCAACGGCCAAGACCCCCTTACGGGCTGCGGCATACTCGTCGGCGTCCACCGGAGGCCGGGAGTACCCGCCGAAATATTCCCTTCCCAACCAGATTTCCGCCCTGCGATCATAAACTTTCGGCACATAAATCATGATATTTTCAAACGTAAGGGAAATTTTCCCGGCTGCGGCTTTTACCTGCACCCGAAATGAGATGGTATACTGAATCCTGGCAATTGCTTCCAATCCGGTGGCAGGATAATCCATCACACCATTCACCACCAGCACGCCATCCGCCTTATTTTCATACTCGATTACGCGCTTTTCCGAGTAAAGATTGCTCGCCAGCCAGTCCCTGGATAATTCGAACAAACGAGCCCCGGACAACTGCTCCACTTCCATGGTCGTCATGATCGGCGCCTGCCAACGGGGGTCGATCACCGCCCGGGAGCATGCCGTAGCGCACAGCAGAATCAGGAAACAAATTGCCGCTGTTTTCATTGAAGCCTCCCAACTGCCCGACCCGTCACGGGCCTTGCAACTTCCCGGGAATAACGACCGCGCATACCTACGCTAGAGACCACAGAGGACAAGGAAAACGGCAAAAAGCTTTTATTGGCGCCGGGTTTTGGCTTTACCTCCGTACGCTCTGCGAGAGGCAGACTTTCCGGTTCGTTCTTCAACCAAAAACCAAAAACTAACAACCAAAAACTGCTTCTCCCCTCACCTAGCCCTTGCCGATACTTTCCCACGGTACCCAAAACAAGTATATCGTGATCCGCGAAACCTTCACCACTTCTGCTTTCGGCACAAGCGGAATGCGATAAAAAATAAATTTGAAAAATTAGTTGACACATTTTTCTATTTGGTATAATTTACCAAACACAATTTACAACAAAACCAGAAAGGAGCTAACCATGGCTGATATCAAAGGCACGAAAACGGAAAAAAATCTTCAGGAGGCATTTGCAGGCGAGTCTCAGGCACGGAACAAATATACCTACTACGCTTCTGTAGCAAAGAAAGAAGGCTATGAGCAACTGGCGGAAATTTTCCAGGAGACGGCCGACAATGAGAAAGAGCACGCCAAGCTCCATTTGAAAGCGCTGATGGGCATCGAAAGCACCATCGCCAACCTGAAAGCCGCCGCATCCGGTGAAAACGCCGAGTGGACCAGCATGTACCCGCGCATGGCACAGGAAGCCCGCGAAGAAGGGTTCGAAGACCTGGCCTATATGTTCGAGGCTATTGCTGCCATCGAAAAGGCACACCAGGAGCGCTACCAGCATATACTCGAAGCCATTGAAGCGGGAGCGGTATTCAAAAAATCGACCGCGGTTACCTGGAAGTGCCGCAACTGCGGCCATCTCCACGAAGGCACCGAGGCGCCCCAACTTTGTCCGGTGTGCAAACATCCCCAGGGTTTCTTCGAAGTCAAAGCCTACAACTACTGATTCAGCACCCATCGGCCCTGAAAACCGCAGGGCCGGTCCACCGACCAGACAACTTCGATCTGCTTCACCCGGTAACGGCACAGGCCCGTGGCAAAAAACCACGGGCCTGTGCCGTTTTGTGCATCAAAGCTTTTTCAACCTGCCGAAATCGAAGTCCTGATTCAGGATCTCATCTTTCAGCGCCGAAATATCAATGCCCTTCTGGATGGCATACTGAATGTAGTCAGCCCCCCTGACGTCGCCAAGCAGCACCGCTCCGACGATCGCACCATCCCGCATCACCAGCTTGCGATAGATTCGTTGCTGCTCGTTTTTGCTGACCAGCGACTCCATGCTGCCTTCGGCATCGGTCTCGCCGGCGGCAACGAGGTTGATGCCCGCCACCTTGAGCCTGTTTGCAGGAAGCGTCCCTTGGTAGCTTGCCGCGCCGCCGGCCATGTTGGTACCGGCCACCCTGCCCTGGGCGGTTGCCGCCGGCCAGATCCCGTAATACCGGCCGCGATGTTCGACCAGGTCCCCCGCGGCGAAAATATCTTCCCTGCTGGTTTCCATCAGGTCATTGACCTTGACGCCCAAGCCGATCTCGAGGCCGAGTGCCTGTGCCAACAGCATATCAGGACGGACCCCGGCAGAAATCAGCAGCACCACTTCGGTGGAAATATCGCTGCCTCCTTCGATGTGGACCGAAAACCGGTCACCGGCTCGGACTATTTCCCGTGGCGTCGCACCGAGCAAAAAAGAGAAGCCCATCTCTTCCAGTTGCTGCTGCAAAAGAGCAGACCCGGCCGGGTCGGTCTGTCGGGGAAGAAGCCGCGCCGCAGTCTCGATGACCGAAACCTCGAGCCCCCTCTTGCGCAAGCCGTTGCCCGCTTCCAGGCCGATGAGGCCACCGCCGATCACCAGCAGCCGATGCGCCTTTGCGGTCTGCTCGATAATCCGGTCGGCGTCCTCGATGGTACGCAGATTCAATACGCCGTCCTGGTCGGCGCCCGGGATCGGCGGAATGAATGACTTTCCGCCCGTAGCCAGCAGCAACCGGTCGTAGGGAATAATTTCGCCCGACACCGTTGCCACCGTTTTCCCTGCCGGATCGACCGCAACGGCTTCCGTGCCGAGCCGTAGATCGATGTCGTGCTTTTCGTACCAGGCTTGGTCATGCAGGGTAAAGTCGGCCAGGGTTTTCTCGCCGGCCAGGTATTCAGGCAAGGCGGGAACGTAATAAAAATAGTGCCTGCTTCTGGTCAGCATGGTAACCGAGCCGCTGCGATCAAGCTGCCTGATTGCCTCGGCCGCGGAATTGGCGGCAACGCCGTTGCCGATTATGACATATCTCATCTTCCTCTCCTTTGGGCAGTTTTTCATTCCAGACCGGTCCAGCCGGGCAGAAACAGCATGCCGGTAACGGTTTGGCCCCACTATTCAGCAGAACTAAGAAACAGCGGTACCGAACCAGTATAACGGTAAAATCGATATTTTCATGCACTGGCCGGTCTTGACGAAAAGTATCGGAAATCGCCCTGGAGAAGAACCACACTAGCACATTTACAAATGGAGCGTTCCGATATACCATGCACCCTGTTAATCGCCAGCACTACGAAAACTCTTTCAGGAGACCCGGCCTATGGCTATGTTGACAGACCCCCAGGCGCTTATCGCCCTGGTAACCCTTACCGCCCTGGAAATCGTCCTCGGCATCGACAATATCATCTTCATCTCGATCCTGGCCGGCAAGCTCCCCCATCACCAGCAGAACAAGGCGCGCGTCATCGGTCTCGGACTTGCCATGTTTACCCGCATCGGCCTGCTGTTCTCGCTCGCCTGGATGATGAAACTGACCGCGCCGCTCTTCACCGTGCTCGACAACCAGATCTCCGGCCGCGACCTGATTCTCATTGTGGGGGGTCTTTTCCTGCTCGGCAAAAGCACCCTCGAGATTCATGACAAGCTGGAAGGTGAGGAAGGGCACTCCTCGGCACGGGCAGCAGCCTCCTTTGCCGGCATACTCATCCAGATCATGTTCCTGGACATCATTTTCTCCCTTGATTCCATCATCACCGCCATCGGCATGGCACGCCAGCTGGCCATCATGGTCGCGGCAGTGGTCATCGCCGTCGGTTTCATGATGCTTTTCTCCGGGGCGGTCAGCGCCTTTATCGACCGGAACCCCACCATCAAGATCCTCGCGCTGAGCTTTCTCATCCTGATCGGTGTCGCATTGATCGGTGACGGCCTGGGAATGCATATCCCGAAGGGTTATATCTACTTCTCCATGGCATTCTCGGTCGGCGTGGAAATGCTGAACCTGCGCATCAGGGGACGCGGCACGCACCCGGTCAAACTCCATCAGCCGTACACCGAAGTCAACGAACCCGAATGACCACGGCAGTTCAAATTGCATCGGCTCCCTTGACAGAAAGTGCACTTGTTTCTACTGTTGAGGGGCATGCCATCCAGCAGACTGTTGCACTATTCCAAGGAGGTCAACAATGAACAAAATACTTTCTCTCTGCCTGTCTTTCACCTTCTGCCTGCTCCTGGCCGGAGCCATCGACGCCCGTGCCGCAGAAACCGCGGGATGTATGCAGGGTGACGCCAACAATGACGGGTCCATCACCTGCAGTGAGGCAAAAAACCTGGCATCCGAACGCTTCACGGCCATGGACAGCAACAACAACGGCAGATTGAGCATGGATGAAATGGAAACCGGCATGACCGGCATCCACAAAGCCATGGACAGCAATGGTGACCGCCTGGTCAACGTCCAGGAATACGTCACCTACTGGTGCGGCGCCGCGCCCAAAAACGGCAAGAAACCGGGCCGGGGCAACAAACAGCCGCAATTCTCGAAAATGGACACCAACCGGGACGGCACGGTATCAACCGGGGAGTGCGTGGCCCTCTGGACAGTCCGCTTCCGGGACGCCGACGACAACCGGGACGACAAACTCACCGCCAAGGAATATGTCCAGAGCATTATCATCTGGTTTGCCGATATGGATCCGAACCGGGACAGTGCCGTCACCATCAGCGAATGGAAAAGCTACTGGATCGGCAAATGCCGCGCTGAAAAAATAAAGAAGACGCGCGGCTGACAACAGTACCTGCACCGCACAAAACAGAACCCCCCTTCGGGACAGCTGGCCCGAAAGGGGGTTCTGAGCTTCCGGCAGCAGGCCGTTGTCCGCTGCAGTATCTTACCCGGCCAATACCTCAGTCCGGCACGACCCCGGGGGCATTCCTCCGGAAATCCTCTTTTTCAATCGAAAAGGACTCGGCATAGGGATCCGCCACGTAACCGGATTCGGAAGTTATCTCCGGATGCCCTTTGTCGTCATAGACCACCGTTTCCTCACCCGTTTCCATGCCGTCCACATACTCGGTAACCATCATCGGCCCGGAACATCCGCACAGGAAAGCAACCAGCATGAGCAGCAGGCTGGTTCTGGCAGTACGGCCCGGACCAGCCACACCCGGGTACAATCGATCCATCAACCTATTCAAGAATCCTCCCTTTGTCCCCGCCATGGGGCACGTCTTGATCGAGAACCCGCCTGACCGCTTTCAGGAAAGCCTGGGGTGTCACGGGTTTCGAGATAAAATTGAAGCCATCCTCCAGAATTCCTTTTTTATGAATAATATCGGACGCATATCCACTGCAAAAGAGCACCTTGACCTGGGGCCGGATTTTCCTCAACTCATCATACACGGCCTTGCCGTTCATTCCCGGCATTATAACATCAAGAATCACCAGATGCACGGTTTCCGGCTGTTGCCTGAAAAGCCTGACAGCGTCAAGGCCGTCGACCGCTGCCAGCACCGTATAGCCCGCTTCGCCAAGGACCGCCTTCATCAATTCCCGCACTGTTGCATCATCCTCGGCCAGCAGAACGGTTTCCGGCCCTCCCGTGGCAACGACGGCATGGTGAAGCGGCAGAGCTACCGCAGCGGCATTTTCCAGCGGCAGGTAGATACGGAACGTGGTGCCGTTGCCGGGTTCGCTGTAAACGTTGATATAGCCGTTGTGCTGCTGGACAATGCCATAGGCCATGGACAGGCCCAGTCCGGTTCCCTTGCCGGTTTCCTTGGTGGTAAAAAAAGGCTCGAAAATCCTTTGGCAGAGCGGCTCGGCCATGCCGCAGCCGGAATCGGAAACCGAGATCACGGCATAGCTGCCGGGGCTGCCGAACCCGTGATACTGGCAATAATCCTCGTCCATATCCTGCCGTTTGGTGGCGATGCTCAACAGACCGCCATCAGGCATCGCATCCCGGGCATTGGTCGCCAGGTTGATGAGCACATGGTCAAGCTGGTTGCTGTCGGCATTGACCACGAGAGCCTCCGGCCACAGCGAGGTTTTCAGCTCGACATCTTCGCCGAGCAACTGTTTCAGCAGCTTCTCGACCGTCCGTATAATGGCATTGAGGTCCATCGGGCGCGGCTGGATAACCTGCTTCCTGCTGAAGGCGAGGAGTCTCGTGGTCAATCCGGCGGCTCGCTCCGCAGCCGATTGAATATGCCGGACATTCTGCAGCAGCGACGGGTCGCCGTGCACCTTTCTTTCCAGCAGTTGCCCATAGCCGATGATGGCAGTAAGAATATTGTTGAAATCATGGGCAATACCCCCGGCCAGGGTACCGATGGATTCCATTTTCTGCGCCTGGCGCAGCTGGGTTTCCAAGTGCCGGCGCTCGGTTATGTCTTCACCGATAAGAGCAACCCCCTCCACCGTGCCGGTAGAATCACACAGAAAAGTAGTGTTCCAGGATACCAGGCGGCTGGTGCCCGCTTTTGTCCTGATATCATGTTCCTGGTGGAGATCCAGGTTACCGGCGGCCAGGGAGGCGAGGTAGGATTTCTTGCCGCTGTCGTCCAGGTGGCAAAAGATCTCGAACCAGTTGCCGCCGAGCACCTCTGCGCGCTGCCAGCCGGTAGCAGCCAGAAAACAGTCGTTGCAGAAAAAGATAATACCGTCACGATCCAGCAGTATCGCCATCAGGGTCATGTTTTCCAGCGTCTCGCGAAAGCGCCGCTCCGATTCGCGGGCCTGGTACAAGGCTCGGGACAACTTGCTGTAACTGGTTATTTCGTTATTCAGGATCAGTGCGGCATAGCGGAAAAAGGTTTCCAGGTCTCCCCGGATATTCAGGGTATTGAGGAGCATGCCCTCCATCCGCACCGCACCGATTACCCGCTCTTTCGCCCACAGCGGAAAGATCCAGAGGTATTCGCAGTTTTCCGGCAGCAGCCTCCGCTGCTCCTGCGCGGAAGAAGAATCGATCTCCAGATAGCGTCCGTTTGCCACCACGTCCCGCAGCAACGGATCGGCCAATTCGCCGCTCTCCGTTGTCCGATTGTAGATATCGCGGGAATGCCAGCAACCATCACGGTAATGATAGAGCACCAGGTTCAGACCGCCGACCGACTCCAGCAACACGGCGAGGATGGTATCGATTACTTCGTCGAGACCGGAGGCCCTGCTTATCCGGTCATACATGACGTTGATGAGCTCAACCCGCGACTTTTGCCGGGAAAGTTCGCGCAACCTTTCCCGCAACCGGTCAAGCTCGGCAGAAGGTATGGTAACCAGCTCCGTCATGTCAGATACTCCCTCTGCGGGCCAGGGTTTCACGCAGAACTTCTTCCAGCGTGTCCAGCGACACATCGATCCATTGCAGCGGCAGGCCGGTCTGTTCGCTCACATAGTTCGCCTGATCCTCGAATGGCGACGAACAGGGGGTACGGATAGCAAGGATACGGGTGTGCTCCTCGCCGAAGATGCGCTTGATCAGGTCCGGGTTGCTGCCGAAAATGGGAACGGTAACCTCGTCCCAGGTGTGGGCCCATTCCTCGAGAAGGAAGAAAGCGCCGTGCGACAACTGCTCGGTAAACATTTTCTCGCCGATGAGGATGCTGACGCAGTTCTGACCGGAAGTGCGCACGGCCCGCCGTTTCTCGAGAATGGAATCCATCAGCGGATGACAGGTACCGTACATGACGCTGACAGTCCCGCACGGATAGCGGTCGATGGCTGCGGCAAGACAATGCTCCAGCTTCTCGAAACTGGTATGCAGCGAGGAAGGGAGGAATACCGTATCCACCGGCCAGCCGTTCCTGGCCACCAGGAATAAAATCTCCTTCTTGAGGATACTGCAACTTACCAGGGTGTTCCGCTCATCGTGCCGGAAGGGTAGCGTTGTTCGGGTATCGTCCATGGCGAAAGGCTGCCTCCAGCATGACTTTTATTTTTTCTTCGGGAATCTGCAACGGCATCACCAGCGTGCCGAACAGAAACCCTCCGCCTGGGGCGCCGGCTGCCATGATGCGGGCGACGTCCTTCTCGATGGCCGCGTTGTCCCAGCTAATGAGCTTGATGTCGTTGATCACCCCGGCAACGAGAGCCTTGCCGTCGACAATCCGCTTGGCTTCGACAATGTCATCGAGCGGATTGAGGTAGAAGGCGCCGACGCCGGTCTGCTCCCTGATCAGCCCGATCTGGGAAGTAATGACCCCGCCGCCGTTGAAATACACCATCCCCTCGGTGCCGACCGCCTCGAATTCCCGCCGGATCCAGGGCAGAGCCAGCTCCCGGAACTGGGGCAAGGTGAGAAAGGTCGCGGACGCCACCGGATTCGAATAGGCAATCATGTCGACACCGGCCTGCCGCAGCGCCCGAATGTGCCGGATGCAGAAGTCGGAGCATTTTTCCAGCAGTTCCCGGCAGAGACTCCTCGGTCCGGTGAGTAGGAGCTGCAGCCATTTGTCCATACCCATCAGCATCGGCGGCAACGAAAAGGAAGCCACCACCGAACCGAGCACCGGACAGCGGCCACCCTGCTCCGCCTTCAGGATCCGAATACAGTTTCGCAGTTCCTGGAACGGTTCCGTTGCACCGACATCCTCGGGGACCGTCAATGCCTCGATATCGGCCGGGCTGCGGATAGTCATCGCTCCCACATTCGGCGGCCCGTCCTTGGCAAAGATGATCTTGCGGCAGCCGAGCATCTCGGCATCCCGGGCAACATAGAAAAACCCCCACAGATTGTCGTAGCCGTATTTGCGCTGCATCCTGAGCTGGGCTTCGGCTACATGTTCGCCGCGGGAATAGTATTCTTCCAGGGACATGCCCAGTTCCGCGGCGCCCTGTTCCAGCAGATTGCAGATAACGGGAACCCGGTCGGGCAGCTTGCCTTCCATGAGCAGGCCTATCCGTTCCATGGAGTTCATTGCGGAGCAACCTCCTTGATCAGTTCGGTGATGACCCGGGTTGCCTCAATGCCGTTTTCCGCCCAGGCATCGGCGGCAACCGACCGGTAAAGGTTCTGGTCGAAGCGGAACGGAGCCCCTCCGACCAGAATTTTTATCCGCGACTCCAGTCCCCGCTGCTGCAGAAGCTGCCGCACCTTGAGCGCACCGTCCGCTCCCAGCGCCGTATGGACCATCATCGCCGAGATCGCGATAATGGAGGCACCGAGAGTTACCGCCTGATCCACAAACCGCTCGGCCGGGACATTCACTCCCAGGTCGACGACGGTAAACATCTTGGCCCGCAGGCACCCCCTGACGATCTTTTTCCCCAGACCGTGAAAATCACCGGCCGAGGTGCCGATGACAACACTGCCCCGTATTTCGGGTGCCACGCTGAACAACGGCAGCAGCATTTCAATTGCTTCTTCCGATATCTGCGCAGCAATGAAATGCTGGGACAAGGTAGTTGCCAGGTCCTTCGTCAAATCCCGGGACATTCTCTCGATAGCAGGCGTAACCACCTCGAAGACGATTTCTTCCGGAGTTGCGCCATTGTCAAGCGCCCCGGAAAGAAGCGCGATTGCCTGGTCCCGGTCGGTATCGAGCAGGGCCTCGTAGTACCGGTTGAAAATCGATTGCTTCATGACAACTCCTAAAATCCGGCAGGATGAATGCTGTTAGTTCATAGTACCATGGTTTGCGGCAATGGGAATTGTCCCGGCATGGTCCTGCCTGGCCGGGCCCACCGTGCACCAGCGAACACCCTGTCCCCGACCCCGGCACAAAGCTTCGGAGTTCCGATTCATTTTCACGCCGCTTCATCAGCGCTTTATCATTGTATCGGCAGTTATTGTGAATTCTTTAATCCAATTTCTGAGGAAAGCAGAAAGCCGCGACTCCGGCCTTTTCGCCGGTGCAGGAGAGGAGGAAAGGGTCAGGCACTGCAATGAAATCATGCGGCAGGATACGGGGAGAGCTGCAGAAATCATTATTTTCCGCGCAACGCCCGCGTGGTCTTTGCCGTCGGCATGGCGTTCCACGGATCGTCCGGCCAGGGGTGCTTCGGATAACGCCCCTTCAGCTCCCGCTTCACCTCCCGGTAGCCGCTCTCCCAGAACCCTTTCAGATCGCGCGTCACCTGCACCGGACGGCGGGCCGGCGAGAGCAGGTGTAGCAGCAGCTTTACCCGCCCCCCGGCAATGGCCGGCGTGTCGGCACAGCCGAACATCTCCTGGAGCTTCACCGCCAGCAGCGGCTCGTCACCGCTGACATAGTCGATCTCGATACGGCTACCGCTCGGCACGGTGACATGGGTCGGCGCCCGCTCCTCCAACAGACGCAGCTGTTCCCTGGCGAGCAGGGCACGCAGCGCAGCGGTCAGATCGAGAGCACAGATCTCGCGCCGGCTGCGAATACCGAACAGGAACGGCGCAAGCCATTCCGCCAGGGTCGCCTGCAGCCGCTCGTCTTCCAGGTCCGGCCACTCTTCTTCGGCAAAAGCCTGCCGGACGAGACGCACCCGGCCCCGGAAGCGGAGCGCCTCGCGGCTCCAGTGCAACAAAGCCAGGCCGGAATCGCCGAGCACATCAACCAGCAGCGGAATAGCCTCGTCGTCGGTCGCCGCAACCTGGCGACGGGCAAGACAAATCGCGCCGAAAGTTTCCTCTTCCCAGGCCAGCAGCCGTTCCTGGCCGCTGTCCCAGGCAACCCGCCGCTCGTAGGCAATGCGGTCGCCGCATTCGGCGCGCACCAGCTGCGGGGTGAGCGAACAGGCCTGATGGATGAGCCCTTCCCCTTTTTGCCCGGCATCAACCTGGACGGCCAGGATCAAGGAACGGTTCCTGACCCCGCTTTTGCGGGAAAGGCGCACGCCACGGCCGTTGGCAAGCAGATACCGTTCGCTCTGCTCCTCCCGCTGCCGGGCAACACGGTCCGGATAGGCGGCAAGCAGCAGGCGGGCGGCAGCGTCCCGGTCATCGGCGAACACCCGCGCCGCAGCGGAATGTTTGTTGCCCATCAGGCGCAGCAGCTGGGCGGCGGTCCTGTCCACCGCCCGTACCGCACTGGACTGCACGCGATTATCACCCCGTTGCCTGCGGTCCGTTACCGCTTCATACCGCTCCAGCAGGTCGGACTCGCACAGCGGGGCGATCTCTCCCGGCCCATAGCGAAAAATGTCCCGCTCAGCAAGCAGTGCGCCAAGAACGGCAGCCGGCCCCACGGCCGCCATCTGCCGCCCGCGAAGCAGCATCCGGGCGATGCGGGGATGAACCGGCAACTCCGCCATCTGCCGCCCGGTTTCGGTGGCCCTGCCGTCTTTGTCCAGCGCTCCCAGATTGCAGAGCAGTTCCCGGGCGCCGGCTACAGCTGCCGCGGGCGGCGGATCGAGCCAGGCCAGGGATGCCGGTTCGCGCACGCCCCAGACGGCCAGTTCCAGGACCAGCGCGGAAAGATCGGATACCAGGATCTCGGCCGGCGTAAAGGCAGTCATCGCATTGAAGGTATGCCGGCCGAACAGCCGGTAGCACACGCCGGGCGCGAGTCTTCCGGCCCGCCCGGTCCGCTGCTCCGCCGAGGCACGCGATTCGCGCACCGTCAACAAGCGGTTCATGCCGGTTGATACATCATGGCGCACGGCGCGCGACAGGCCACTGTCGATCACCACGCTGACGCCCTCGATGGTAAGGCTGGTCTCGGCAATGTTCGTGGCAAGGACCACCTTGCGTAGCGGCCCGGCAAGAATGGCCTGTTGCTGCTCGGCAAACGGCAGGTCGCCATACAGCGGATGGATCGCCGGCGATGCCCCCGGCAGTTTCTCCCGCAGCAGTTCACCGCAGGCGCGGATCTCACCGGCGCCGGGCAGAAAAGCAAGAATATCACCTGCCGTCTCTGCCAGGGCGCGCTGCACCGCAGCAGCCATACGAACCGGAATCGGCAGGTGGTCAGGGTCCTCGAGGTAGCGGACCTCCACCGGAAAGGAGCGCCCCGCCGAAACCACCACCGGCGCGTTGCCCAGCAAGGCGGCAACCGGCCCGCAATCGAGGGTTGCCGACATTACCAGGATCTTCAGATCGGGCCGCACTTCCCGCTGCACCTCCAGGCAGAACGCCAGGGCAAGGTCGGCATTGAGGCTCCGTTCGTGAAACTCGTCGAAGATCACCAGCGACACCCCTTCCAGGCACGGGTCACGCTGCAGGCGGCGGGTAAGGATGCCCTCGGTAACCACTTCGATCCGGGTTCCGGGCGAAACCCGCCGCTCGAACCGCATGGTATAGCCGACCGTCCCGCCGGCTTCCTCGCCAAGGGTGGCAGCCATACGATGCGCCGCATTGACCGCGGCCAGCCGGCGGGGCTCCAGCATCACGATGCGGCCGGCACCGATTTCCGCAAGCTCGAGCAGCGCCAGCGGCACCCGGGTCGTCTTGCCGGCCCCCGGCGGTGCCTGGAGAACCGTATTCGGTGAAGCGGCAACCGTGCGCAACAGTTCGGCCAGGATCGGTTCGATGGGAAGGGAAGTTGATTCCATGAAAATGCACCTGTCCGTCTTGTTTATTACCGTAACGAAAGCATGGACAGCTTATCCGAAAATAAGGAAAACTGTCCATGCCGATCCAATGGTGAGACATGACCACTGCAGACAAGACCTGCCAGACATAATGGCTGTCAGTAAAAAAAGTGACCTGCCCCTTGCAAACGTGGATTATATTGGAACTTAGAGGTAACCAATACAGAGCCACAACCAAGGAGGCAGGTCATGAAGAA
>JAQUHN010000274.1 GCA_028683555.1 Geobacteraceae bacterium | reverse complement strand
CTTCCGGGAATTGTAACGAAGCTCAATTCACTTGCGGAAGACAACAAGTCTTCCGTTCATGAAATGGCTCGACTCGTTTCTTCGGATCAGGTTCTGTCGGCAAGGATATTGCGACTTGCAAACTCTCCTTCCTATGGTTTCTACCGGGTATCGACCATTTCCAATGCCATGATTCTGCTTGGGGTGGATGTGGTAAAAAGTCTCGTGCTCAGTTCGTCAATCTTTGCCATCATGGAGCAGAGTGCCGTCGGGCTTTGGGAACATTCGTTGGGTGCCGGTGTTGCCGCCAATATTATTGCTCGACGACTCAACCTTCCGGAATGCGAGGAAATTGCGACTGCCGCGCTGCTGCATGATATCGGCAAGGTTATTGTCCGGATCAAGCTGCAGGACGAATATCATGAACTTTTTGACAGTGCATCTGAAAAGGGTCTTCCGTTACAGGAGATCGAGCGTGAAATTCTTGATACTGACCACGCCGAGGTTGGCGGATGGCTTGCAAAAAGCTGGAACCTGCCTGAGAAACTGGTGGTGCCGATTACCTTTCATCATGATGTGCCAGCTGCGTCACTCCATCAGGTCAAGACCGCTGTTGTTCACTTTGCCGATGTCCTCATAAAAGCCAGCGGATTTGGCTCCGGTGGCGTCGATTTCGTTCCAGCCCTCCAGCCGGAAGCCTGGAACAGGCTTGGCATGACAGAGGCGGTTCTTGCCGAGATCGTTGAGGAACTTGAAGAAAAGCTGATCGATACGAAAAATTTCAGTTTGGAGATTCAGTCAACTGATGAAACAAAAACGTAGAATCACGCTCTATTCTCACGACTCGGCACTTGCCTCAACTTTGGCAATCCGTCTCCAAAGCCGCGAGTATCAGGTTTTAACCCACCATGATCTGGCGCCACTGCTCGGTTTTATCTATTCAGACCCGCCCGATCTCATAATTATCGATCTTTCTGCCCCGGACAAGGATATCAGTAATCTCGTTCAAAGCTTGAAGAGTGACTGTTTTTTTAGTGTAATTCCGGTGATCGGCCTTATCTGCGGTCCGGATCCCGATTGTTTTCCCTGGGATGATTTCCCGGTGGACGATTTTGTTTTTCTGCCCATCAAGTATACGGAGCTTTTTGCCCGCATCGAGCTATCTCTGTGCAGAATACAGCGGGTATTTGACAACAATCCGCTGACAAGGCTGCCTGGTAATGCCTCGGTGCTGAATGCCATCGATAAGGCAATCGGTAAACCGTTGGCGGTCTGTTATATCGATATCAATAATTTCAAGCCGTACAACGATGTCTACGGTTTTGCCCGCGGTGACGAAGTGTTGCGCATGCTCGGCAGGATAATGTTCAATGCGGTCAAGGAGTCCGGGGGCGGATTCGCCGGCCATATCGGTGGGGATGACTTTGTTTTTATCGTTTCCATGGAGAGAGCCGAGGCCGTCTGTTCCACCATTGTCGATAACTTTTCCGCTATTGCGCTCGACCTGTTCGACGCTGATGACCGGAACAACGGCTATTACCTCGGTTTGAATCGCAAGGGGTACGAGGAACGTTTTCCGCTGTTGGCGATTGCCATCGCAGTTGTGCCGACCGATAACCCCAAGATTAACCACTGCGGGAAGGTTGCTGAGGTGGCGGCCGAGTTGAAAGCGTGCGCCAAGAATTCCGGCAAGAGTTGTTTCCTGATTGATAAGAGAATGAACTAACAGGAAGGTTTTTTCATGATCATACCATTAGCTGAACAGTCAAAAACCTATTCTGTGCTGGTAGTCGAAGACAATCTGCTGATGCGGACGATTCTCGAGGGACATCTCAGAGACCTCGGTCATCCGGTGGTTGCCGTGGAGAATGGGCGCCAGGCCCTGGAAACGCTGCAAAGCAATCATTTTCCCATAGTTATAACCGATCTAGTCATGCCGGAAATGGGCGGCCTTGAACTCTGCAGCGCGATCCGGGAGCGTCGCTCCGAGGGCTACACCTATGTTGTGATGCTTACTGCCCAGGATTCAAAGGACGAGATGGTGCGTGGCCTGGCCGCCGGAGCTGACGAGTACCTGGTCAAGCCGGTACACCCGGCCGAGTTGGCAATGAGGCTGAAGACCGCCGATCGGATACTGTCGCTTGAAAGCTCCTTGAAAAAAAGTTACGAGGAAATCAAGGCACTTTCAGTAAAGGATCACCTCACCAAGGTATACAATCGGGGATATCTGGACGAAAGACTCGTTCATGAAGTGAAACGAACCTTCCGCTTTGAACGCCCGCTTTCCCTTATCATGTTTGACCTTGATCATTTCAAGATCATCAATGATACATTCGGTCATGCAGCCGGGGATCAGGTTCTCATGGAGAGCGCCTGGCTGATGGGTATCTCCATTCGTCAGGAAATCGACTGGATTGCCCGCTATGGAGGGGAGGAATTCGTTGTTGTGCTTCCTGAAACAATTCTTCCCGGCGCCCTTGTCGCTGCTGAAAGGTTGCGGGCCAGGCTGGCCGGTCATGTGGTCGTTGTGAATGACGTTGAAATCCGTGTTACTGCAAGCTTTGGCGTAGCAAGTTTTACTCCTTCCAGCCAGAAGGAGGACATGACCATGGCAGCAACTCTGGTCGAGAAAGCTGACCGGTGCCTCTACCTGGCAAAAAAAGAGGGCCGAAACCGTGTTGTTTCAGCCCAACTCTGACAGAATGCTCTGTGTATTTACCGTTTACTTCCATGATGCCCGTGAAAGCGGGATGGGAGGCAATTAGATCTATCCTCTGGGCAATCGCAGATGTTATCCCCGCAGTTTTTTCGCTATCTCCGCCACTTTTCTCCCCTGTGCCCGGGCAATTTCCAAGTCCTCGGCAGTGGGGATTAACTCACCCCGCGAGCCGGCAACCGTGGATGCTCCGTAGGGGGTGCCGCCGCGCCCTTCGGTATGAAGCATTCCCGGAACGGAATAGGGAACCCCGACAATAATCATTCCGAGATGGAGTAGCGGTGCCATCATGGTAAACAGGGTTGTCTCCTGACCTCCATGTGTCGATGCCGTCGAGGTGAACACCCCGGCCGGTTTTCCTTCCAACTCTCCCTTCAGCCAGAGAGCGGCCGTCGAATCGATCAACTGCTTCATCTGCGCCGCCATGTTGCCGTAACGAGTCGGTGATCCGAACAGTATCCCGTCTGCGTCCCTTAGGTCATCCAGGGTGCAGACCGGGATTTCCCGCTGTTTTTCGCGGATCTGCGATGCATATTCGTTTCCGTCTATGATCCTGTCCACTGTTTCGAATTCTTCCACTCGGCGGAGCACCGCCTCCATTCCATCAACAGCATCAACGCCTTCTGCCGCGGCCCGAGCAAGTTGCATGACATGGCCGTACATCGAGTAAAAAACTATCAAGATCTTCATCGGATAGTCACCCCCCCAGATTTTTTATTAAAATTATACCAGAAAATATCCTGACGAAAACCGGGTGC
>JAQUHN010000080.1 GCA_028683555.1 Geobacteraceae bacterium | reverse complement strand
ACTATGAAGAACTGGTAGCCAGATGTCAACGGGAGTCGGCCAGGTTCGATCCGGAGCGTGAGAAGGAAAGTCTGAAGGTCCTTTTGGAAAGGGTGTTTGCTGAAGAGGCTTCCGTTGAGTTGGCGGAAGCTGTTTTGCTGAATCAGGGTTGGTGTTGATGTGCTTAAGTAATGTCGTTACACGTGTCAAGCTGTTCAATTTTTAAATCGCCATCCCTTTGCTGCGTCAGGAAGGTATTTGTTTCGTTTGTGAATATATGTCAGTGTTTGCCCGGAACGTGTCGGCAATGTGGTGGATTTGGCTGCTTTCCTGCATTGAAGCAATAGAATGTGCCCTATGAGTATATTGTTCCGGCCCCGAGCGGAAATTTTCGCGGTTTCTGGATACATTGAAGGTAGTATGAGCACGGCGACAGAAAGCCGGGCCACCGACGAGCGGGATCATGTCGATGGCCCGGCTTTCTGTTTTTTTTCTGGTTTGGCGCTGCAGAGGGGGCGGTTGGTTTTGTCGGTGAAGAAAGCGCAAGGGTGGCACGTTTTGGGGTGACATTAAGCGTCCGGAGGTGCTTGTCAGAACAGCCGGGTTTGCCGGGCACCATGCAGGTGTTTCGGTAGCCTGGCATTTTTGTTTGGAAATGATCGAGCAGTTTAGTTGAAATAGATTGTCGCTACTTAAGTCAAGTGAAGGGAACTGAATCATTATATCTGGTAAAATTACATAAATTAGCACAATTTATTTTTATTGATTATTATTAAAAATTTGCTATTATGCAAAACGCATCAAAGTTGTAAGGGGGTTGGCTGTTTACGGGAAATAATCAAGCTTGGGAGTGGAGGGAGAAATGATGAGAGTGGTTTGGTTGGCAGTAGCCTTTCTTTTGTCTGCATCACCAGTATGTGCTGAACTCAGTACAGGGACTTTCTCGGCAACTGTTGGCGGGGTAGGCTATCTATCCGACGGTCAACAGCATCAGAAATTTGGTCCGGGAATTTCGGCGAAGCTCGGTTACGACTTTACCAAACATTTTGGTCTTGAGGGCTCTTTTGACTACGTCCTGTCCAAATCGTCGCTACACGAATCGTATTGGACAAGTCGCTATGCATTCCGGCTTGACGCCGTCTATAACATCTTGCCCGACAGCAGATTTGTTCCTTATGTCTCAGGCGGTGCAGGATTTGTTTACATCGATGACATGCCCAGCATCAAAGATAACTTCCGTACCGATCTGCTCCTTTCGGTGGGCGGCGGAGCCAGGTTTTTTCTTACCGACTCCTTTGCACTTCGGGCTGATCTGCGCCCGGTCATCACATTTGGTGAAGGAACATTTGTCAATGCCGAAGCCATGCTTGGAGTGACCTACTATTTCGGCGCGACGAAACAAAAGGCGGCGCCTGTTGCGGTGACAGAGCCCCGGGTTATTACCCAGGAAGAGGAAGCGGTTGCAGTGGCAGTTCCGGTCCCGGTTCCGCTGCCGGCTCCGGTGGAGGAAGGGGCAACCAGCTGGGAAGGAACGGTTGACAGGGTTCCGGCGGGCAAGACCATGATAACGGGGATGAAAATAGAGGGTGATGCACTGGTGATAAAGACTGCCGGACGCACCGTCAATTACCGGCCCTTTTCCCTTTCTCAGCCGTCCAGGCTGGTCCTGGACATGGCAAACACCATAAATGGAATGGGGACCAACAAGATACTGGTTTACAAGCTGGGCATCGCCACGGTCCGCTTTGGTGGGCATCAGGACTCTCTCAGGGTTGTTCTCGATGCTGAACAGAGCGAGTTGTTTCCCTACCGGATTGAAGAAATCGAAAACGGTCTCAAGATTATCGTGACAGCTCCTTTGTAGTAGAAATTGCGGAAAACGGACAACTGCAAGCTCTCCAGTTGACTCTTTCGCGTTTGTTCCTGACGTTTTCTGTTCTCCCGCCAGTTTGTCCCATTCCGGCGGCGGAGAGGGTTCTTGCTGATTAAGAGTGGGAAAAAGTATTTCTTTGACCGAATCAGCCATTAAATACATGGGTACAGGGGTTTGTCAATGAACGAAAGTATTGGTTTCATATTGCGAACACAGGCAGCTATTTTAACCGCGGTTTTATCACTGTTTGTTTTCTTCGGCTCCGCGCTGGCGGACGGCCCGATAGCGAGCAGCAATACGGCGTTGCTTCCACCGCCGGCGCAGGAGGATCAACTGATTCTCAAGCGCCGCCTTCAGGCTGCCAAGGGGGATATCGGATCGTTTCTGGTTTTTGCGGAAAACTTTCGTAATAACGGCGAGACAAAAACACTTAATCAGCTGCGGAATCCGGTAGACGATTTCCTGAAGAAGCATGTGGATAATCTCCTGGCCCAGAATGAGGGCTATTCGACTCTCGAGACTGCCCGTCTCACCGCGGAAATCATGTTCATAAAGACCCGCTTGTACATGAGCATGGACAGGAATGATGATGCCAGGAAGACCTTGGCCGAAATCAAGCAGCGGTTTGGCTCTTACCAGGAGATATCCGTAGAGCTTCCCGATAAGACGACAACCCTTGATGAAGGACTCAGGCAGCTTGACATTGAGCTGACGAAAACCGCGAAGGTTAAGTAGTTTTCATCCGGAAACGGTTCTTTTTCGCCCTGGCTGTGTCAATCCGCGGGCTTGCTTGTACGGCGTACCTGGGTACGCCTCCGCGCAACTCCTTGATTTCCTTGCCAGGAAAAAAATACTTCGTTTCCGAATTGAAAACCAAAAGTTTTAAATTCGGGGTTTCCGGATGGAAACTAAGTAAGGAGTGTAAAGATTATGGAATTCATGGGATTCATAACAATCGATCCGGCAGCCTTCAACGTATGGTCGCTCAGGGTATCCATGTCACTGACTACTATTATCTTTATTCTGGGATGTTTCATGGCCTTGCGTGCCTTCCTCTATCTCCGGCCGCCCGATATGTCTCAGTTGGAGCGGGTCAAAGACAAAGAGATAACGCCGAGCGACGGATTTGCGGAAAGTGTGGCCAAGATTCTTTGGTCTACGGTCCAGACCGATCAGTCCGAGGGCCAAATCCCACCGAGACCCTTTCTCCATGATGCCACGCGACAGGTTGCGGAAAATATGTTCCATGGAAAATTTATCGAGAAGATTTCCCTCTGCTCCAATCTCCTTCCTCCCATTGGTTTGTGGGGGACGGTCGCCGGCATGATTGTCATTTTTCTCTACACCGGCGATCCCGGCAATGCCTTGAACAAAGGGGCCGTAGGTACCAAGCTGTGGTCTACGTTCCTTGCCTTGTTCTATTATGTTTCCCTTGAGGGAATCGTGCTGTTGCTGGTCATGAAATCCAGAAAAAGCTTGGATCGCGGACTGAGTGTGAAGCTCTGATCAGAGGAAAAAACACCTATGAGACACTTACGACGGCATACTTGGCTATTTTCCTTCACGGACGTCGCTTTTCTTCTTCTACTGGTTTACACACAGTTGGCAAGGATGAGCACGGACAGCACCCCGGTGGCGGAAATGCGTCTTCCGGCGCCGACGGTGGCAAATAATCCCGAGTTGATCTCCATGAGGGTCTCAAGCGACTACCGCCAGGTGCTTGTGGAGAAGCATTCTGACAGACCATTCCGGCTGACAAGGGTCGTTGGCGGGAACGAAATGACCCGTAGCGAGGCAATGAACCAGGAGGAACTACGCGCTGCCCTGCAGGCCATTTTCGCTGAGAAGAAGGGGCAACTCCGCCCCGTTATCGTGCCGCTTCCGGAATCGTTCAGCAGCGATCTTCTCCAGGTGACTGCCCTGATCAGCAAGTTGTGGCGTGAGGATGCGAATCCCGTGGTCCATATCAACGAAGAGAAGAAAGCCTCATGAACGAACTGATTCGCATGTGCTATGGCCGTAGCGGAAACAGACTGACGCGGGTACTCGTTTCTGCCCCGTGCCGGGAATCCGCTCCGGATCCCCGTTGGCTGAGGGTTCTGGAGGTGTTGTTCTGGATCCTGATACCAATCCTGGTAATTCGCTTTGCGGTGCCTCCTGTCTCCCGGCAGATGACGCTCATCGACGCGAGCCGCCTGATGGAGAAGTCACCTGTCCTGGTGGAAAAAACCGTTCTTGCTGAGCCGCAGCCGCTGCCGAAGATCGAGCCTCCGGTAAAACAGGACAGACAACCGGTGGAAACGGTACCAAAGCCCATGGAACGGCCGAGCCCTCCGTCGCGGGAAGCAGTGCGCCCTTCCATTGTCCGGCCTTCTGTTGCCAGGGTTGACGAAGTGGCGGACTATGCGCCGCGTATCGCGCGGGAGCGAGTGCGTCCGGAAGCGGGAATCGGCGTCCCTTCGGCGACTCGCATCGGTCGAAAAAGCGTAGTTAGTGGTACCCCTGCCGGCGGGGTCTCGATAACCAGGACAAGGGGCGTCGCCGCAGTTGATCTCCCGGTTGCCGCCGGTTACCGGGTGGCTTCCCTCAGGCATGTTCCCGTGACCGGCGGCACAACGTCGGCAGGGGCAACAGGGGGCGGTGTCGTCCTTCGGCCGGTGACGAACCGCGGACGATCATACGGCAGCGCGACAGCTTCGGGCGACGGCGGACCTGTTGTTGTCGCCACCAGGGGAAGGGGCGGCGCATCGTCATCGGCCGGCGGAGAAGGGTCTCCCTCTGTCGGTCTGGTGCGTGGCGTTTCGCTTATGAGTCTGGAAATTTGTTCGAGCCCGCAGGAAGAGGAAGACCATATCCGAGCGGTCCTCGGTGTCATCGGTGCGCGGCAGAGTTGCGTGAATAATAAAGGAGAGTTTCAATTCAAGGGGACGAAGCGTGTCTCGTCCTTCAATCTCATGATCTTCCCTTCGAAAGGCCGAAGGCCATCCAACAGATGCGAGGAACTTGAATATGCTTACAGGTGCCTTACGACCAACTGACGTACGGTTTGTTTCTATTATCATCATGTGCTGTCTTCTGTTGGGAACGGCTGCTAACGCGGCAGTCCCGAAAAAGAAGAAATCTCCTGTCAAGGGGGTGTCTACCGCTTCGAGCGGCAAGGTTCCGACTTTAGCGTCATCGTCAAAGGGGTCTGCCGTGGTGAGGGATTGGGGTCCGTATCTTGATGTGGCGCAACAGCTTACCTACTGGGAGAGGTCGGAAATTGCGGAATGGCGGGAAAATCGTGAGAAGGAACTGGCTGAAACATTGGCAGCGTATATCACCGTATGGAACAAGAAATTGTCTGATCCCGCCGCCGGCGTCGTTACGGTGCGGGGCGAGGATCAGCAACCCGTTTACCAGGAAAAGGATTATTTGCGGTTGGCCATAGCCCAGACTGTCGACTATTTGCAGAATGACGACCGCGATAGCCTGGAAGGGGCGGCACAGACACTGGAAAAGCTCAAAGATAAGACTGCAATGCCGGAGATCGCTTATTGGACGGGGTTTGTCAAGGCACTCCAGGCGATGGAAAACAATGATTCCCGGCAATTTGTCGTCCAAGTCTATGCTGTCTGGAACAATGCCATCATGTACCTCGAACAGGGGGCACTGGCCGGCAAGGAAGGCGATGCCGGCAAGATGAAAAGCGCTCCTTTCCATTATCGCAACTTGGTCAATTTAGTTGTCAATCGGGCAATTATTGATCAGAAGCTGGCCGATTTGAATGCCTTGGGGCCTTTGTTCCTGATGTTGCGACAACGTGACCTGGAGGAAAAGGAGACGGAAGGGAAGTACTTGACGACATTGGTGGAGCGGATTAATGAAGGGTTTGTCGCGCCGGATTCCGACCGTTATCGGCTCAGTTTTACCGTGGCGGCCATCGAAGCCAAACGTCTGCAGCAGATTGCCGCTGCCAAGCTTGACGCCGAAGGGATGACGGAAGAGGCGCGCAAGTATTTCGAGGATGCGAGGTCTTTCAACGACTACGCGCTGAAATGGGCTGAATCGCGCAGAAGCAGTGGTGCGGTAAATGCTGTTATCGACTACCTCGATACGACGAGCTTTGCCATTGAACGCCTGAAAGGGAACGAAAGTGCTCCGTCATACAACTTCTTTGTCATGCTTCCGACACATGATGGTCAGTCCACCCTGCTAAAAAGCATGGCTGTCTACAACGATGTGGCCACCTATACCGAAGGCGGCTGGAAAAGGGCCGGATACGCTGATCGAGAGTCCTACCTGCAAGCCACCCATCGCCTCTGGCGGGCAATAATGGAGCTTTCTCTCTGGACCGGCGATTTCTACATGATGCAACTGGTCGATACGGCTGAACCACAGAAAATATACACGCTGGTTCCGCCAATGCAGGTGGTACTGAATTCATATCTCGATTTTCTTTCTTCACAGAGAAAAAGAAACTTGCCTGATGTTATCCCTGATTTCGCCTATTTCGGGGCCGCCGAAGCATCGGAAAAACTGGCCTACGGCTACATGAAAACGTATAGCTACAGCACTGATGTCACGGCTTATAACCTCTGGTTTCTGCACCGGATGCAGTCAACGGAACTGTTTCCTCTCAATCCTCGGGAGATGATGCTTACCGCTTCAGTTCTCAAACGGGACGGGCGCTATAATCTCTTCCTTGATTACTATCTGCCCCTTGCCGAGCGTTTTAGGAAGTCAGATGCTGTCCGGATCTGGCTCGAAGAGGGGACGCTCGATGATTCATCAGTGGCCATCCGCGAATATCGGGACTCAATCGCCGAGATCGTAGTAGTGGCTCCTGAGGAGACGGCTACCGTGGCACCTGTCAAGAAACAGCCGGTCTATTTCTCTACGTTCAAGAAACTGCGGGAAGAACTCCAGAGAAAACCGGATCATCCGGTTCACCGGCTCCTGAAAGATTTTTACCTCGAGGAGATTCAGCAGGCTACCAACTACACTGCTCTGCTGCATGATTCGAACCGCCTGAATAACGGATTCTAAAGCCTGACAACACATCTAGAGGTGAGGAACATATGCGAGTTATCCGTATCCTTTTACTTGTTGCGTTGATTACGTGTTCAATTCCCTTTTTCGCCTATGCTGCGGACAGTGCTCCTGCTCCGGGGTGGGACCAGGTCTTGGACCGTATTTACTCCCATACCTGGCGCGGAAGGGCCGATCTTGCCGATGAGATCAAAAGGTATCAGTCACAAATCGGGCAAGCACTTCCTGACTATATTGCAGCCTGGGATCGCCGCATGGCTGCCCCTGCAGTCTATACCGGCAAGCAAACGGATAACGGTTCCTGCGGGCCGTTTCGGTACTGTGCCGGCGACTTCCTTGATGCGCGAGGCTTTATTGTCAAGTTGCAGGAGAAGAAGGGTCGGATGGCACGCTCCATCTTCGATAAGCTCTCGCCGGGCGCTCGCGAGGCCGTTATTGAAACAGACCTTGCCGAGCAGGGAGCTTCTGCAAAGACCGTTCAGATTCTTGCCGAAGAGTTGTCGAGGATTGTACGTGAAGATACCTTTTCTTCGTTCAGTCGCCTGGACGGTGTGAGTCTCGCCCCGATGGCCACTGCTCTCGTTCAGGATCCTAAAAACGTCATGAATCGAGCATGTATCAATAAAACGATCATTGCCGAGGCGTTTCCGGCCGAACTTGCCCGCAACTTCAAATGTGTTTTGCAGAAAGATGAGACATACCGGAGGGTTGTTGCCGCCAGAACAGTGCTGTATCTGCAGACGGGTGACAGGAAGCACCTCGATGAAGCTGTTGTCCTGAGTGATGCCTTTGCCAACAAGCTCATGTATACCGATTTTGCCTTCTGGTATTATTATCCACGGGCTCTTGCAGATATCGAGAACAACAACTCCATTGCTTTCCAGTCCGATGCTTATCAGATCCTGAATGACGTGGTTCTCTGGGAAGAGCCGCTGGAAGCCGGAAAGACCTCCCCGGCAGAAATGGAGCGGCGTCATTATGCCTGGAATCTGGCTGACCTGGTTCTCACCAGAGCTATTCTGGAGAAGAAGATGGGCAAGCTTGAAGGTCTTGGTCCGGCAGTATGGGTTCTAGGCTCCAGGAGTAAGGCACAGGCAATAACTGACAGGGAAAAAGGGCTTTTACTGTTCATCATCGATGTGCGGAAATACCTGTCGGGTCCGGAATCCGATAACTATCGTCTCAACTATGCGGTCGCGCTGAGCGAGGGGAAAAGACTTTCCCGTCTGCTGGTACAGGCTCTTGATGCAAAGCAGAGCGGCGAGCCGGTCATCAGTTTGTTCAATGAGTCACGCCAATATCTGCAACTGGCCAACAACTGGGCCGGGACGTGGCAGGGCAAGGCCACGGCCGTTACCGCTAAGCTGGAACTTGTCAATATGGGGCTGGCAAGGATGCAGGACATTCTTCCCCAGTCTGATGTGGCTGCTCTGGCGGCAGCCCCGGACAAGGAAAACTTCGGTATGGCGCTGGCTCTCTACCGTGGCATGGCCGAAAGAGAGTCTGGTGGGTGGGAACGATTACGTTTCGCTGATCGCAAGGTATACGTTGACAGCGCCCAGAATCTCTGGAACGCCATGCGGCGGAACGCGCTGCTCCTGGCTGACTACTATCTGGAGAAGATGGATAAGAATGATTTCCAGAGCGTCATGGACAATTCCATTCCCGCTGAAAAAGCGCTGCAAAGATATGTAAATCTGTTCGAGTCTTATGCGACCACGGACGGTTCCCGGGAGTTGGTTCCTGATTCGGCGTATTTTGCCTATGCTGACGCCTTAAAGCGGCTGTCACGGCTGGAGCGTACTCTTTATTCATTCAATAGCAACATGCAACTGCATAATCAATCTGTTGATTTGCTGTTGAAAGCGATTGCCGTGTATCCCTATGACGACAGCCTTAGTGAATATGCCACGCTCAGCAGGAATATCAATACCGGTTCCGTTAAGACCTATCCTGATGCGGTCGTTCGTTCCGTTGTTGCAAACAGGGTCGTGGCGAAATGTTTGCAGGGCAACAAAAGTTATTGTGACGCAAATACCAGGCAGGCCCTCGAGTGGAATATCAGAAAAGTCAGAAATAAACTATACAGCAGCAATAATGACAATGTGCTGGATGATATGAAGCTGCTGGTTATGGAGTTGAGAGACGGCATGCCTTCGTCCGGAAAAGGAAAGCCGCAGCAGGGTGGCCCAATGCCGGGCATTCTGGCTGGCTTCGACAGGTATATTGCGCTGTGTGGAGAGTTGGCCGAGCTTTTCTCCAGCGCGGAAGAGCAACTCCGAAAATGCGTAGCGGATGGTTCGGTATGCAATGATCTGGCTGCAACAGCGGAACGCCTCCTGGCGAGTCAGGGTAAACTGGAACGACAAAAAGACGAACTGGTTGCCTCCTGCAACATTTGGTTGCGACAGCAGGGTCAAACCAAGGCAAGCTCGGCTAGCGGCAAGGATATGGAAAGTGTACGAATTCTTTCCAACCTGGCTGTTGACGAGTACGTGAATATAAGCGACAGACTGGTAAGTGTAGTCATTCAGAGGAAGCTGGAAGAACTGGCTCGAGCAGATAATGATCCAATGCACAAGATAATCAGGTCCGGATACTACGCTTCCCGGTAGAGTTGTTTGCCGTAGTTGCCCCGAATTTTGCACGATCGAAAGCTGATTTGATAACACCTGACAGATATTTGGCGGGGGAAATGCTAGACCGTTACCTGGAGTAGGTGTCAGTGAGGTGCAATCCTCACTGACAAGATGCTATTGAGCCGGGCTGCTGACGAGCGGAATCATGTCGGTGGCCCGGCTTTCTGTTTTTGCGTTGTTTCAACATGGCGTGGAAACAATTGGATTTGACAATGGTCCCTGTCAAGCGCTATAGTCAACCGGCTACAGCGCACGAGTGGGTGTGCGGTTGTTGAAGAGATTGTGCATGCGCTCGTTTGATCGACAGTGGTCTTCAGTTTTTCCCGTTGCTGCTGAACTTCGAGTGGTGCCTTGGTATTTTTGCCGTTAAAGGTTTTGTCAAAGGTTCTCAACAGGATAGTTATGTCACCGTCCCATGAAAATACCTGTCGTGTCCGTCCAGGGGGTGAAGGAATACGGCTGCTGCCGGGCAATCGATTTTTTTACCTGAATGGATTTTTCAGCGTGATTATTCTGTTGTTCATCCTGTTGCCGTTGCTGCGCATGGTGACGCAGCCGAGCCTTACCGACCTCCTGGCTACCATCCGTGACCCGGAGGTGCTGGCTTCTCTCTGGTTATCCATCTATACGGCCGGTGCCGCAGCCTTTTTATCGCTCCTGTTCGGAACTCCCCTGGCCTATCTGTTGGCGCGGCATGAATTTATCGGCAAGAAGCTGGTGGAGAGCATCATTGACCTGCCTATCATGATACCCCATCCGGTAGTGGGGATAGCACTGCTCAGCCTGGCCGGAAGGAACCACTGGCTGGGTAAGGTCATGGCCAGTCTCGGCGTGACCATTATGGGCAGTGTGACCGGAATTATCGCGGTTATGACTTTTGTCGGCCTACCCTTTTATATCAATTCGGCCAAGGCCGGTTTCGAAGGAGTGCCGGTCCGCTTCGAGCGGGTGGCCCGCAGTCTGGGGGCCGGTCCGGCTTCTGCCTTTTTCCGCGTTACGGTGCCGTTGTCCTGGCGGCATCTGTTATGCGGGGTGATACTGTGTGCGGCTCGGGCGGTCAGTGAGTTCGGTGCGGTGGTGATTGTTGCGTATCATCCGATGATTGCTCCGGTACTGATGTTCGAGCGTTTCACTGCGTACGGGCTCAAGTATTCCCAGCCTGTGGCAGTCTGGTTGATTCTGGCTTGCCTGGGGCTTTTTCTGCTAATGCGATTGGTGGCCCGGCCCATGCGGAGAGTGCCATGATTGCCGTGGAAAACCTGTCGGTGGTGTGGCCCGAGTTCCAGTTGCGCGAGATTTCGCTGCACATCGAACGTGGTGAGTTCTTTGCCCTGCTTGGTCCGACCGGGGCGGGCAAGACGGTGGTGCTGGAATCCATAGCCGGTCTGGTGCGGCCCACGTCCGGCAGCATCCGGGTGGCTGGCAGGGATGTGACGCGTCTGGCTCCGGAATTACGAAACATCGGCATTGTTTACCAGGATTACGCATTGTTCCCCCACCTCACGGTATTGGAAAATATTCGTTTCGGGCTGCGCTATGTCCCTCCGACTGACCGGCCTGCGCCATCGTGGCTGGACGGATTGATTGATTTGTTGGATCTGCAGCGAATCCTGCACCGGCTTCCCCTCAATCTGAGTGGCGGAGAAAAACAGCGAGCCAGCCTGGCCCGGGCCCTTGCGGTGCAGCCAACGGTGTTGTTGTTGGACGAACCGCTGGCTGCTCTGGATCCGCGGTTTCGGGATGAAATTCGCCACACACTCAAGCAGTTGCACGAACAGTTTGATATTACCCTGTTGATGGTTACCCATGATTTCGATGAAGCCAGGTATCTCGCCGGACGGATCGGAGTCCTGTGCAATGGCCGGTTGGAGCAAGTCGGCCCGGCAGCGGAGGTCTTCCAGCGGCCGGCAACCCCGTTTGTTGCGGGTTTCGTCGGCATGAAAAACATCTTTCCCGGTCGGCGGTGCGATGACCGTTTGGAATTCGCGGGACTCAGCTGTCCGCTGCCGGGCGAAGTGGTTGGCAACCCTGATCACGTGGCGTTGCGGCCGGAAGATATTGTTCTGCGACATCAGGCGAGTTTTGCGGCGCCGATGGTGACCTGCCACGGAACCATCGAAAGGATCGTGCCGGCCGGGTTCTGGCATGAGTGTACCGTACGCTGCGATGCGGCCCGTTTTTCCGCCGTTCTCAGCCGGAGAGCGATGGTTGAGGGAGGGTTTCAAGAGGGCGACATGGTTTTTCTGGGGTTTGAGCCAGCGGCGCTGCACGCATTCTAGTTGTTCAAGGAGGAAAGATGAAAAAAGTTCTGGTAGCCGCGTTGTTCCTGATGCTGAACGCTTTTCTGCTGCAAAGCCCGGCTTTGGCGGAGCCTTCCGGAAAACTGATACTTTTTCATGCGGGAAGCTTGACGGTTCCCTTTGCCGCCATGGAAAAAGAATTCGAGGCCCGTTATCCAAAGATCGACGTGCAGCGGGAAGCCGGCGGCAGCACCCGTATGGCGCGGCTTATTTCCGAAGTGGGCAAACCGGCTGACCTGATGGCTTCCGCCGATTTCCTGGTGATTGATCAGAGCCTGATTCCGGCAAAGGCTGATTTCGATATCCGCTTTGCCACCAACGAACTGGTGCTGGCCTATACTGATCAGAGCCGCTTCGCAAAGGAAATCGATGGAAATAACTGGTTTTCTGTTTTGTCGCGACGCGGAGTGCGTTGGGGGCATTCAGATCCCAATGTGGACCCGGGAGGCTATCGCAGCCTGATGGTCATGCAGTTGGCTGAACGCTATTACAAAAAGCCGGGACTCTATCAGCGGTTGCTTGAAAACCGGCCGCTGGCCAATCTGCGAGACAAGGCGGTAAGCCTTACCGCATTGCTGCAAAATGGAGACATTGATTACATCTGGACCTATCGCTCTCTTGCGCTTCAGCACCAGCTTCGCTATCTTTCTCTGGACCCGCATATCAACCTCAGTGACCCGGCCAATGACGCTTTCTACCGGCTGGCCAAGGTCAGGGTGACGGGTGAAAAACCGGGAACCTACCTCAACCGGGAGGGGCGTTTCGTTGCCTATGGCATTACTTTGTTGAAAGATGCGCCTAATGCGGAGGCGGCCCTGCTGTTTCTAGGCTACCTGCTCGATCCCCAGGGCGGGCAAAAGGTCCTGGCCCGCTTCGGGCAGCCACCCTTTGATCCCCCTTTTGTCACCACCACTGCTATGTGGGAAAAACTGCCTGTTTCCCTGCGGAAGCGGGTGGCTGTAAGAAAATAGCTTGCTGCCTAGGGACAGGTCGGTCTCGTGTGCCGGTGATGCCGAAATTTTCCACGCCGGGGCCGACAGGTCCCGGTGACTGGAAACCCGTTTTCTTACGATAATCCTTTCCTGTTTTTTTCGTGTCCTTTCCGGTTGGCAGGTTCACCGTATCTGCTTTTTCTTTCCCGTTTTCCCATCCCCCGGTTTCTCTTGTTTTGCAAATGCAGGTCAGCTCGTAACGGAAGTTTGGTGTCTGTGAGCCATGCTGCCTGAAAAAGGCGCGATTTCCCTCCTTGCGGTGCTGCTGATCTGAAGTAGATCTGAAGTGGTAAAAGTTTGAGAACAAAAATGTGTAGTTATTTTACACGAAATAGTATATAAAAAATAAACATCGTTACGAATTATTGCCGCTTTTATGCTATTTTTTTCCTCGTTTTTTTCTGCCAAATTTTACATAAATCATCTAACTCACTAATATGTTTTTGATAAATCGATTTATTGCTTTTCTGGTCAGTGGCCGTCATCTTTTGGCACTTTAATTGCTTTGTTGCTGGGTTACCAGTATTTGGAATTTTCTGTTCACCGTGACGGACGGATTCGCTGTTGGAACGAAAGATTGTAACTACATAGCTGCCGGTTGCTACACCGTGGCGACTGAAGTAGCGCATAAACTGGAGGTAAAAGCTCTATGTGTCGCATTGGCGCGATAAAAAGTTTGAACTATGTGCACCCGAGCAAGGCCTTGAAACTGATGAATTCTCAGCAGAAAGGTCATGATAATTCGGGGTTTGCCATGGTCATGCAGAACCTGGGAGGGATTTTCGAGGACTTCAAGGAATTTCCCACTATTTCCCTTGCCTGCACCGACGAAGGCTTGAAAATTGCTGAAGAAATGCTGGAAACAATCGGTTTCCGCCAGGTCTTTGAGTGGGTTCCGGAAACCAACTGGCAGCCGGGAATGGACATTAAGGCCCTGCCCAATTACGTCTTCCGCACATTCGATTATCCGGAGCAGTATAAAAATGCCTCGCAGAAAGACAAGGAAGAACTGCTCACTATTACCCGTCTGCAGCTGCGTGCCGCCATGGAAAAGGATGAAACCGGATTCGTCTATTCATTCTGGCCGGATGTCATCACCTTGAACGAGATTGGTGACCCCCGTGATATCGGCACCTTTTTCGGACTGTGGGAGGAGAATGATTCCTTTACCGCCAAGGTCATCACTGCCCAGTGCCGACAGAACACCAATTACGCCATTGTCCGTTACGCCGCCCATCCTTTCTTCCTGCAGGGGTACGTTGCGCTGGCCAACGGTGAGAACACCTTTTATCAGAAGAACAAGGACTTTCAATCCAGTCTTAACCCCGGCTACATCGGATTCGAATCCGATTCCCAGTGCTTCCTTTATACCATGCACTACATGCACCGCCAACTGGGGTGGCCGCTTTCATACTATAAGCACATAATTACCCCGCTACCGTTCGATGAGGTGGTTAAGCGGGAAGACCGTGACGAGTTGCTCACTATCCGCCAGTCATTGGCGCACCTTGAGATAAACGGTCCCAACACCATCATCGGAACCCTGCCTGATCACACCCTGTGGGTCTGCTGCGACGCCAAGAAGCTCCGGCCGATAGTGGTGGGACATACCGACGACATGGTGGTCTTTTCTTCGGAGGTCTGCGGCATCAACGAGATCCTTGCGGAAAGGGATTGGGAAACGGACATCTACCCCAACGAGCGGGAGATCGTCGTGGTTGATAATAATCTGGAGGTCCGGCGATGCAAACAGTAAAAATAAACGATCTGGCCTGCAACGACCTTCCCTGGAAGGTTATTTACGACACCGAGCGCTGCACCCTGTGCGGTTCCTGTGTCGCGGCCTGCACC
>JAQUHN010000273.1 GCA_028683555.1 Geobacteraceae bacterium | reverse complement strand
GATGCGATTGCGAGAGGATACCGCCACCAGAACCGCCTGCACCGACGGAAAGGAAATCCGCTACAATCCAGCCTTTATCGATTCGTTGCACGTCGATCAGGTGGTGTTCGTTCTTGCGCACCTGGTCATGCATGTCGCCCATCTCCATCCGTTGCGGCGCAGCGGCCGGAATCTCGACAGATTCAATAAAGCCGGCGATTATGCCATCAACGGCATACTCAAGGAAGCCGGTCTCAACATGCTGCCCGGCGCCTTGTATAAAGAAGAGTACGACCACCTTGCCGCAGAACAGATTTACGATGACTTGCCCGGATTGTCCCGCGAGGGGAAAGAAAAAGACAAAGGCAAAGGAAAAGAGGGCAACCGCTTTGAAGATCCTGGCGGTTGCGGCGGTTTCGAAGATGGCAAGAACGAATTCGGCAAGCCGCTGTCGAAGAATGAGCGGGATCAGGAAGAAGCCCGGGTTGCCATCAAGATACAGCAGGCCGCCCAGGCCGCCAGAGCCCAGGGAAAATTGCCCGGCTCCCTGGCGCGCCTGGTTGACGAACTGGTTCATCCAATCCTGGACTGGCGCGAAATGCTGAGGACCTTCATCGATCACACGGCCCGCAATGACTACTCCTGGCTCCACCCCAACCGGCGACACATAGCGGGTGGAATCTACCTGCCCAGTCTTCGCTCGGACGGGCTTAAACCCCTTGTCTTGGCGGTAGACACATCCGGGTCCATTGAACAACATGAGATGAACCAGTTTCAGGCCGAACTGAACGATATCCTGCAAAGCTATCCGACTACCGTTCATGTCGTTTACTGTGACAGCCAGATTTCCGGCACCGAGACCATTGACCCTGACCAATACCCGGTAAAACTGAAAGCTGTCGGCTTTGGCGGCACCGACCTGCGCCCACCCTTTGAATGGGCGGTGACAAATGTGCCCGATGCCGGCTGCATAATCTACCTGACCGACCTGGAGGGCGAAAGCCCCGATGCCGACCCCGGCATTCCCACCTTGTGGATCAGCACAACCAAAGACCGGGACCTCCCGGACTGCTTCAAGCCGAAATTCGGCAGAATTGCCACGCTTGAGTAACGAGTGAATGGAGATATCACGCCGTGGAGAAAAGCATGGAGAAAATAATTCTACTTACCTTCATCCAGCGAGACAAGCTCAGGAGTCTTCCCGCTGAACTGTGGGAAAAATGTGTTTGCCTGGAGAGCGGCAAAGTAACCAACAATCAATATACCTGGCGTTATTCCACCACGATCGAAAACGCCCTGGCATTACGCTTGATGGGCTTGTGCACCTTTGAGGAAAACGAAGAAAACTAGCCTGATCAGGGAAGGGTCGGGCAGTTAACCGGCGGAACAGCCGCAGGCTGTAGTGTTAGAACCCGTCGAAGCCGGGCGTTGTCGGATGAGACGAAGCGGATAAGAGTTGAGAGCTTTCGTGAGTGGATTCGATATAAAGACCCTTAGAAGGTAGCGAGCCAGCGAACCAGCGTGTAGATGCTCCCGGCAATGTAGAGAGACCCAAAAATCAGTTTATTGTGACGAGCCAACCACTCCGGCAGGTAGATATCAAAGTTGTCGCGACGATCCTCTGTTAATCGGCCGGCAATTGGAGTGAGTGGACATTTCCAGTCATTGAAAATGATGATGAGACACTCTGCCAGGACTATGCCGATTAACATGGCGGTAATTCGAAAAGCGGATTGAAATGCAAAGAGCGGTATGGCAACGATGCAAGATGCAAAGAAGGCCCAAACTATCGTGTGAATCAGCTTGGTCACGTGAAGAAGGGTGCCGTCGGAAGGTTTACGCATACCATCAGGGTCCCTAGAGGACTTGCACCTCCAAATCAACGATCAATCACCAGGGTTGATCATACGGCGCTTTCGCGTTATGCGCACTGCCGGGCGTACGCCACGAGTCGGCCGTTGACCTGTCGGATTTTCGGGCAAATCCAATGGTTTGGTTGGGAACTCATCAGCTTGTGTTAGATATTGGTCTAACATCTAGATACTTCTACCGGGTCAACTGCCAAACTTGATCCATTGGGGAAAATCCGGGACAGATTTCGAGAAAATTCGGATTTCCCTACCGCGATGGCTTATTGAGTTCCTTCTCCATAGCCGTTACGTACGCACTCAAAGCCTTGGCTCTGATGCGGGCATGCTTCTTTTCCTCAGGGGTCATCCTCCTGACACATTTGCGAACATACTCTTGGATTACCTCAACGGGAGGCGGATCAGGCAGGTGGAGTTTAAGATATATGTCATGTCGCAGCACAAGAGCTAACGGATCGATGGCAACTATTCCATCACCATAGTTAATTCCCTCACCATAGGGTGCAGGGTAGTATTTATGGAGCGTCCAGTCACCGACCACGTTCCATATATAGCTTTGCTTTCGCTCTGTGGACAGCTGAGCCAACATTGAATCCTGCGAAACATTTTCAAATACTGCCTTCCAGCCATCACCCAGCACCGCTGTAGCAGATGCGCCAAAAGCCTCTCCGAAACCCATCGGACCTCGATTCCACCAAGTGACACGACACAGCACCGCAAGTTGATTCGCATAAAACAACAAACTCGCAGCGTTCTGAAAGGTTCCATACAAGGGATTGTCATATGGCAGGTTATCATGGTCGACACTACCCACATCACAACCAACATGCAATAAGAGACTTGGTGGAATACTTGACAACTGCCGGTTCTCCCATAGTGTTCGATAGAGGTACAGATCGCCTGTGTAGTGGCCCTTAAACGATGGAATGTACCTACCGTTCTCCTCGATCCAGCGCCAGGGATGTCCGCCGCATTCTCTATCCACGAGAGCAGCGTCTATGGCGGCGTTCGGGTCATCATCGCGGAGATTCGTAGAATGGCAATCCGCATGCGTCGCGATCGCACGAAACAGCGCAGGATTCTTCAACCACCGAGTGAAATCCAAAAGAGTAGCATTAGAAACTTCATTTCTTGGACAGTTCAATCCGTCCAAACCCTCATTTGCTGCTGCCGTGCCCAGCCCTCTGGATTCGACCAGGTTCACCGTGAAGCTTTGATCGAAAAACAGTCCGCTACGAAACGCGTGATTCCGGTCGAAGTAGTCAATCAGCAACGTTCGCTCCAGTTTCTCATCGCGTGGCCAGGCATCCATTGAAAAATCAATCGGTGGACTGTTCAGCGTCTCCCGAGGCTTTCCGTTGGCGTCCAACAGTCGCGAATCCGGTGGCTGTACAGCTATGGACCTAGCGTTGATTCTCGAGATACAGATGTTGGGACGCGCGACTGGATTCGGCAAGCTCCTGTCAAGGGCGCTGACTTCGGGATCAGCGCAGGTCAGGTCCAACTCGACTGTAGTTGGCCCTCCAGGTGACGACTTAATAGTGTACCGAGCGTCCTGGATCCAGAATACGTCCTGTAATGACGCCGTTGTCTTGGTAATGGTGGGATTTGTCAGGGTCACCTTTGGACCGTTAATAGTCACCAAAGTAGAGGGA
>JAQUHN010000006.1 GCA_028683555.1 Geobacteraceae bacterium | reverse complement strand
GGGGAGGGGCTGGAGGACGATACCAGGGATTACAAAACCAAGCTCCAGGAATTGGCCCATGCCCTGAATTGCCTCCCACCGGTTTATTTTCTCAATAAAGTAACCGGGCCCGATCATGATCTCTGTTTCACGGTAACGGTCAGGGTGGCGGACGAATGTTTCGCCCGGGGAACCGGCAAGACCCGCAAGGAAGCGGAACAGCGTGCCGCCCGGTCGGTTCTGGTGTTGCTGGAGGAAGAAGAACGCAAGACCAAAGGTGCACCAGGGTAGGGATCAATTCAGCCGCATGGTTTTCTGTCACTCGCGAAAACAGAAGGGGTCGCGGTCATGTGCCGGATCACCGCCCAAGCTGGCCGTAATAGCCGGACAGCCCCGACAGACGGCCCTCAACCTGCAGTCCCGGCAGGATGCACTTCCTTCCCGGTAGGCGCTTGCACTTTCCCCGTGATAAATGTCGGCCAGTGATTGCTGACTGATCGAGCCGATGGGCGAAGGAAATTTTCTGCAAGCATGAACCGCCCCATCTGCAAGCAGTGCCACGAAGTTGAATGCCGCCCCACAACCGAACCCCGCGCAGCCGTCGAACAGCTGCCGATTTTCTTTTTCCAGGACGATATTGAACAGGCTGTCCTTCAGCGCAAGCACCGGATTATCCCGCATGGCGGCCAGGTAGTCGCGCAGAAAGGCGGCGTATTCTTCCCTGCCCGGCAGGGCCAGGTTCGCTCCTCCGCCGAACAGTGCCAGCCTGTTGAAGGTGAACGATCCGGTACGGTTGCGGAGCAATTCTCCAAGCGGCAGAACCTGGGACAGATTGTCCCGGGTTAGAGTCAGCATCACTTCATTGGGAATACCCAGTTCGGTCATTATTTCCAGAAACTCCAGGGTTCGCCGAAAATGCCCGGTGCCGCGAATCGTGTCATTCTGCTGTTCCAGCCCTTCGAGGCTCACCTGGAAATAGGCCGGCATCTGGATCGCCACGATTTTTGCAAGTTGCCGGGTGGAGGTGGGGTTTCCGAGAATTACCGTGGCGAGGCCACGATCGGCAGCGGCGAGGTAGAGGCTCATGAAGTCGGGGTGGAGGAGAGGGTTGCCGCCGGAAAATGAGACCTGGCCCCGGACATGGTGGCTGACACAGAAGTCTCTCAGTTGATCAAGAATGCGCAGTCCTGCTCCCAGTTCCACGTCCTGCCGGGCACTTCGGTCGTAGCAATGGAGACAGTTCAGGTCGCATTGCTGGGTGATGTGCCACTGCAGGGTGAACACCGTCGCGGAGAGCGACCGTTCGTCGTCAACCGTGCAATGAAACGATCGGGGGCGGTGAATCCGTGACGGCGGTGATAGCAGCAGTCCCCGCTTGACGGCATGACGGATCGCGTTGTCGACAACCCCAACAGTGACCTTTGCTTCATCGGCAGCGATCCGGCGTTCTCTTTCTTCCACGACGATTTTCAAGGCAAGGAGGTCGACCGGGAGTGCTGCTTCGGTATGAATCCGCCGGTCATGGGGAGACTGCCACACCATAACCATTTCCTCTCCCGGTTCCGGCCGTGGCCTGGCGGCAGATTTCCGCTCAAACTGGTCAGCAAGGCCGCGCCAGGGCGTGGCGACAATCTGCAGCGAAGGGTTGACGGTAAGGTGCTGAATGTCGTTGTGCGACGGTAGTGCCGCTGTGCTTGCCAGTTTCCGGGCTTCCCGGATCTGGGCCAGTTCTTTGCGGTATGGCGCTTTCTCGGTTATGGTCATTGGCGAAGATCTCGAATGGCAAGACGGCCCGGTCCTTTCGGAACCGGGCCGTGCGATGCTTGATCACTTGGTTGTCGGTGCAGCCTGTGGTGCAGTTGTTTTCTTGAGTAAATTCTTTTTCTTTACGGAAGTTTTCTTTTTTGCCGACGATATGGACTTCTGTTCCGGAGCCGCTTTTATCGCTTTTTCCGCGTTCTGGGTGCCGCCGGCACCCGTCGACCCGCCTCAACCACTCGTCGCTTTCTCCGTGGCGCCACCTGCGCCGGATGAACCACCTCAACCACTGCTGCCATGAATAATGCCCGGGCTTGTCAGTGCCACCCCTGTCATCAAGCCAGCCAGACCGATGCCGGCAAGAAGACTCTTCAACTTCTCACATCCCATCAGAATCCTCCCTTCCAAACGGTATTGGCCAAACGAATGATCTGTATCATCCACATTGATTTTATCAATATATTTTGGCTATTCAAGGCATGACGGGTAGGTTTATGTCGTTACGTCCGCTACAGAAAAAGGCGACACGTGCGTGTCGCCCATTTCTATAGATTACTCTGAATGTGATGGGTTAGGGTGCGAAATTACCCGCCCCATGGCATTTTCGAGTATTCCTGGAAGGCCTTGTCATGGAACTGCTGAAAAAGTTCCTCATGTCCGTGTTCCCAGCTTGCCAGCATCGTCAGGGCTTCTTTTACTTCCCCTTCGGCTTCCTTCGCCGCTTTTTCATAGAATTCTGCGAAGTCGCGCTCAATCAGGTATGCCATGCGCAGGATCGGCAGATCGGGAACCATTGCTTCTAACGTTTTGCTGTCAATGGACTCGGAAATCGCGCGTTGGGAAAAGAAACCTTCGTTCTGCATTTCCTTTGCCATGGACAGGTTGGGGGACTCACCCTTCTTTATACGGTCTATCAGATCCTGGATGAAATCGATATGTTTCTGTTCTTCGGCAGCCAGGTTTTTGAACGCGCCGACTGCCGCGGAATGGCTCAACCGCCCGGCATTTTCTTCAAAGAAACGCTTTCCTTCAAACTCCCGTTGCAAGGCGTACTGATATACTTTTAATACGTCCATGCGAAGCCTCCTTATTATGGAATGGTCGTTATTAACTATAACCCTGGCCGGAGGGTTGTCAATCGGGCCTCCGCGAAATTCGTCACTTCGTCTGACTTGCCTCCACTCATCACTTGCTTCCATCACTAAGGATGGTACTCTTTCGTTACCCGTGCTTTCCACACGTATTATCCATGACTGGAGCCATAGACATGTCTGATAGGGCTTCTTTTCTAGTGACACGTGCGGTTACTCCCGCATTTTTTCATTACATGAAAATGTCTGCAGAGCAACGAATGTCTAGCTACCCTCAGCTGTAAATGGAGACCTTTACCATGTGCGGACGCTTTGTCTGTGACATACCCTCCAGGGTACTTGAGGAGCTTTTTGCCGTTTCTGCACCGCCGGATACCCCCCGGCGTTACAACATCGTCCCCACCAGCCAGATCTTTGCCGTACGCAGCTCGGAAGCAGGTAACCAGCTTGTGCAGCTCCGCTGGGGGCTGATCCCCTCATGGGCGAAAGATCGATCCCTTACCGGTCGGTTGATCAATGCCCGTTCCGAGTCTGTCCACGAGAAGCCGGCATTTCGACAGGCGATCCGTTGTCGACGCTGCATTATTCCGGCAAACGGGTTTTTCGAGTGGGCAGGGGAGGGAAAGAACCGGCGGCCTTTATATATCCGGACCAGGACTGGCTCGATTATGGCTTTTGCCGGTATCTGGGAGCGCTGGAGAAGCCCCGAAGGCGAGGTCCTCGATAGCTGCTCGATCCTTACTACTACTGCAAACAGCCTGATCCGGACAATTCATGACCGGATGCCGGTTATCATCCGTCCCGAAGAGTACGGGATCTGGCTTGACCGGGCGATTACCGCATCGGAAAAGCTGAAGTCGCTGTACAGTCCCTATCCATCCGAGCTACTGGAGATGTATTCGGTTTCTTCTCTGGTCAATAACCCCCGAAACGATTCTTTTGAATGTATTGCTCCCCAGAATTGAGTTCCTTTTTTACACCGTTTTTACTCACTCTCCTGGAAATCGGTTTTTTCATGCTTTTCGATTGCAATCTGCTTGGATACAAATAAGACTTATAATAACAATTCGTTACAGTATTGATGCTCGCAATTTATGGTTTCGGTTGTTTTTGCGGCTAATTAGTATTTGATGTTGCAATTCGATAGTGTTATGTAGCAAAAAAACTGTCAGTTTTTGTATCTGCTTTGCAAACAAAGCACTATGCCATAGGCAGAAACCATCGCAAGTTGTCGATATCCCATTGTTTCCCTGCTTCCCTGCTTTTTCAGCGACCGGTTGTAGGGGCGAGCCTTTAAGGAGAGATGATCATGACTGAATACAGTATTGCCGTCCCGCCCATTTCCGGTTTCGATCACATGAACAGAATGCAGGCCGAAATCTGCGAGGCGGCGCAAGCATCGAAAAGTTCTGCCGTGGGAGTCTTTAAGGCGATCCGTGAGTATGTCGAACAGTTCGAGGCGGAACTGGGAGGTTGCCAGGAGGTTGCCATGCGCCTGGCATCATTTGGTGAGGAAATTGATTTTCGGCCAGAGAAAATCGGCTATTCGGTGCCCGACTTTATAACATTTGTCGGCGTCACGGACGGTGGAGAAAAAGTACATCTGGTGCAGCACGTTTCGCAACTCAGCTTTCTGCTTCGCGCGGCGGACAAGTTGGGCGATTTACCGACACGTATTGTTTTTGCCCCTGCTGGGCCACAGAAAGCCCTGAAGTCCTTGTGTGCCGGGCTGTAAAGGTAGTTTGGTAAGAATCCCGTGTGGCCAGTACTCCGCACGGGATTCTTGCCGTGTGACGTGTTTCACGAATCGTCCTCGTTTAATTGCAGGATCCCGCCCCTCTCTGAATTTTCTTCCTGGATATTTTCCGCATGTTTCTTTTGTCCTTTCCTTGGTTTTCGTAACGGTTGTTGATCTGCCCAAAATCTTTTGACGGGACGAACAGCTTGGTTTCTGTTTTTGCTCAAGGGAGAGGTTTTTCTGAAACAGAACTGATGTGCGGGACTCCGTGCTCTTTTCTGGCCACGCCTGATTCTGTTTGTTATTCAACTAGTGAGCCAAGTCTTGTAGGCTCAGCGGGTGACAATGTGGTGAGGTCCGGTGGTGGTGGGGCTGTCAATTCTGCTCTCAGGAAAGACTTCTTTAAAGATCGGCCGTTGATTGTGACGTAACAGTCTTTTTGGGTTTGTCTGTATTTACGGCGAAATCTCTTCACTGGTGATCAAGAGAGGTGCTGGCTGTTAAGGCAAGACTTTAAGTGTTGAGTAAAAGTAGTTGACGTACCAATAGTTTGCCTTGGGAATATGTGCGAAGTAGCTGATCGGTCAACTCTTGACACTCTTTTGCTCTGTGCGTACTTTGAGAAAATATGCTACGCTACGAAAATGCAAATGAAATATGAAGAAAGGATGAATATAGATGTCCGATACTGGAAATAAAAAAGGGGCTGAGATTATCCCTTTTTCACGTTCAAGCAAGACAGGGTCTCTTTCTCTTGCTGCAAAGATTGCTCATCTGCGGGAACTGGGGACAAAAGACAGGGCGGAGTTAATCTTGAGTGACCCGGAAGGGAAAAGCCTTGCCCGGTCGTTGGAACCGCAGGAACTCTACTGGCTGGTGAAGGAGTTCGGTGAAGAGGATGCAGCGGCTTTTGTCACATTTTCTTCTCCCGATCAGTACGACTTTTTCCTTGATGTCGAATTGTGGGATGGTTTGACGTATTCCCGCGACAAGGCACTGGAGTGGATAGGCTACCTCATGGCAGCGGGCGAGGAGCGTGTTGTCGAGCAGGTTACCCGTATGGATTTCGAGCTGCTTCTTCTTATCTGTGCGAAGGAGCTCATTGTGGGTGGCGGGATCGGCGACATGCTTTCCGACGAGGAACGCCGTGCCGAATGGGACAGAACGTTCGACAACATGTTTTATATTACCTTCCGTGATGAGAAGCAGGGTCCGCTGCTGGGAAGATTTATCGATATCATCTTCCGAAACGAGCATGATTTATATCTGCGACTGATGCAGGCAACGCGGAGCGAGGTCGAGAGCGAGCTGGAAGATCTTTGTTTCCAGTTCAGATCCGGAAGGCTTGCCGATATGGGATTTCCCGAGCGGGAGCATGCCCTCGAGATTTATCGCTACCAGGATCCGGAAGCTTTTGTGGCTGAGGACGGTAAGGAGCCGGTAGTCGTTGATGTGGAAGGACATCGTCCGGCTCCGTTTCCGGCAGGAGACTCCTTCTTTCAGCGGGCGATGAGTGCCGCGGCTTCCGAGGGACTGTCCGTGGAGCTGTTCTGCCTTGTGAATACGGCACTTGTTGCCGAAGAAAAACCCTTTGCAGACCATGATGTCATGGCATCGGTTCTGCAGCGGGTGTACGGCTACCTGGCTATCGCCTTGGAGCATCTCAGCGGTGGAGATGAGCAGAAGGCGGCTAGTATTCTGAAGGCTGAGTATCTGAAAAGGCTCTTTCAGCTTGGCTTTGCCATCGTTTCCCGGCTGCGGTTGCGTGCTGAGCAGGTCAATGCCGCAGGGCTGGACCATGCCACGAATCGAGCCCTGTTGGGGTTTCGCAGAAAATGCCCCCATTTTTATCGCGGACTGGATCCTGACCGCGTGGACGGTTACCGGGAGTTCCGGAATATGGCAGACGTGCAGGCGGTTGACGCGCTGCTGGGTGAGTTGGGTGGATAATGTCTGCCGTATGCAGCCCGATGGGCATTGTTGTGTTTGGTTAATGCAGGTTTTGGAAAAATAGCTCGAATTATGGGTTGATTTTGTTTTTGATTCAGTGTATAAAGGTAAGTTCCAACGGGGGAGCGTGTGCTTCCCCGTTTTTTAGCGTCAGCCACGAAGTCTTCGCAACAACGAGTTGTCCGCTTCCCGCCAAGCAGAACAATTAATCATTGTTGAGTAGTTTTGACGTGGATGTAACCAGGATGCAAATCTCAACGGGTATTTTCTTCTTCTGCAGCACTATGCCCCGTGAGTTTTTGTCGACGTTGTGCGCCCTTTCTGGGTAAGGGGCCGCAAATGTTGCTTTTTTACCATTCCCGGAAAAGTATATTCAAAAAAAAGGAGAGAAGATGAAGTCCCTGCGTAAGAATTGTATCGATTGTGGTAGTGAAGCCATTGAAACACTCATTGATGAAATTAAGCCGAATTTCAGGATGGAAGTTGTTCGCTACTCCTGTGGCGCCGAGTTCAGAGGGTCCTTTTCCAGTGTAAGCAACATGGGGAAGGCCGTACACAGCGGTTGTATGCATGAATGAGGTTTTTTGTCAGGGTAGAAGTTGTTTCCCGGGCTGGTTGCAGGCGCGGGATACCCTGTCATGATAGGCTAGTTGAATGATTTGAATAGACAAAAAAGCCCGCTTGCGCGGGCTTTTTTTTATCTGAAAATCGTAATGTTCGTGTTGGTGCGATGCTGAATTGCGTCTAGCCGAGCATTAACGAAATGGCGTGGATTATCAAGCCGATCATGCCGCCGACCAGAGTTCCGTTCATGCGGATGAACTGCAGATCCGAGCCGATACTCAACTCGATCTCCGAGACGAAATCTTCATCATTCCACTGGCGTATGGTCCCGGAGATATGTCGGGCGAAGCCCATTCGCAGATTGTCGGCGTAGTTCCTTACCATCATCTCAAGGTGATCGTTGATGGAGTCTTTGAGGTCCTGGCTTTTCGAAAGTGTGCGTCCCAATGCCATTGCCGTGTTGGCAAGTTTTTCCCGAATCTTTGAATCCTGATTGCCCAAGTCATCCTGCAGCCAGGTTTTCAGGTCGCACCAGAGGCTATTGATGTACTCTGATAAAGCCGGATTGGTGATTATATCCTGCTTTATCGAGGCAATCCTGTCCCGGAGAGCTTCATTGTGTCGCAATTTTTCAGTGAACTCGTTGAGGGTTTCGTCAAACCTTGATCTGAGTTCGTGATTCGGGTCGGCATTTACTTCCTGGATAAATGTGTTAAGCCGGTTTGCAATTTTTTCACCGGCACCCTGCATGAACTGGTCGCGGTTGGGGATCATCCTGCTCAGCATCGGATATTCATTGTTGATCCATTTGTCGATGGCTGTGGCAATTTTAGACTGTGATTCCGGGAGTGCAAGCCATGCCGCAAAGCGTCGCAAAACATCGTCAAGGACGTTCTGGTGGCGATTTTCCTTGCGCAGGAAATCGAGGATCTGTGCGGCAGTTGTGGCAAGATCGAGTTTCTCTATCCGGTTGTTGATTGCGGCATGGATTATCTTTCTCACCCGGCTGTCATCAATGAACCCCAGCGAATCAACCAGGACGCGGCTTACCCCCGAGGCAACGCTGCCGGCATTTTTCTCCGATGATAAAAAGGTGGAAATTCGTTCGGCCGAATTCAGTCCCCGCAATTTCGAGATCAGTGCGTCAGTTGCCAGGAACTTGTCGCGGATGAACTCTGCAAGGCTGTCGGCAATCGTGTTTTTCTTGTTGGGGATGATGGCTGTATGGGGGATCGGTACTCCCAGGGGGTGCCTGAAAAGGGCGACAACGGCGAACCAGTCGGCAAGGGCACCGATCATCGCTGCTTCGGAAAATGCCGAAACCCATTCCCAATAGCCGATTCCCTGCTGAAAGCGAGCAATGACGAACAGTATGGCGGCTGCTATCATGAGTCCGCCGGCAATCGCTTTGTTTCTTCGTAAAATACGCCTCTTGTTCTCCAAAATTAACTCCTTTTTCACTAGGTGATTCCGTGAGTCGGGTGATTTTATCTTCGTTTAGCGGTTCCCTTGTTGGTTGGTTAACTGTTTTTATGCTGAGCAGAATGTTGTTGTAGTCGACACTAGCGGTACAGAGGTCCGGACAGGTCCTGGTGTGTCAAAAATAGTCTCACGTCAAATTCCAGCTGATGATAGTTTGGTTCCATGTACTCGCAGAGTTTGTAGAAAGCCCTGTTGTGTTCTTTTTCCTTTAGGTGAGCCAATTCGTGGACCACGATCATCGTCAGAAAATCCAGCGGAGCTTCTTTGAAAACTGAAGCGATCCGGATCTCATGCTTTGCTTTCAGCTTCGCTCCCTGCACCCGTGAAACAAAAGTGTGGGTGCCAAGCGCATGATGGATGACATTGATTTTTCCATCATAGCTCACTTTGCTGATCGGCGGTGAGGTACGAAGGTACTCGTTCTTCAGGCCAATGGTGAAGTCGTAGAGAGCCTTTTCGGTCCTGATGGCGTGTGCTGCTGGATATTTTCGAATCAGCAATGAACCCAGCCTGTTTTCGTTTATCAGCTGGCAAACCTGAGTCGTAACCGAATCGGGGTACCCGGCCAGATACTTCAATTCCTGCATCTATTAATTGTTTCCTTCCGTGGAATTTTCTTCCGGATGGAGTTGCGTTTTTATCGGTGCAATACCGTTAATCGGGGGAAGTTACGGTACCACACCTTTCCGCTTAAGGTAAAGTGAAAGGAGTGTCCCCGGTGGCTGGGTGGGCTGACGGTCTGGTTGGAGAAGCTTGTTTTGCTTTTCTGGTAATGGGCCGAAGTGTTTGATTTTTCAGTAATAGTGTGCTACGTTGCCGGATATGAAACAGTTACAGCCCCCGCGAATTATTCCCCGGCAGGAGCATCCTATCTCCCGTGCCATGATCAGCCAGAATGTCATCAGAATACTGAGTCGCCTCAAGGATAACGGTCATGTTGCCTACTTGGTGGGCGGCGGAGTCCGTGACCTCCTGCTTGGTCGCGAACCCAAGGATTTCGATGTTGCAACAGATGCGGTGCCGGGAAGAATCAAGAAACTCTTTCGTAACTGCCGGCTGGTGGGACGTCGTTTTCGACTTGCCCATCTCCATTTCGCCAATGAGATTGTTGAGGTATCCACCTTTCGCGGGTCTTCCCCCGGCGAATTGGAGGAACAGGTAGTCGCAGTCCAAGGGAAAGATAGCGTGCCTCAGCCACATCGTCTCGTGAACAAAGACGGACTGGTGTTGCGTGACAATGTTTTCGGTTCACCGGCTGATGATGCCTGGCGCCGTGATTTTACCGTTAATGCGCTTGCCTATAATATTGTCGATTTTTCGATTCTGGATTTCGTCGGCGGCATGGAAGACCTGCAACGGGGACTCATTCGTACCATCGGCGACCCTGCAGTCCGTTTTGTTGAGGATCCGGTGCGAATGTTGCGCGCCGTACGGTTTGCAGCGTCACTGGGCTTCACCGTTGAAGAAGAGACCTGGCGAGCCCTTAAGGAGCTTGCTCCGACAATCACCCGTGCCGCACCTGCTCGGCTATACGAGGAGGTGCTCAAGCTTTTTCTGTCAGGGAAAGGGGCATCGATCTATCATTTCATGCGCCTTGGCGGACTTGTCGGGCCCCTGTTTCCCGGTTTCGACGGCTGGCTTGACAGGGAAACCAACGGATTTCCCCATGCGCGGATTGGCTGGAACCTTCAATGGATCGACCGCCGCATCGCCGCCGGGGATTCCGTTTCGGCTCCTCTCATGTTGTCACTGATGTTTGGTGAATACCTGGAAGAGATGACAGCGGAGAACCGCAAGCAGGGCTTTTCTTCGCTGGATGCGACAAATGCAGCTGTGGCCGCTTTTGCCGGTGAGCAGGCATCCTTGGTTGCTATTCCTCATCGAGTTTCCCTTGCGGTTCGGGAGATCCTGGCTCTGCAGAGCAGATTCAGAAAGATTCCGGGAAAACGTCCGCAATCTGTTCTTGCGCGGTCCTCTTTCGCTGATGCCCTTGCCTATCTCCGCTGTCGGTGTGATGAGACGGGAGAGTCTTCTGCTGTTCTTGCCTGGTGGGATCGCTACGCAAACGGTCAGGTTGTCCCGCCGATACTCGAGCAAGGGGAGGGGCAGGGCGCAAGTCGTCCCCGTCGTCGTCGCAAGCGGAAAGCTCGTGTTCCGGTCGCGACACTCTAGTCCCTCGTAATTCCTCTTCTCCTTTGCTCAACCCCTCCCTGTTGTCATATATTGGTGAGTATTTCCTCCTTCTCTTTTCCTCGTCATGCCATGTGAACCACGTTGATCGGCCAGAAATTCCCGTTTAGACCCGGGAGTGGTTTTTGGCAATCGATGTGAAACGCTCTTCCGGATATTTCATATGGTGAAGAACTACGTCTTGACATTCGTGATGATAAAAGTGTAATAAGTCAATGCTAATAATTTCCTGCCGCCGGACAGGGTTTATGTGAATTCCGAAGTTTGGAAAAGCCGTTTTCAGCAGTATTGTGCTGTTGGAATGGTTTTTTGTTTGGAGAGATCGGGTAGCGTTTCAATCGCATTAATTCAGCTGCTTTCTTTCCAAGATATCAAACAGGAGGTATTGTATGAAAAGTGCATTTGGAAGGTTCCTGGTTCTAGTCATTCTTTTGTCAACCATGGGAATTGCTTATGCTGCGCCGGAAATAACTGCCAACCTGACGGCATCCCCAACTTCCTTTTCCGGTAAATGTCCGGCGCTGATCAAATTCAGCGGCACGATTTCCGTCTCAGCCCCTGGTAAAATCCAGTACAAGTTCATTCGCAGCGATGGCGCCAATGCTCCTGTTCAGACCCTGGAATTCGATAAGCCCGGCATTCGGACGGTCAACACGACTTGGACACTTGGGGGACCCGGACTTCCGGTTTACGAGGGTTGGGAGGCTATTCAGGTCGTCTATCCTCAGCAGGTTACGTCGAATAAAGCCGGATTTAAAGTCGAGTGTTCGGAGAAAAAACCTGACCTTGGGATGTACGGTTTTCTTAAAATCGGCAAACACAAGAAATTGGTAAAATGGAACGAAACCATCACATTGACTCCCGATGATGCATTTCTCGTTTCAAATGGCAAACCGGCTTTTGATCTATACTATTCGTACAGGGAATACGCCGGGGTGGCCGTGCCGGGACCGTTCAAAAACAAGATTTTCTTCAATGGCTCGCTGGTGAGCCAGCAGACGAATCTGTCTACCGGTCCCCAAGAGATAAAAAACGTGCATACTCAAGCATATCTTGGGCCCGAGGACGGAAAGATACAAATCAAAGTTGATGCGGATAATGAAGTGAGCGAGAGCCGCGAAGACAACAATTTCCATTTTTACGTGAACGTTAAATTCAAAGGCTTCTCACCGGCTGGTTCAAGACCGGATCTGGTGATTGAGGATATCGCCCTGGGCAAGGACTGCACTGTGATGGTCAAGGTGCGGAACGTGGGGTCAGGCATGGTCCCTGACGAAGTGTGGACGATACATAAGCCCGAAAGCAGCGCGGTATATCTTGCCGTCAACGGTAAGGGCTGGGGCGGATCGACCATTTGGCGTTTTGACTCGACCAAACAATTGCAGAATCCCGGTGGAACGGCCGTGTATCGAAGCACCCTCAAGGTACCGAAAGGTGCTGTCATCTCGGCGAGGATCGACCACACCAATCAAGTGGCCGAAAGTAACGAGACAAATAACGTAAAAACAAAGAAACTATACTGCAAAAAGTAGCAGCAACAAAATCTTTTGACCAGTTACACCGTCTCGCTTGGTGAGATGTTTCTTCCACTCTGGCCTGGTAATCATGGATGACAACAAAGAGTGAAGAAACGCAGGAAAGGAAAGGGCTGCCTTCGTGGGCGGCCCTTTTTTCTGGAGCCAATGGCACAGTTTTCTTGTAAAAAACATTGTTTATGGTATTATGTCTAATTTTTTGCTGAAATCGTCAGTCGTTATGGAAAAGAGTTGTTTTCGTGTTCCGACAAGTAGTTGAACGTCGGTTTTTTTTGTTTGTAATTGTTTGAATAACTTTTTGAAATAGGAGTTGCAATGGGTTTCAACTGCGGTATCGTCGGTCTTCCAAATGTGGGGAAATCAACCATTTTCAATGCGCTGACTTCGGCAGGGGCCGAATCGGCAAATTATCCATTTTGCACTATTGATCCGAACATGGGTATCGTCCAGGTACCCGATACCCGAATGGACAAGATTGCGGAGTTCGTCAATCCGGAAAGGATTCTTCCAACGACAATCGAAATCCTCGATATAGCCGGGCTTGTCAAGGGTGCCAGCCAGGGTGAAGGACTGGGAAATCAGTTCCTTGGCCATATTCGGAGTGTCGATGCAATTATTCACGTTGTTCGCTGCTTTGACGATGAAAACATCGTCCATGTTAATGGCGGGATCAATCCGATACTGGACATCGAGATCATCCAGACTGAACTGGCACTTGCCGATCTCGATACGGTAGAAAAAAGGCTTTTGCGGGTCGAGAAACTTGCCAAGAATGGTGACCGGAAACTGAAGGATGAAGCGGACTTTTACCAGCGCATCAAGCAGGCCCTTGAGCAGGGCAAGGGCGCTCGCGGAATTGCCGAGAATTCAGAAGAGCGGTTGCTGCTGCGAGATCTGCACCTGCTGACCGATAAACCTGTTCTCTATGTGGCGAATGTTGCCGAAAACGACCTGGGCGGTGAAAATCCGGCTGTTGCCGAGGTGAGGCGTCTAGCGGAAGCTGAAGGTGCCCAGGTGGTGGTGATCTGCGGCAGGGTTGAAGCCGAGATTGCGGAACTGGATGAGGAGGAAAAGGAGCTGTTTCTTTCCGGGATGGGTCTGGACGAATCCGGTCTCGATCGCCTTATCAGGAGCGGCTATGAGCTGCTTGGCCTCATAACCTATTTTACCGCCGGAAAAAAAGAAGTCCGCGCCTGGACTATCCCGGTCGGCACCAAGGCTCCGCAATCCGCCGGTGTTATTCATTCGGATTTTGAGAAAGGTTTTATTCGTGCCGAGGTTATTGCCTATTCCGACTATGTTCATGCTGCAGGTGAATCGGGCGCAAAGGAAAAAGGGCTCATGAGGCTTGAAGGGAAGGAGTATGTGGTCAAGGATGGCGATGTAATGCACTTCCGTTTCAACGTATAACCACCGGCAGTCAACATCTCCAGTCAGCAGGCGCAGTCGTTCCTATGATGATCCTGGTTTGCTCTGTCACGGAAGGGGAGGATGGTGGCTGCCAAAGGTGGTGTAGGTTTCGCGGAATGTTCCGTCTTTCGGCCTTTTTGATATGAATGGCAAACCTCTGGCAATTATCGACGTGGAAACCACCGGCTGCAATCCGCTTTGGGACCGGGTGATCGAGATTGCGATTATCCGCACCGATGGCGCCGGTGAATTTTCTTCCCTCGTCAATCCGGAAAGATCGCTATCTCCTTTCATCACCTCCCTGACCGGGATTACCGTCGATGATCTTGCAGATGCACCCCGCTTCGAGGTGATCGCTTCCGAGATTGCCGATCTTCTTGAGGGGGCGGTGTTTACTGCCCATAATGCCCGTTTTGATTATGCCTTTGTCCGCAATGAATTCAAGCGCCTTGGCATATCGTTTACCGCGCCAACCCTCTGTACCGTCAGACTTTCCAGAAAACTCTATCCCAAACAGAGAAAACACAGTCTCGAAACCATTATTGACCGGCATAATATCGTCGTCGAAAAACGCCATCGGGCCCTCGATGATGCACGGGCCGTAGCGGCCTTCCTGGAAATTTCCCGGTTGGAGGCCGGTAGTGCGCCATTTGCCACGGCCCTTTCCAAACTTCTGAAAATACCCTCGCTGCCACCGAATGTTACCGAAGATATGGTCAGGGATCTGCCCGAGAGTCCTGGCGTTTACCTCTTTTACGGGGAGCGGGGCGAAACGCTCTACGTGGGCAAGAGTGTCAATATTCGCGAGCGGGTTCTTTCCCATTTTGCCGGCGATCATGGTAGCGCCAAGGAGATGGCACTCTGTTCCCGGGTAACCTCAATAGAGGCCCGTTGCACCGCTGGTGAGCTTTCCGCGCTGCTGCTTGAATCGGATCTGGTCAAGGAATTGTCACCGGTTTACAACCGTCGTCTGAAAAAGCGGCGCAAAGTGGTCCTGGCAGAGTCAGTTGTCACGGAAGCGGGCTATGAAACAGTGCGCTGCTCGGTTGTTGCGGAAACAGCTATCCGTCCGGATGCTGCCATTGCCCAGTACCGTAGCTCAAAGCAGGCTGAGGAAGAGATTGCTTCTTTGGCAAAGATGTTCGATCTGTGTCCGAAACTGCTCGGTATCGAAAAGGGAAAAGGCGCCTGTTTTTCTCTACAACTGAAGCGCTGCCGTGGAGCTTGTGTTGGCCTGGAAGCTGCGGAATCCTATAATCAGCGATTTCGAGAGGCCTTTTCCTCGCGATTGTTCGCCGACTGGCCGTTTTCTTCACCGATGCTGGTGACGGAAGGAAACGGTGAAGCTGCCGGTGTAGCCTTTGCCGTCGATCAATGGCGAATTCTGGCGAGTATCGAATTTGAATCCGAGGGCGTTTTTCGGATTCGCGATAGGGAAAGACCCTTCGATTACGATTCCTATACAATTCTTACCGCTTTTCTTTTAAAACCGAACAACGCCGTGACTGTCCGTCCGATCTCCATCGATGAGTTGTCCACTCTGCTGGGTGAGGGCGAGTATTTCTGAACCGCTGTTCCCCATCATTTCCCTCGTAGGTATCCCTTCTTTGCTTTGCCTTGTTCCTGTCAATAACTGCATGAAAACGGCACGCTTATCTTCAGTTTAGTGCCGCAACTAACGGAGAAGAGCAGTATACTATTCTGTCGCCCAGTCGGGCAAGGGAAGCTCTCCTGAACCGTTTTTGCCGAAACAAGGATTCTTATTAGCTGCAATGATGTGTGTGGTGAGTTTGTGGAATAATGGGTGGATTGCTGCGTTATGGTGCAGGAAAACCATGGTCGTTTAGCATGACGATTTCCGCGGCTGCTTCACCGTTGCAGAGAGAGAGAATAGCCAGCGATTGCTGCTGCGCGGCGTTCTTGAGCGAGCCGGGGTTTACCAGGAGGATTCCCGCTTTTTCCTGGATGGCAGGGATATGGGTGTGGCCGTACAGTACGATGCTGGCCTTTTCGCTGGAGGCTTTTTCGTGAATCTTTGTGATGCCGGTTTTAACCCGGTAAAGGTCACCGTGAGAAAGAAATATGTTCAAGGTATTGACGGTCATGAGAAGTTCGCGGGGGGCGCTGGGAGCATGATCGCAGTTGCCGGCCAGTTTGATGACGGGCAGGCTGAGGGCGCACTCGATAATATCCGCATCCTCGAGGGTGTCCCCGAGATGAATGATGCAGTCCAGGCCTGGAATACGGTCGAGTACCTGAATTGCCAAGGGATAGTTGCCGTGGGTATCGGAGAGAACTGCAATTTTCATTCGAGAGATCCTGCTGTGTTTGTTGTCCTCGGGCTACGGCTGGAATCACGGGGATATGACAGCTCTTCCCTTATGAAGGGCCTTCTATGCCAAGTCGGCGCATTTTTTCCACAAGGGTGGTCCGGTTCAGTTTCAGCATGGCAGCTGCCTTTGCTTTAACTCCTTTTGCCAGAAGGAGTGCATCGCATATCATTTTTCGCTCAATTTCGTTAACCGTCTGCACCAGGTCAACGCCCCGTTCGGTAACTTTTGTCAGAACTTCTTCGCGAATATTTGCCGGGATGTCGTTTGCCGTGATGCGCACGCCGTCGGTCAGGGCCACGATCCTTTCCACCATGTTTTCCAATTCCCGCACATTGCCGGGCCAGCGATATGACTCAAGTATTTCCAGGGCCTCGTTGGAAATCGTCATGAGAGGACGTTTCATGTCCGTGCAGTTTTTTTCGATGAAGAGCTTGAGCAGGGAAAGGATGTCTTCCGTCCTTTCCCGAAGCGGTGGCAGTTGGATCGGGATTACATTGAGGCGGTAGTAGAGGTCCTCGCGAAAATTACCTTGCTTTACTTCTTCTTCAAGATTCAGGTTCGTGGCGGAAATTACTCGAACATCTAGTTGAATCGTCTTTGTCGACCCGACCCGTTCCACTTCCTGCTCCTGCAGTACCCGGAGCAGTTTTGTCTGCAGATGCATCGGCATGGTCCCGATTTCGTCGAGAAAAATGCTTCCGGTATTGGCCGCCTCGAACTTACCAACTTTATCTCTGATCGCGCCGGTAAAAGAGCCCTTGACGTGACCGAAAAGTTCGCTTTCCAGCAGATTTTCCGGAATTGCTGCACAGTTGACCGGAATAAAAGGTTTGTCGCGGCGCTGGCTGTTGAAGTGCAGGGCACGTGAGACCAGTTCCTTGCCGGTTCCGGATTCGCCGAGGATGAGAACGGTCGAGTCGGTGTTTGCTATTCTCTTCATGCGGGAGAACAGCTTCTGCATGGCAGGGGATGAGCCGATTATGTTCGCGAAGTCGTATTTATTATGTAGCTGCTGTTTCAGGTAGACATTTTCTGTCAGAAGCTGGCGTTTTTCCAGTGCTTTGGTAATAAGGATGGAAAGTTCGTCAAAGTTCAGGGGTTTGGTGATATAGTCGAAAGCCCCTTCCTTCATTGCCTTGACCGCTGTTTCTGCCGAAGCGTGGCCCGTAATAAGGATGACTTCGGTATGGGGAGACAGTTCTTTGACCTGTTTTAGAATATCGATTCCGTTTATGTCGGGGAGAAAAAGGTCGGTAATAATGATGTCATACTGTTCGTGAGACAGGAAGGAGAGAGCCGTTTTCCCTGATGCCGCTCCCCTGACGTTGAAACCGGTCATTTTCAGAAGTCGGGTCAGGGAGTCTCGGCTGAGATCTTCATCTTCTACAAGGAGAATTTTTGCCCGATCTTTCATCAGACCCCCATATGAAAGTTTTCTATACATACCACTTTCCCATGTGACTGGCAAGCCTCCAGTTTGACGGCCATTGTTTTTTCGTTATAATTAAAACGCTACTTTACAGGGGAATTCAATGAAAATTGCAGCTTTAGTTTTTGTCATATCGCTGGCTATTGCAACGGTTTGTTATGCTGAGCAAGCTTCGATTCGCCTGGTGTCGGTCACTGGTCCCATAAATCCGGTAACTGCCGGTTACCTTGCCAGGAATCTCCAGGAATCGGCTCGCCAAGGTGACAAGCTGGTGCTGGTCGAGATGGATACTCCCGGCGGTCTGGACAACTCCATGCGGAGCATTGTCAAGGATATCTTCGCCAGTTCTGTGCCGGTTGTGGTTTATGTGGCTCCGACCGGGTCGAGGGCGGCATCGGCCGGGGCGGTAATCGCCATTGCCGCAGACTTTTGCGTGATGGCTCCCGGTACTGCCATTGGTGCGGCCCATCCTGTCACCATTGGTCAAAAGCCGGATACGGTAATGCAGGAAAAGATGGTCAATGACATGCTGGCCTATGTCGAGGGGATAGCTGTCGAGCGTGGCAGAAATACGGTAATCATTCGGCAGATGGTCAGCAAGAGTCTTTCCCTTTCAGCAGAGAAAGCACTGGCCGAAAAGGTTATCGATTTTCTTGCAGTTGATCGAACCGAACTGCTCCAAAAGCTGAATGGTAAAAACGTTCGGCGTGGCGGTGTTTCGCTTGTACTCGATCTTGCCGGTGCGAAGGTTGTGCGTCACGAGATGACCACTCGGGAAAAAATCCTGGATATCATTGGTGACCCGAATGTTGCCTATGTGCTCATGATGCTCGGCTTTCTCGGGCTGTTTTTCGAGCTCTCAACGCCGGGGGCGATCCTCCCCGGAGTAATCGGCGGCATATCGCTGATCCTGGCGTTTTTCGCTTTTCAGACGTTGCCCGTCAACTATGCGGGTGTTCTTCTCATTCTCCTTGCCCTCATTCTCTTTATTGCCGAAATTAAAATTGTTTCTCACGGTATGTTGACCGTTGGAGGGATACTCGCCATGACCCTTGGTTCAATTCTGCTCTTCGATTCGCCCGAGCCTTATCTTAAGGTCTCCTTGAGTCTTATTGTTACGACGGTTCTGCTGGTGACCGGTTTGGCATTTTTTGTAATAAGGAAGGCGATCAGTGCGCATCGCAGGAAACCTTTTTCGGGCAAGGAAGGGCTTATTGGTGAAAAAGGTTATGCCGACTCCGATATCATGCCGGAAGGCAAGGTTTTTGTCCGTGGAGAATATTGGAATGCCTGGAGCGACCAACCGGTTTCCCGTGGTGAAAAGATTTTTGTTGTTGCGGTGGAAGGTCTAATGGTAAAGGTGGAGAAAATGTAAGGACACTAAAACTCGAGAGGTGATACATGGATGCTGTTTTTGATTATTATGCGTATGTGCCGATGATTTTCATCATTATTGTCGGGCTGATGGTGGTTGCCAGTGCTGTCCGGATTCTTCCCGAGTACGAGCGGGGAGTGCTCTTTCGTCTCGGTCGCTTTACCGGGACCAGGGGGCCGGGACTATTTTTTATTATTCCCGGCGTTGATAAGCTTGTACGTGTTTCACTTAGAACAGTCGTTCTGGATGTGCCGCCACAGGATGTCATAACCCATGACAATGTTACGGTGAAGGTTTCTGCGGTCATCTATTTTCGGGTTATTGAACCGGAAAAGGCTATCATCGAAGTAGAGAATTTTCTCTATGCAACAAGCCAGCTGTCACAGACTACTCTTCGGAGTGTGCTCGGCCAGGTGGAGCTGGATGAGCTCTTGGCTAACCGTGAGAAGATCAATCACGAACTTCAGCAAATCCTCGATCGCCACGCCGGACCGTGGGGCGTGAAGGTGTCAAACGTGGAAGTAAAGAACATCGACCTTCCCCAGGAAATGATGCGTGCCATTGCCAAGCAGGCGGAGGCTGAGCGGGAACGTCGCGCAAAGGTCATTCATGCGGAGGGCGAACTTCAGGCCTCGGAGAAGCTGGGCCAGGCCGCAACCGTTTTAGCCAGGGAACCCATGTCGCTGCAACTTCGCTTCCTGCAGACTTTAACGGAAATTGCCGCGGAAAAAAATTCGACAACTATCTTTCCGGTACCGATCGATCTGATCAAAATGTTTCTGGATAAAAAAGAATAAACTCCTTTGATCGAAATAGCGCAAGCGGCATGGTTCATCGGTTGCTTGGAGCATGCGGAGCATTAAAAAAAGGGCGCATCCGGTTTTCCGGAGCGCCCTTGAGCATTATCCTGGAGCAATAGTTCAGGGGGTGACGATTTCGACTTTTGCATCTTTGCGCAGCTTTTCCACTAACTCATTTATACCCTGTTGAATCTTCTGAATCTTCAGGTACTTGATGATATCAGCTTTTGCCTCGGAAAATGCAATGGTTCCGGCCGGCTTCTTGTCGACGACTTTAATAATGTGATATCCGAACTTGGTTTCGACAACTTCACTGATTTCGCCCGGCTTAAGCGAAAAGGCGACGGTATCAAATTCCGGAACCATTTGGCCTTTGCTGAAGTATCCCAGGTTGCCTCCCTGCTGAGCGCTGGGGCAGGTGGAGTTCTCTTTTGCAAGGGTAGCGAAGTCTTCTCCGGCTTTTGCACGCTTGAGTAGTGCCGCAGCTTTTTCTTTGGCCTTTACTTTGTCTTCCGTCGAGGCCGTTGCGTCAACTCCTATGAGAATGTGACTGGCCTGAACAGTTTCTGGCTGTTTGAATTTGTCAACGTTTTCGTCGTAGAATTTCTTTGCGTCTGCATCAGTAATCGTAACTTTCGAGGCAATTTGCGTTTCAATCAGGTTGTTGATATAAATTTCTTTGCGGGCGAACTCTTTTATGTTCTTTTCCGTAAGCCCGCTTTTTTTCAGTGCCGTATCATAGGCCTCTTGCGTCGGGAACTTGCTCCTTCCCTCGCTAACCTGTGAGTCAACCTGCTTCTCGATATCACTAATGGTTAGCTTCTTCCCGGCCTGATACAGGAGTTCTGCGGATATTAGTTGGTCAAGGACAGCTGATTCGGCATTTTTTTTCTGTTCTGCCGTGAGTTCCTGTTTTGTCTGGCTCTGGGCAAGCATGAATTTCATTGCCCGATCAAGTTCTTCCCGGGTAATGGATGTGCCATTGACTTTTGCGACTATTGCTGAGGTTGTGGCGGCGGATACCGTAGGTTTCTTCAATGTCGGTTTCTTTTTCTGCGCAGCGAATGCAGTTCCGGACAGGGCAATTGCGACAGCGAGGGTGGCGACAATCGGTCGGAGAGCTGTTTTTTTCATAATTTGCATCGGTAGATACTCCTTTACGAGTGGTTTACGTAAAACCTGGCAATTTTACCATGACGTAGTGGTTATTTAAAGTGCTATTGTATGCCTGGTGATAATAGCTCAATCCCAGGTGATTCCGGTATTTGCATGTATACATCGCATTGATAGATAGATGGTTGACTTTAATGCGTGATTTTGGTTTTATAAGACACTTATATACTGCACAGGAATATTTTATTCGCTTGTACGCGTTGTTATTTGTTGCCGTTTGTTATCCTTATTTTTTTCAAGGAGCTCAGAAATGGAAAAGAAAAAGTTCAGGAAAATACTTGCCGCTAACCGGGGCGAAATTGCAATCCGGATTTTCAGAGCATGCAGCGAGCTGGGGATCGCTACCGTTGCGATTTACTCCCAGGAGGACAAGCTCTCGCTCTATCGTTATAAAGCTGACGAGGCATATCTTGTCGGCAAAGGTAAGAGCCCCGTTGACGCTTATCTGGGAATCGACGAAATCATCGCCCTGGCCTTAGACAAGGGTGTCGATGCTATCCATCCCGGTTATGGTTTTCTTTCGGAAAATTCAGAGTTTGCCGAAAAGTGTGAAGCTGCCGGAATTGTTTTTATCGGTCCCACTGCCGAGATGCAGCGCAAGGTAGGAGACAAGATCGCTGCCCGTAAGGTTGCCATCGAGGCATCGGTCCCGGTAATACCCGGAACCGATAACCCGGTTGAGCATGATGACGAAGCCATCGCATTTGCCGACAAAGCCGGCTACCCTTTGATTATTAAAGCTGCTGCCGGGGGTGGTGGCAGAGGTATGCGTGTTGCCCGCAATCAGCGTGAACTTCTGGAAGGCCTTTCAAGTGCCCGTAGCGAAGCGAAAACTGCCTTTGGTAATCCTGCCGTTTTTCTTGAGCGTTTCATCGAGCACCCGAAACACATTGAAGTACAGATACTTGGTGATAATTATGGCAATCTCGTTCATTTCTTCGAGCGGGACTGTTCCATTCAACGCCGCCATCAGAAAGTGGTCGAGTTTGCTCCTTCTCTCGATTTGACGCAAGAAAAACGCGAGGAGTTATGTGAAGCAGCTTTACGGGTGACGAGACATGTCAACTACCGTAATGCCGGAACTGTCGAATTTCTGCTCGATCAGGAAGGGAACCACTATTTCATTGAAATGAATCCGCGAATCCAGGTGGAACATACTGTTACCGAGATGATCACCGGCCGGAATCTCGTTCAGCTACAGATTTTGGTGGCGCAAGGGCTGCGCTTAACCGATCCCGAGATCGGGATCTCCTCTCAAAACGACATTACCATGTGGGGGCACGCTATTCAGTGCCGTATTACCACGGAGGATCCGAAGAACGATTTCGCTCCCCATTTCGGTACCCTGAAGGCTTATCGGTCTCCCGGTGGCTGCGGCGTACGACTCGATGCCGGGAACGCTTTCACCGGTGCCCATATCACTCCCCATTATGATTCGCTGCTGGTGAAGTTAAGCACTTGGGGTCTCGATTTCAAGGCAGCGGCCTGTGTGATGAATCGTTCGCTGCAGGAATTTCGTATCCGTGGTGTAAAAACGAATATCTGCTTCCTGGAAAACGTCGTGACACATCCGACGTTTCTGGCCGGTAAGTGCGATACGTCTTTTATCGACAAACATCCTGAACTGATGGTGATGAAAGAACGGAAGGACCGGGCAACAAAGATTCTCAGCTATCTCGGCAACGTCATCGTCAACGGCACCCCGGGCATTGCCAAGCCGCTTCGTTCCGCTGACTTGCTGGAGGCAAGGGTTCCTGCCATCGATAATTCCGTGCCCTGTCCCGCAGGAACCACGGACATTCTCCGTGAGAGGGGCGCCGAGGGGCTGTCTCGCTGGATACTGGAGCAGAAGAAAATACTCATTACCGATACCACCATGCGTGACGCGCATCAGTCGCTGCTGGCAACCCGGGTCAGGACGCACGACCTGCTCAGGGTTGCGGAGCCTACAGCCTATCTCGGCGCGGAACTCTTCTCCCTTGAGATGTGGGGTGGTGCAACGTTTGACGTCTCCATGCGTTTTCTCAAGGAGTGTCCTTGGCAGCGCCTTATCAAATTACGGGAAGCAATTCCAAACGTGCTTTTCCAGATGCTGCTCCGTGGTTCAAATGCCGTAGGATACACCAACTACCCCGACAATGTGGTCCAGCGTTTTGTTGCCGAAGCTGCAGACTCCGGTATCGATGTTTTCAGGGTTTTCGATTCTCTCAACTGGACGAAGGGTATGACCGTGGCAATGGATGCGGTTCGCAAGACCGGTAAGGTCTGCGAAGCGTCCATCTGTTATACCGGAGATATTACCGATCCGAAGCGGGATAAATATCCCCTCGACTATTATGTCTCTCTTGCCAAGGAACTGGAGAAAATGGGTGCCCACATCCTTGCCATCAAGGATATGGCAGGCCTTCTCAAGCCGTTTGCCGCCTTTAAACTGGTGAAGGCTTTAAAAGAAGAAATCGGCATTCCGGTTCATCTCCATACCCATGATACTTCCGGTAATGGCGAGGCATCACTATTGATGGCCTGTCAGGCAGGGGTTGATATTATCGATGCTGCTCTTTCATCCCTTTCCGGTCTTACCTCGCAACCGAACCTCAATGCAGTTATCTCCGCTTTGCGCGGCACCGAATGGGATCCGCAACTCAATGAAAAGGGTTTGCAAAAACTTGCCAACTACTGGGAGACGGTCCGTGACTATTATCTTCCCTTCGAGTCTGGCCTCAAGAGTGGCACAGCAGAGGTATACCATCATGAGATTCCCGGTGGCCAGTATTCCAATTATAAGCCGCAGGTTGCCGCACTCGGGCTTTTGGACCAGTGGGATGAATGCAAGGAAATGTACCACAAGGTAAATCACCTGTTCGGCGATATCATCAAGGTTACGCCTTCATCGAAGGTTGTCGGTGATATGGCAATCTTTCTGGTGAAAAACAACATGGATGTGGACGACGTGTTTACGAAAGGAGAGGAACTGACCTTTCCCGGATCGGTTGTCGGCTTCTTCAAAGGGATGATCGGACAGCCGTATGGCGGTTTCCCCGAAAAACTGCAGAAGATCATACTGAAAGGTGAGGAACCGATTACCTGTCGACCGGGAGAACTTCTCGAACCCGTTGACTTTGAACAGGAGCGCCTGGATATTCAAGCAAAAGTCGGGCATCTTGTTGATGACAAGACACTGCTTTCCAATACCCTTTATCCAAATGTTTATCCTGATTTCGATAAACATCGGCAGACGTACTCGGATACCTCGGTCATTCCGACACCGATCTTCTTTTACGGTCTTGAACCCGGCCAGGAGACTTCAGTGGAGATCGACCCGGGCAAGACCCTGATCATAAAGCTCAATGCTATCGGTGCTGTCCACGAGGACGGTACCCGCCAGGTTTATTTTGAACTGAACGGACTGGCACGTCAGGTCTGTGTCCGCGACTATTCAGTGGAAACCGATGAGAAAGAGCGTGTCCAGGCCGACCCGGCCAACCCCCTTCACATTGGTGCGCCGATGCCCGGCAAGATTTTGAAAGTGCCTGTCAAGGTTGGTGACGAAGTCAAGGTTGGTGACATCCTGATGGTTACCGAGGCCATGAAGCTTGAGACGAATATCAAGGCCCGTGTGGACGGCAAGATTGCCGAGTTGAAGTTTGACGAGGGAGACAAGATTGAAAAGGGCGATCTGCTGATAGTTCTTGCCTAGCAGAAAGGTGGCCTCTTTGGCCGCCTTTTTATATTCGAGACCTCTTGGTTGCTGGCTGGCATGCTGGTGTAACCAGTGGGGTCTGGTTTGCATTGTGATGACCTGGCGCAGGGGGAGAGGCGCTGCTGGTTCAACTATTGGAGGGACATTGTAACATTACAAGGCCTCGCGACTGTTCCCTTGCCAGGGTCGTCGCGAGGCCTTTTTACATGGTTGAAAGACCTCACCTGGACTGGAAAAGCAGTTATGGGGTAGGGGGGGCAACAAAAATATAAATGATAAAGCTACGTGTCTGATGCAGGTTCTGTTTCCAGGTCGAAATTGAATGCCTTGCACATTGCATTGTGCTTCAGTGCAACCGTGTAACTGCTTTCGCGGTACTGTTTGTCAAGGGGCCGGGCCGGGTGTTGAGCCTGAGCTGCAACTATTTTGTTTCGGCGCAAAAAGAAAGGGGTTACGAAAAAATCGTAACCCCTGAAATGGTGCGGTGGACTGGAATCGAACCAGCACGGCCTTGCAGCCACCAGCCCCTCAAGCTGGCGCGTCTACCAATTCCGCCACCACCGCATAACTAAAAAACGTAACTATAAGTATCTTTAAAAATATAATTTTCAGTGTTGTGATTCGTTCTGGAAGGTGCGTTCAATCAATTCCGTAACGAGGTTCACTTTTTACCAGTTTGCGGCCTTGGTGTCAATGAAAAATTGTGCTCATCATCATTTTTTTGGTGACTGTTGAGGCGCAACTGGAGCGGCTGTAGGTTCGGTCGGTGCCGGCTTGTCGACCTTCGGTGTGGTCTGTGCCACTGGCTTTTTGCTCGGCATAACGGAAGAGCTTCCGGACTTTCCCGAAAGATAGGCCAGGGAGAGTGAGGTTAGCATGAAAATCACGGCAGCGGTAGCGGTCATCTTGCCGAGAAAAGTGCTTCCGCCTCCGGCACCGAACAGGGACTGGCTGGCGCCGGTACCGAACGTGGCTCCAAGGTCGGCCCCTTTTCCTGCTTGTAGAAGAACGATTACTATCAGCGCGACACTGACAAGGATGTGGATGGTGATAAGAAAGCCAAACATTGTGTCTGCGACCTCTCTTGGGTGAAGTAAAACGCTACGTTACCATATATTGCAGCAGTTATAAAAGAAATTATTTCCCGTAACGAATAATGGATGCAAAAGATTCAGCCGTGAGGCTTGCCCCGCCCACAAGGGCGCCATCAATATCGGCCTGCGACATGAGGCCAGCGATGTTGTCCGGTTTTACGCTGCCGCCGTAAAGTATCCGCAGGCTATCCGCAATAGTTGGAGTAAGCAGTTTTGCCACCAGTTGCCGGATGAATGCATGGGCTTCCTGGGCTTGGTCGTCTCGGGCCGTCTTGCCGGTGCCGATTGCCCAGACCGGCTCGTAGGCGAGTATGACCTGCTCCATCTCGCTTGTGGAATGGTTGCTGAGGGCGGCGCTAATTTGTCGTTGCAAAACAGTGAAGGTTTCGCCCGATTCGCGCTCTTGCAGGGTTTCGCCGATGCAGATGATGGCAGTGAGTCCTGCCCGTATCGCGGCCTTGCTTTTCTTGTTGACGTTTTCATCCGTCTCGCCGAAAAGCTGCCGTCGTTCAGAATGGCCGATAATTACATGACTGCATCCTGCATCGATGAGCATGCCGGGAGATATCTCGCCCGTGAAAGCACCTTCTTCCTCCCAGTAGCAATTCTGTCCGGCGACCGAAATTGACGAATCGAACAGCAGCGAACGGACCGGACCAAGTACGGTAAAGGATGGTGCAATGATTATTTCCACGTCTTCGACATCTTTAACGAGCGGGGCAAGGTCTTGAACCAGTTGTAATGCTTGGGCTGTTTTTTTGAAAAGTTTCCAGTTTCCCGCAATAACAGGAATCCGCATATATTCTCCTTGGTTCGTAGTTTATGCGTGTCCTTTTTCTTCCAGAACCCTTATGCCGGGAAGGATTTTACCTTCCAGCAGCTCCAGAAAGGCTCCGCCACCGGTGGAGATGTAGCTGATCTTGGCAAATTCTCCGGCCCGGTGAACAGCCACATCGGTATCCCCCCCGCCGACAATGGTCAGCGCATAGGAATTAGCGACGGCACTAACCATGGCAAAGGTCCCGCGGGAGAATGCGTCCATTTCAAAAACTCCCATGGGACCGTTCCAGATGATGGTTTTGCAATTCTGTAGGGCTTCGGAAAAGAGAGTTACGGTTGCCGGTCCGATATCAAGTGCCATCCAGTCATTGGGAATTTCCTGAATCGGGGTAATTTTTATTTCCGCTGCCGGATCAAAGCGGTCCGCGACAACGCAATCGACCGGAAGGTATATTTTTACACCTTTTTCCCGTGCCTTGTTGTAGGTGTTGAGAGCGGTTTCAAGCAGTGGTTCCTCGACAAGCGACTTGCCGATGCCGTATCCCAGGGCTTTCAGAAAGGTGAACGCCATTCCTCCGCCGATAATTAATTTGTCAACCTTGTTCAACAGGTTGTCGATTACTTCGATTTTGCCGGAGACCTTTGATCCACCAAGGATGGCAACCAGGGGATGCACCGGATTCTGCATGGCTTTTTCAAAGAAGCTCATCTCGTTCTTCATGAGAAAACCAGCCGCAATCGTCGGGACAAAGTTGGTTATTGCTTCAACCGAAGCATGTGCCCGGTGTGATACCGCAAAGGCGTCGTTTACGTATATGTCGCAAAGCTCTGCAAGAGATCTGGCGAATTCGGCGTCGTTTTTTTCCTCGCCAGGGTAAAATCGAAGGTTTTCCAGCATGATAACGTCACCCGGCTTCATGGCGTCAACCAGCTTTTTTGCCGGATTGCCGATACAATCCGGGGCCATGGTTATTTCCTTGTCAAGTAAACGGGAAAGCCGTATGGCAGCCGGAGCCATGGAGAACTTGGGGTTCTTTTCTCCTTTTGGCCGGCCGAGGTGCGAGGCGATGATAACTTTCGCATTGCAATCGAGTGCGTAGTTGATGGTCGGAAGGACCGCACGAATACGGGTATCATCGGTTATGTTTCCATTTGCGTCGAGGGGCACATTGAAGTCAACGCGCAGAAAAATCCTTTTGCCTGAAAGATCCTTGATTTCATCGATATACCGAATTGTCATACTTTCGACTCCCTTGATTAGTAATCAGTGAATCCATACGCCAGGTGACTCAACATGCTTGCTTGTTCACCGTGTGCTTTATTTCCACTGATGCTGGCATTTTTGTGCTGCTTGAATCAATTGGCTGTTGCTGGAAATCGCTATCGGTGTCTGGTGGCGACCACGTTTCCTGGCTGGTACTATCTCCCTATCAGGCGAGCCAGGTCGATTAATCGGTTGGAAAAACCGCATTCGTTATCGTACCATGAGATAACCTTGACCAGGTTTCCCTCTATCACTTTAGTGGACATGGCGTCAACGATGGATGAATGGGGGTTGCCATTGAAGTCGATGGAGACCAGTGGTTCTTCTGAAAAAGCCAGGATCCCTTTGAGCAGGGTTCGGGAAGCCTTCTTCAGCGCAGTGTTGACCTTCTCGGTGTCCGTCTTCCTTGATAATTCCACAACCAGGTCAACAACGGAGACATTGGGCGTAGGTACGCGTATCGCCATGCCGTCCAGTTTCCCCTTCAGATCGGGCATAACGAGGGAAATGGCCCGTGCCGCACCGGTTGCCGTCGGAATCATTGACAGGGCTGCGGCGCGCGCTCTCCTGAGGTCTTTGTGCGGGAGATCGAGGATTCTCTGGTCGTTGGTATAGGAATGGACTGTCGTTACCAGTCCCTTTACAATGCCAAAATTCTCGTGAAGTACTTTGGCGACGGGTGCCAGGCAGTTGGTCGTGCATGACGCGTTGGAGACAATAAAATGCCTCTCCGGGTCATACATGCTATCATTTACGCCCATGACGATGGTAATATCGGGATCGCTGGCAGGTGCCGTGATGATGACCCTGCGTGCGCCGGCTTTCAGGTGCAACTCTGCCTGGTCGCGCGCAGTAAAATGCCCGGTAGATTCAAGGACCACGTCAATGGACTCGGTTTGCCAGGGAAGTTCGTCAGGATTTTTTTGGGAAAAAATCTTGATCGGTTTTTTGTTGATGATAATACATCCATCACCAGTCTCCACCTTTCCGGGAAAGGCGCCGTGCACGGAATCGTACTTGAAAAGATGAGCAAGTATCTTCGGTTCGCTCAGGTCATTTATGGCGACAATTTCCAGATCCTTGGCGCGCAGGGCCTGTCTCAGTACCATTCTGCCAATTCTGCCGAAACCGTTGATTGCAACTCGTAGTGACATGGTGACCCTCCAGGCTTACTAGACTAGGGATACAACGATTGTGTGCCGAGGTTTAGAAAACATGGAATACTATACAAGCTGTCGGTCTTCCGTCAACCTTTTTTGACTGATCAGTGGCCTGATTTCGGTAGGATGCATTGTTTAAAAATTTGTTGGAATGGTGATAACAGGGCTTGTGGGGCTTCATGTGGGTTGGTATATGTGCCATGTCTCACAAGTTTCGTCTTGAATCTTTTGCTGCTTTTATGTATAAAATGTTCTGTTTTATGGTTTTTCTCAGAGATGATTTCTCTAACGTTTGTTTTCTTGCTCCGGAACAGGGAGAGCACTCTCGTCCCGGCTTTTTATTGCCCTGTTGTTTCAGGAGGTTCTTTGCGGGTCTGTCTGCTTGCCAGTGGCAGCAAGGGTAACTCACTGTTTATCGAAGCCGGTGAAACGCGGGTGCTGGTCGATGCCGGTCTCTCTGCCCGAGAGATTGCCGTCAGGCTCGAAACACTGGGAGTTGCCGCTTCCGATCTCAGCGGTATACTAATCAGTCATGAGCATGGTGATCATATTCGCGGGGCCGGAACCCTCGCGAGAAGGTTCAAGATCCCGGTGCTGATCAGCTATCCTACCAGTAAACAGACACATGAGCATTTTCGTTCGGCCAGTCTTGTTGAGTTCGAGGCAGGCTGTTCCTTCGAATTCCGAGATATCCACATTGACCCCTTTCCCATAACTCATGATACAACCGATCCGGTCGGTTTTATTATAGAGAGTCATGAGGCTAAAGTCGGGTTTGCCACCGACCTCGGCATAGCAACGAGACTTGTTCAGGAGAAACTTAAATTTTGCCGGTTGCTTGTTCTCGAATCGAATCACGATGAGAACATGTTGTTGAACGGGCCGTATCCATGGCATTTGAAACAAAGAATCAAGTCGCGGCATGGCCATCTTTCCAACGTAGAATCGGCCGAACTTCTCTCGGAATTGATGCATCCAGGGCTTGAAGGGGTTTTTTTGGCACATTTGTCGGAAGTTAACAATCATCCCGGGATTGCACTTGACGTCCACCGGCAACAAATTTCAAATTCCACCGTTTGTTCGCCACGGGTCATTGTCGGTAGCCAGCAGAATGTCAGTGAAGTATTTACGTTGTGACGCTTCAGCGGGGAATAGTCTCGCCACAGAATGCTGTTGCCGGGTAACTAATTTATATAATAACGAAAAGAGGTGCTGTACAGATGATAGAGCGATATAGTAGACCGCAAATGACTGCCATCTGGAGCGCGGAGAACCGCTACCGGAAGTGGCTGGAAATAGAACTGTATGCATGCGAAGCGCATGCGGAAATGGGAACGATTCCGCGTGATGCGGTGGAACGCATCACGACGAAAGCCAATTTCGATGTTGCGCGCATCGATGAGATTGAAAAGGTGGTGAAGCACGATGTCATTGCCTTTCTGACCTCGGTGGCAGATTATATCGGCGAAGATTCCCGTTTTCTTCATGTTGGGATGACGTCCTCGGATGTGCTTGACACTTCGCTTGCCATGTTGTTGCGTGAAAGTGGTCTCCTTATTCTCGAAGGCATGAAAGGCCTGACGGAAGCACTGAAGAAAAAGGCCTTTGAACATAAGGATACGGCGATGATCGGCCGCTCACACGGAATTCACGCCGAGCCGGTGACCTTTGGTATCAAAATGGCCCTCTGGTATGATGAGATGCGGCGCAATATCCGTCGCATGGAATCAGCGGTCGAAACAATTTCCTGCGGCAAGATCTCCGGTGCGGTTGGAACCTTCGCAAATATTGATCCGAAGGTCGAGGAGTATGTCTGTGCCCGTGCCGGGTTGAAGCCGGCGCCATGTTCCACCCAGATTGTTCAAAGAGACAGGCATGCGGAGTTTTTCTCCACCCTGGCGATCATAGCTTCTTCCATTGAAAAGTTTGCCGTCGAGATCCGCCACCTGCAGCGGACAGAGGTACTTGAGGCCGAGGAGTTTTTCAGTAAAGGACAGAAGGGCTCTTCCGCAATGCCCCATAAGAGGAACCCGGTTCTTTCCGAAAACCTGAGCGGCCTTGCCCGTCTGATCAGAGGGTATGCTGTTTCCGCGCTGGAAAATGTTCCCCTCTGGCATGAACGGGATATCTCCCATTCATCCGTTGAGCGGGTAATTGCACCAGACGCTACGATCCTGATGGATTTCATGCTGAGCCGCTGTACCGGCCTGATCGAGAATCTGGTGGTGTACCCGGAAAACATGATGAAAAACCTTAACCTGATGCGGGGGCTGGTTTTTTCCCAGAGGGTTCTCCTGGAGCTTACCGCAAAAGGCGCTTCCCGCGAGAAAGCATATGCCCTTGTGCAGAGAAACGCCATGAAGGTCTGGGAACAGGGCAAAGATTTCCGCGAAGAGCTCCTTGCCGATACCGAGGTCCGTTCTTACCTTTCCAGCGAGGAAATTGACAAAGCGTTTGATCTCGCTTATCACTTCAAACATGTCGATACCATATTTGCCAGGGTCTTCGGTGGCTAGAATGCAGGACTATTTCCTTTCCCTGGTCGAGAATGAAAAGATTCTCGCCTGGACCAAGGATATTTTTCTCGCCTTATGTATCGTTGCCTTTTTTTGGGGCTTGTCCCGCTTGCTGCGCTATTTTTTTGTCAGGTGGATGCCTCGCATCGCCCGGTTGACCCGCACCGAACTGGATGATCGTATCCTGCAGCGGGTGACGCCGCCGGTTGAACTGCTAACGATAACTGCCGGCCTTTATCTTGCGGTTCGGAGTCTACCGATTCACGACCGTGCCCAGACTTTTCTGGCAGGTATGGCTTTTATCGCCAGTGTCGTAATCTTTACCAATATTGTCTATCGGATAGGGGACGAGTTCCTCAGTTGGTATGCACGCCGTGTTGAAGAGCGAACCGGAACATCGATGGGGGCGCAGGCCATTCCCCTGCTCAGGAAGCTTGTTACTATCTTTCTGGTCTGCGCGGCCCTGATTGTCATTCTGAAACACTTCGGCTATGATGTTCTGTCGCTTCTGACTGCCCTCGGCCTCGGCTCTCTGGCCATTGGACTGGCAGCAAAAGACACTCTGGCCAACATGATATCCGGCTTTACCCTGATGATTGACAGACCGTTCCGGATTGGCGACAGAATCCAGATTGCCAGTGGAAAGACGGGGGATGTTGTCGATATCGGGCTTCGCAGTACCAGGATAAAGACTATCGACAACACCTTGCTCATCATTCCCAATGCGGAACTTTGCAACAGTACTGTTCTTAACTTGGCTTTTCCGGACCTGAGATCTCAAGGCCGGATTGCCATCGGTATTGCCTATGGTTCTGATATTGAAAAAGCCAAGCGGATCATGCGGGAGGCCGCGCTGGAGGATCCCGAAGTTCTTCATGATCCTGCTCCGGAGGCATTTTTTGTTTCATTCGGAGACAGTGCCCTGAATATGCTGCTGACCTTCTGGGTGACTGACTACACTAAAATTTTCACGGCTACGGATCGGATAAACATGGTGCTGGTGACCGCCTTTAGCAACAACGACATTCAAATACCGTACCCCACCAGAAAGGTACTGCTGGAAAGGGAAGGATAATGGCACACAGAATTGAAATCAGTCTTAAGGAACAGGTTAGGGATGCACGCGGCGAGCGGATCAGGAGAGAAATTGAAGACTTCCTCCATCTCTCCGTTGCCAGCGTCCGTACCATTGACGTTTACTCAATTGATGCGGAGTTGAGCCAAGAGCAACTCGAGATCATAGCATCCGAGCCGCTGTGTGATCGCATCATTCAGACATATTCCATCGACAAGTCCGCTGAGTTGGATTTCGACTACCTGGTCGAGGTCGGGTTCCGCCCCGGGGTTACCGATAACGTTGGCCGCACGGCCAGGGAAGCGATCGAATATGTAACTGGATGTCCGTTGCGGGATGGGGAGGGCGTCTACACGTCAGTTCTCTATCTGCTCAAGGGAGATCTTGCTGCTGCCGATGTCGAAAAAATTGCTACCGGTTTGCTTTGTAATACCCTGATACAACGGTACCGGGTTGTTGATTTCGCAACCTTCCGATCCGGGGGAGCAAAGCCGCTCGGTGTGCCTAAGGTAACCGCCGAGTCGCAGCCAACAGTCAGGGAAATCGACCTGAACGTTACCGATGAGGAACTGCTTGCCATTAGCAGGGACGGAGTTCTGGCGCTTACCCTTGAGGAAATGAAAATTATTCAGGCGTATTTTCAGGATTCTGCGGTTGTTGCCGAGAGAAAAAAACTCGGTCTTTCGGAGTATCCAACCGACGTTGAGCTTGAGGCTCTTGCCCAGACCTGGTCGGAGCACTGTAAACACAAGATCTTTTCCGCCCATATCGATTATCATGATGAAAACGGCAACCGGGAGGAGATCCGGTCGCTTTTCAAGACCTGTATCCAGGGGGCTACCAAAAAAGTTCGCGAACAGCTTGGCGAGCGCGACTTTTGTCTTTCCGTTTTCAAGGATAACGCCGGTGTCATCAAGTTCAATGACAAGAACTCACTGGTGTTTAAAGTCGAGACCCATAACTCGCCGAGCGCCCTTGATCCTTACGGCGGAGCGCTTACCGGCATCGTGGGAGTCAACCGCGATCCCTTTGGCACCGGCATGGGCGCAAAACTGATCTTCAATACCGACGTCTTCTGTTTTGCTTCTCCTTTTTACGATAAAACCCTTCCCGCCCGATTGCTTCATCCCCGGCGTATTTATGAAGGGGTTGTTGAGGGAGTTGAACATGGTGGAAACAAGAGCGGTATTCCAACTGTCAACGGATCGCTGGTGTTTGATGATCGTTTTGCCGGCAAACCTCTTGTTTTCTGCGGTACCGCCGGTTTTATGCCGGCCATTATCAATGGTGAACCGTCCCACCTCAAAAACATTTATCCGGGAGACCTCATTGTCATGACAGGGGGCCGGATCGGCAAGGACGGCATCCACGGCGCGACCTTCTCGTCCGAGGAGTTGAGCGAGTCGTCCCCCGTTTCCGCGGTGCAGATCGGCGATCCCATCACCCAGAAACGCATGACCGATTTTCTGATTCGGGCCCGCGATCGGGGCCTGTATAATTTTATTACCGACAACGGTGCAGGTGGTCTCTCTTCCTCGGTGGGCGAGATGGCAAAGGAATGTGGTGGCTGCAAACTGGATCTGGCAAAGGCACCGCTGAAGTACTCAGGCCTGGCGCCATGGGAAATTCTTATTTCTGAAGCCCAGGAAAGGATGAGCCTTGCCGTTCCTCCTGCCAAGATCGATGAGTTCCTTACCCTTGCCAGAAAAATGGGCGTCGAGGCTACCGTACTCGGCGAGTTCACCGATAGCGGATTCTTCCACATCCTGTACAATGACAAGACGGTAGCTTCGTTGCCGATTGATTTCCTCCATGAGGGTCTTCCGCCGATGCAGTTGCGCGGCGTCTGGGAGCTCAAGAAGCATCCCGAACCGAGACCTGTTGTTAAACCGGATTACACCGACGATCTGCTGGAACTTCTTTCCTCCCTGAATATCTGCTCAAAGGAATCGGTGGTTCGACGTTACGATCACGAAGTTCAGGGCGGCAGTGTCGTGAAGCCTTTTATCGGTATCGAAAATGACGGTCCTTCCGATGCAGCGGTTCTTCGTCCTGACCTGGAGTCCTTTGAGGGAGTTGTCGTGTCACACGGCATTTGCCCGCGTTACAGCGATATCGATACCTATCATATGATGGCCAACGCCATTGATGAAGGTCTTCGCGGCTATGTCGCCGTCGGCGGTTCCTTGGACCTGGTTGCCGGTCTGGACAATTTCTGCTGGTGCGATCCCGTCCAGTCCGACAAGACCCCGGACGGCGAATACAAGACAGCGCAGTTGGTGCGTGCCAACAAGTCGTTGTATGATTATTGTGTTGCCTTCAACGTCCCGCTCATTTCCGGCAAAGACTCCATGAAGAATGATTTCTATGATGGTGTTACAAAGATTTCTATTCCGCCCACCGTACTTTTTTCCGTAATTGGTAAAATGGATGATGTGCGCAAGGCCGTTACCATGGATGCCAAGCGGCCGGGCGATATTGTCTACCTGCTGGGAAAAACGGCATTCGAGCTTGGCGGTTCCGAGTATTCGGCACTCAAAGGGTTTATCGGCAACCGCGTACCGCGGGTCGATGCCGAGAGTGCATTGAAGCGCTACCGTGCCTACCACGAAGCTGTCGAAAAGGGTCTTGTTGTTTCTTGTCATGACCTGTCGGATGGCGGCCTTGCCGTTGCCGTGGCTGAAACCGCTTTTGCGGGAGGCCTCGGCTTGAATATCGATTTACAGCGGGTTTTGTTTGCCGGTGTTCCCTGTGACCGTCGTGACGAGGTGCTGTTGTTCTCGGAATCGGCTTCACGGCTCCTGGTAACGGTACGGCCCGAGCAGTGCGAGTTGTTTGAAGAGGTGATGGGTGAGAACTGTTTCTCCCGTATTGGAACGGTAACGGAAGAGACCTTGGTAACGATAACCGGCATTGACGGAACGGTGGTACTGCGAGGGGCTCTCACCGATTTCAAAGAAGCATGGCAGAGCCCCCTGAGGGAGTTGTAGCATGGCGCTGGCAAAGGCGATAGTACTGACGGGAAATGGAACCAACTGCGAAATGGAAGCGGCGCATGCCTGCCGGGTCGCGGGGTTTGACGAGGTGAGGATTGCTCATATTTCCGAGCTCCTCTATGGCGAGGTTCGGCTGGATGATTTTCACTTCCTGAACCTGACCGGCGGCTTCCTTGACGGGGATGACCTGGGGAGCGCCAAGGCGCAAGCGAATCGCCTGAAATATGCCCGCACCTCCGGCAACGGCGAACATCTGGTAGACCAGATCCTTCGCTTCATCAACGACGGTAAGCTCATCCTCGGGGTCTGCAACGGTTTTCAGCTGATGGTAAAAATGGGGCTACTGCCCGCTTTGGGCGGCAGTTACCTGGACCAGTCAGCAACTCTTACCTTTAATGACTGTGGCAGATTCCAGGATCGCTGGGTCTACTTGAAATGCAACCCTGATTCACCTTCGGTGTTTACCAAGGGTATCAATGGTGGCATTTACCTTCCCATCCGTCATGGGGAAGGAAAGTTCCTGGTTGATTCGGACGCGGTTTTGGCAAAGATTGAGTCGCTGAATCTTTCGGTGCTGAAATATTCGGATGCCGACTATGCTGCGCCTATCATGGACTTTCCCCTGAATCCCAACGGATCGACCAATGCCATTGCCGGTCTCTGTGACGAGTCGGGGCGGTTGATGGGTCTCATGCCGCATCCGGAGGCCTTTCTGCATAGAACCAATCATCCCCGTTGGACGCGTGAGTCACTGCCGGAAGAGGGTGACGGGCTTATCCTGTTCAGAAATGCCGCGGAGTATGTTCGCAGTAACCTACTGTAAGGAAGGGTGCAGGCCCTTCAGACACAAAGGAGATCGGTGCTTCAATGAGATTTGTCAGACCAGAGGAAGAATGTGGAATTTTTGGGATATACAACCATCCTGAAGCGGCAAACATGACATACCTGGGGCTCTATGCGCTGCAGCATCGTGGGCAGGAGAGCTGCGGTATCGTATCCTCTGACGGAATGTATCTACATTCCCATAAAAGTATGGGGCTTGTCGCAGATGTGTTTGGTGACGAGGAAATTTTCAACTCTTTGCCCGGCAATTCGGCAATCGGTCATGTTCGTTACTCCACCACAGGTTCTTCGGTACTGAAAAACGTCCAGCCGATTATGGTGGACTATTCGCGCGGCTCCATTGCCGTTGCCCATAACGGCAACATAGTGAATGCCCAGATTATCAAGGACGAACTGGAGGCTTGGGGATCCATCTTTCAGACCACCATGGATACGGAGATTATTGTTCACCTCCTGGCCATGTCCAAGGCAAGTTCCCTTCTTGACCGGATTGTCGAGGCATTGAGCCGGGTAGAGGGTGCCTCCTGCCTGCTATTCCTTACCGAAACCCAGATGGTGGCCGCCAGGGATCCGAACGGATTCAGACCCCTTTGTCTCGGCAAGTTGGGTGAATCATACGTGGTTGCTTCCGAGAGTTGCGCACTGGACCTGATCGAAGCCCAATTTGTGCGGGATATAGAGCCGGGAGAAGTGGTCGTTATCAACCGTGACGGGGTTACGTCCTGCTTTCCTTTCAAAAAAGTCCAGCCTACCCCTTGCGTCTTCGAGTTTGTCTATTTCGCACGACCCGATTCTTATATTTTCGGCAAGAATGTTTACATGGTACGAAAGGAACTGGGGCGCCAGTTGGCGCGCGAGCACAAAATCGATGCCGACATCGTTATTCCCGTTCCCGATTCAGGTGTGCCCGCTGCATTGGGGTACGCCCAGGAATCCGGTATCCGCTTCGAGTTCGGGTTGATGCGTAACCACTATATCGGACGAACCTTTATCGAACCGCAGCAATCGATCCGCCACTTCGGCGTAAAGATCAAATTGAATCCGGTCAAGGATATCATCAAGGGGAAGCGGGTGGTTGTTATTGATGACTCCATCGTCCGCGGCACGACCTCCCGAAAGATCGTAAAGATGATTCGCAGCGCTGGCGCGGCAGAAGTTCATACCCTTATATCCGCGCCTCCGACTGACTACCCGTGCTATTACGGGATCGACACCCCGACCCGTAAGGAGCTTATCTCTTCTTCCCATACCATTGATGAGATCCGAAAGTATATCACTGCCGATTCTCTCGGCTATCTTTCCGTGGACGGATTGATGAAGGCGGTGGGGGCCGAGGATTCAGATTACTGCCGGGCCTGCTTCACCGGTGAATATCCCGTTAAATTTCCGCTCCGGTCACCTGAAGCACAACTCGGCCTATTTCACAAGGAGTAACAAACTGCATGTCTAACCGAGAAAAACTCAAACAGATTATTTTGGAAAAATCGTACGAAAAAAAGAAAGTTACCCTTTCTTCGGGAATAGAAAGCGACTTTTATTTTGATGGTAAGCAATCGACCTTGCATCCCGAAGGTTCCTACCTTACCGGTAAGCTTTTCTTTGATTCAATACGGAATATTGATGGAATTGACGGTGTCGGCGGATTAACCCTTGGCGCCGATCCGATTGCTACGGCGACCTCTTTGGTCAGTTACTTGGAAGGCCAGCCTATTCCTGCTTTTATTATACGGAAGGAGCCCAAAGGGCACGGCACCGGTGCCTGGCTTGAAGGTGGCAAAAATCTCCCTCATGGTGCCCGGGTAGTCATCGTGGAAGATGTGGTTACCAGCGGCGGCTCGTCCCTCAAGGCCATCCGGAGAGCTGAGGAGGAAGGTTTGCTGGTTCTCGGTGTTGTCACTCTGGTTGACCGGGAAGAAGGCGGCCGGGAAAATATCGAAAAAGCCGGCTACTGGTTGAAGGCAATTTTTACCAAGTCGGATATTCTTGCTTAGTTCGGAAACGCAATGAACAGGGTTCGGAAGGCGGTGATATTTTCACCGCCTTCTTCTGTTTTGGCATATACGGTTACGTGCCGGAAAGGAAATGTCGTTGAATTCTTCCCTTGAACAACTTCTTCGAAAGTACGGCGAGCTTCTGCACTCGGTTGATGGCTGGTTTGCCCGGTCTGCTGCTGCCGCGGGGGATGCTGTCGTATGTGGCAAAGGTTGCTCGGCTTGCTGTAGGGGCGTGTTCGATATTACCCTGCTTGATGCATATTATCTTCGACAGGGGTTTGATAAGCTTTCGTCACCGGTCAAAGAGGTGGTTTTGTCTCGCGTCAGGGTGCAGCTGGATTTATTGCGCAGTGTCTGGCCTGACATGTCACACCCCTATATCCTCAATGTCCTTGCTGAGGAACAATGTGAGCGGTTGATGCCTGAAGATGACTTGACGCCCTGTTGTCTGCTCGATGAAAACGGCGACTGTCTTGTCTATGAAAACCGCCCTATGACCTGCCGTCTACATGGCCTTCCGCTGATAGATGTTTCCGGTGAGATATTTCAGGATGAATGGTGTACTCGGAATTTCAATGCTGAAGATCCCCTGGAAAAGGAATCACTGCGATGGGATTTTCGTGAGTGCTTTCAAAGGGAATTGATGTTGTTTCAGGAGTTTATGGGTATTTTGTTAAAGCAGAAGATTAATGAGTTGGATACCTGCGTACCAATGGCTTTACTGATTGATTTCGATACGTTCGACTGGCAGGGCTGGTGGCGGGAAAATTCCCGGCAAATCAGAAGTGTGGGTTTTCCAGAAAGTCGTTAGCGGATTCGGTGCCGGAATTGATGAAAACGCGCCGTCCTTCAATGCGAATGCGTCCTTCGGCATATAACTGGATAACGCCTGGATAAATTCGGTGTTCTTCTTTGAGTATGCGCCGGCAAAGGGTTTCTTCGGTGTCCGTATCAAGGACGGGCACCGCGGCTTGGGCGATAATCGGGCCGGTATCGGTACCGGAGTCCACAAAGTGGACCGTGCAACCGGCAATTTTTGTTCCGTGCAGAAGAGCCTGGCGTTGTGCGTGGTTTCCGGGAAACGTCGGCAGCAGGGCAGGGTGGATATTGAGAATCGCCTTGGGAAAGGCGTCGAGCATCACTTGGGAGAGAATACGGTTAAACCCGGCCAGGACGACCAGGTTCACCTGGTGTTCTTTCAATAAGGCAACAACATTGGCGTCAAACGACATGCGGTCGGGAAACGAGCGGTGGTTGACGTAGTGTGCGGGAATAGAGTGTTTCCTCGCCCTGTCAAGGGCGAAGGCGTCTTCCCGGTTGCTGATGACGCATGCAACGGTGGCGTTCAGCTTTCCCATTTCGATATGGTCGATTATTGATTGAAGGTTCGAACCATTGCCCGAGACGAGTACGGCGATCCGGGTTGCTGGGGTTCCGGTTGCAGCGGTGGTATGGCAGAGGACCGGATCAGACAAGTTCAACGCACTCCTCGCCCGCTTCACATTTTGCAACCTCGCCGATCACGAAGGCTTGTTCATTGAGACCTGACAGCCTGATAAGAATTTCTTCGGACTCTTTTTCCGGAACTACCAGCACCATTCCGATACCGCAGTTGAAGGTGCGGAACATCTCCATCTCTTCAATGTTGCCACCCTGCTGCAGCAGGGGGAAAATCGGCGGTACCACCCAAGAGTCTTTCGCGATGATCGCCTTGCATCCGTTGGGCAGAATTCTCGGCACGTTTTCCAGTAAGCCGCCACCGGTAATATGGGCAATGCCGTTGATGCGGAAATCACGCAGCAGGTTCAGTACGGTTTTTACATAGATACGGGTTGGTGTCAGCAGTTCTTCGGCAACGGTAGTCTGGAGGCCCGGAAGAGGACTGTGAATATCGAGACCCATGATTTCAAGCAGGACTTTGCGCGCCAGAGAATAGCCGTTGCTGTGCAGACCGTTGGATGTTATGCCGATCAGCTTGTTGCCGACAGTGATGGAAGAGCCGTCAATGATATTATCCCGTTCAACGACACCTACGGCGAAACCGGCCAGATCATATTCACCTTCGGTGTAGAAACCAGGCATCTCGGCCGTTTCCCCGCCGATCAGGGCACATCCCGCCATGGAACAGCCTTGGGCTATGCCCTTGACCACTTCCGATGCTTTTTCAGGATCCAGTCGTCCGGTGGCCAGGTAGTCGAGGAAGAATAGTGGTTCTGCTCCCTGGACAATGATATCGTTGACGCACATTGCTACAAGGTCAATGCCGACCGTGTCATGCTTGTCCGCCAAGAAGGCGAGTTTCAGCTTTGTCCCGACGCCGTCGGTTCCCGATACCAGAACCGGCTGACGATACTTGGTGATATTGAGGGAAAATAGTCCGCCGAATCCACCCAAGTCGGCGATAACCTCAGGCCGATACGTGGCCTTGACCATCGGCTTGATCAATTTTACGAAGTTGTTGCCGGAATCGATGTCGACACCCGCGTCTTTATAGGTAACTTTATTGTTGCTCAACGTCTGCTCCTCCTGTTAACAAAGAAGATTATTTTTACGGCATATAGGACAAAAAGTCAAACCCAAACTGGCGAGTTCGGGAGGTACGTCTGTCGAAAAATTCCAGGTGCGTTTTCGGCGGTGCCAGCGGAACACCGGCAGTTGTTCCATACGGTCAGTTCTGTCTTGTCCGGTCCATCGCATTGTCTGGCCAAATGCAGTACGGTAGCAAACTTTATTGACGGTGGCCCGTTCTGGACAAAAAATAGTTTACAATCTGTCGGCCGATTGCTTATGATTACCTTAGTTTGAAAGAGGTGCACATGTTAAAAGTAACCCTGCAACCAGTAACGGAGGCGGATCTGGAAGAGATTCTCGAGCTTGAGAGGGCTTCTTTTCAGCACCCTTGGAGTCGTGACCATATACTGAACGAGATATATTCCCCTCTTTCTTTTCCCCTGCTGGCCCGCCTTACCGATGGTACCTGTGCCGGCTACATCTGTCCCATGCTTGTTCTGGACGAAGGACAGATTCTTAATGTGGCGGTTAAGCCCTCTTGCCGGGGAAAGGGCATCGGCAGGACTCTCGTGGCGGCGGCACTCGAGGAATTCAGAAAAAGGGCTGCGTCCTTCGTGGCATTGGAAGTCCGCCCCTCCAACGCAATTGCCATTGCCCTGTACCGCGACTACGGCTTTGTCGCCACCGGGCATAGAAAATCATACTATGAAAATGGAGAGGATGCCATCCTGATGAAACTTGATTTTAAAGGGCAGAAGGAAGAAATTCATGCAGTTTAAGTCCATGGTTGTCTCCAATCAGGAGGTTTCACCCGGCTACTACCGTATCCGCCTGACGGCTCCGCGAGCCATACTCGAGGCAAAACCGGGCCAGTTTGCCATGGTCAGGGTGCGTGACGGAGTTGATCCGTTGCTGCGTCGTCCCTTTGGCATCTTCGATGTTGGCAGCTTCACTCCGGAGTATCCGGATGCCCCGCGTCAATATTATTTCGATATTTTATACAAGGTGGTGGGCAAAGGAACATCCATTCTCTCTGCCCTGCACTTCAAGGATTACGTTGATGTTCTTGGACCGCTCGGTACTGGTTTTACCCCTGGTGGCACCGGTGAGGAGAATATCCTCGTGGGCGGCGGTTTCGGGCTTGCACCGCTCTATTTTCTGGCAAAGGAACTGGTCAAAACTACACCGCTGAAGGTATTCATTGGCGGCAGGCGGAAAGAGGACGTCCTCTGTGTCACCGAATTCGAGCAGTTGGGTATCGATACCTATGTTGCGACCGATGACGGCACCCTTGGTTCTCGAGGGTTAGTGACGGAAGTCCTGGAACAGCATCTTTGCCGGGAAGGTGGAAAGCGCGTTGTTCTGGCGTGTGGCCCGGAACCGATGCTCAAGGCGGTTGCCCGACTGTGCGAAAATTACGGCATCCGTTGCCAGGTTTCTCTCGAAGCGGCGATGGCGTGCGGAGTTGGAGCTTGCCTCGGTTGTGTGACGAAAGGTCATGGCCATTCGGAGAATACCCCTTCCTATCGTTGCGTCTGCAAGGAAGGTCCGGTCTTTGACTCGACCGAACTTCTCTGGGAAGAATTATAAATTCAGTCAAATACGAATATAAAAAACTCCTTCCGGAAGATTTGGGAGGGGGGAAACAGGATCGATGAGAAAACTAGATCTGTCGGTACATGTTGCGGGCATTCCGTTGCGAAATCCGGTGATGACCGCGTCAGGAACCTTTGGTTATGGCGAAGAGTTCGCCGCCTACGTTGATCTCGAAAAGATCGGCGCGATTGTTACCAAGGGACTTTCTCTCAAAGCCAAGGCAGGGAATCCCATGCCCCGCATTGTTGAGACGCCGGGCGGAATGCTGAATGCCATTGGTTTGCAGAACGTTGGCATTGAGACTTTTATCCGGGAAAAGGTTCCCTTTCTTCGCAAGATTGCTACGCCGGTAATTGTTAATTTCTTCGGCAATACGGTTGAAGAGTACGCCGCCTTGGCTGAACGGTTGGACGCGATTCCCGAGGTTGCCGGAATAGAAGTGAATATCTCTTGCCCGAACGTCAAACACGGGGGGATAGTATTCGGAACCGACCCGAAGTCCGCCTATTCTGTTGTCAAGGCGGTGCGGGAAACTACCATCAAACCGCTGATTGTAAAACTGTCGCCCAATGTGACGGATATTGTGGAAATGGCCTGTGCCTGTGCTGAAGCGGATGCTGATGCCCTGTCGCTCATCAATACCATAACGGGAATGGCCATTGACCTGAAAACCAGACGCCCGGCTCTTGCCAATGTGACGGGAGGTCTTTCCGGTCCCGCCATCAAGCCTGTCGCACTGCGGATGGTCTGGCAGGTGTCCCGGGCGGTAAAGCTTCCCATTATCGGTATCGGCGGGATAACCACTGCCACGGATGTTTTGGAATTTCTTCTGGCCGGCGCAACTGCTGTCCAGGTGGGAACCGCAAATTTCATGTCTCCTGCCGCGTCCCAGCAAATCGTCGAGGACCTGGAAAAATATTTGCGTGACAACGGAATCAAAGATGTGAAAGAGTTGATCGGAGCTTTGCGGGTCTGATTTTCTGCATCAGCACCTCCAGTGAAATAAAAAAACGGCGGGGAGTATCTCCCTGCCGTTTTTTTTGTGACAAAGCTATGAGTGATGAAATCAGCTGGGCGGAATTTCGGCGTGGCGTGGTGGCTTGGCAAGATACTCCGGGTTCTTGCCGATTATTTCCACTATCGGACCGTTTTCGAGCAGCTCAATGTTTCCGCTGTCCGGTCCGTAGCGATTTTCGCCCACTGCCCAGTCGTAGAGCCTTTTCGAGTCTTGTAGAACCGGCTTTTCCGGAACGGTAAAAATCCTCTTTTGCATGGCTTCATCATACAAACCTACGCATCCGTGTGAAGCGGGCCGTCCCGGAAGATCTCGGGCATGAATCCAGTATGCGACATTGTCCGCCCCGATATAAAACCTGATCGCATAGTCCATCGGGTATTGGGTTGTCTCGTCTTCGGTTTTGTAAAGGGACGAGGTGTGGTTTTTGTGGCGCGCGTCAACCCGGAAGATCCCGGTCGGCGTTTCGTAGCCGTTTCTTCCCGTTGCGGCGGGAAATGAAAATTTCAATATGCCGTTCTCATAGGCGCCCAACCACTGCTCTTCCATGTTGACCAGAATGTATCGGCTGTATCTTCGCGCAGGCTCATACTCCCGGGGCATCGGGGTGTAATCCTTTATCTGGTCGATGTTTAACGGTGACTTGATGGTCATTCCCGGATAGACATGGCGGCGGTCAATACGGTTGAAACGGGCGACATGTTCCCAGTCTTTGCCATACAGGTTCTCAAGGGTATCCTGGGGGCGGATGAAGAGAGGCTTCCACCGTATTGATCTGGTGCTCGGATAGACAACTCTACTCAAGTCTTCTTTCGCATGATCTTCGGGAGACGCTGCCGGTTCGTCTGTCTCAAACGGGCCATGGAGTATGATGATCGAGATGATAACTGCCGGAATAAGATATTTCAGTATGCGTAGCATGGGTATCTTCGCTCAACAAGTAGGGGGAATGAAAAATCCTGGAATCAATAGGAAAAGGGGCTGCAGCCCCTTTCATTAAATGCAGTACCATTTTTTGGTGATATGGTCAAGAAGGATATCTGTCTTCATTAATTTCTCAACTATTCCGATCTGATGGTATACTTCTATCTGTTCGTTACGTATCGGCAGGGTATGGCGTAGAACAGCAATTTTCGGGTTTCCGGATGAAAATATAACCGAATTGAGTCGATGGCATTCTGCACAGGGAGACAAGAATGATAAATAGCGATAAAAAGGTTGCGGATGGAAACGAGCGTATGCGACGTCTTGCTGAAGTGGATACGGTGAACCTCCCCCCCGATGGTGGCCCTCACTTCAATCGGCTGATCTTTGCCCGGAGTCCCTATCTGCTCCAGCACGCGGAAAACCCTGTTGACTGGTTTCCCTGGTGTGACGAGGCCTTTGCCAAGGCGAAGTCCGAGGATAAACCGGTATTCCTTTCCATCGGTTATGCTACCTGTCACTGGTGCCATGTCATGGAACGCGAGTCCTTCGAGGACCCAGATGTTGCCGCGGTGCTCAATGAAAAATTCGTCAGTATAAAGGTTGATCGAGAGGAACGCCCGGACATCGACGACCAGTATATGACGGTGGCCCAGTTGATAACCGGCGGCGGCGGATGGCCCCTTACGATCATCATGACAGCAGAAAAAATACCGTTTTTTGCTGCCACATATTTACCGAAAACGCCGAAAAAGGACATGCCGGGAATAATCGAGCTGCTGGAAAAGATAGATGAATTCTGGAAAAACAAACGGGACGCGGTGCTTGAAAACTGTGCGCAGGTGGTAACAGGGCTCGCCAAGGCGGTTGAACCGTCCGCAGGCATTTTGCAGGGTGATGATGTCATGTCGAAAACCTTCCAGGTTCTACTGAAGGCCTACGACGATGAGTGGGCCGGTTTTGGCGGGGCACCCAAGTTTCCTCTGCCGCATTATATGTCTTTTCTGCTGCGCTTCTGGAAAAAATCACATGCAGTCAATGCCCTCTGGATGACGGAGGACACCCTGAGGATGATACGAAGGGGCGGTATCTTTGATCAGGTTGGTTTCGGAATCCACCGCTATACCGTGGATAACAAGTGGCTTGTTCCCCATTTCGAAAAGATGCTCTACGACCAGGCAATGCTTGTCCATGCCTATCTAGATGCCTTTCAGGCGACGGGAGACAGCCAGTATCGAGTCGTGGCCGAGGAACTGCTCACTTTTGTGCTGAATGAGATGGGTTCGCCCGAGGGAGGTTTTTATTCGGCATGGGATGCCGATACGGCAGGCGTAGAGGGGGAATTCTATACCTGGACTCCCCAGGAGATAGTGTTGGCACTCGGTGACGAAGAGTCCGGACTTTTCTGTCGATTGTTCGGCCTGTCGGAGCAGGGGAATTTCGAAGGGCGAAACATCCTCCATTTACCGGTTCCTGTAGAGAAATTCGCCGACGAGGAGGGGGTTCCCGTTGAGCTGTTGAACCGCAAGATGGATGAATGGCGCACGCGACTTTTATCAGTCCGAAACAGGCGGGTTAAACCCTTTCGTGACGAGAAAATACTCACTGCCTGGAACGGCCTGGTGATCTCCGCCTTGGCGAAGGGATTTGCCGTTACTGGTGAGAATCGCTATCGCCAAGCGGCTGAATCTGCCCTCCTGTTCATTACGGCACACCTTTACTCGCAGGAGGGGCGCCTTTTACGCAGCTGGTATCGCGGTACTGCCTCTATTCCGGCTTTTCTGGAAGATTATGCTTTTCTCGGTTGGGGTTTGATCCAACTGTACGAAGCGACCCTTGATCACGGTTATCTGGCTGCTGCAGTAAAAAATGCCAAAGAGATGTTGCGTCTCTTTCAGGATTCTGACAGTTTTGGGCTTTTCGACACGGCGGCTGATACCGGAGGCGTCCTGGTAAGGAAGAAGGGCGGTACTGACGGTGTCGTGCCTTCCGGAAATGCGGTTGCGGCACTAAACCTCATCAAACTGGGGAAAATAATGGCTGATTCACGTTTGCTGGAGGAAGGGAAAGGAATCCTTCGTGCCTTCATGGGAAGTGTTGCGGCAAATCCCATGACCGGTCTCCACTTCCTGTGCGCGCTCGATTACCTGAACAGCCCGGAAACGGAAGTCGCTTTTTCGGGGCCTCTTGAAACCGCACCGGCAAGGGAGATGCTTCACTCCATTCACAAGCACTTTATTCCCGGCCTGGTGCTCCGCCTGTCGGCAGCCGATGATACGCCACGATCAGCGGAGAGGAAAGGCGAAACAGCGGTACAAATTTGTGCTGCCGGAACTTGCCGGCTCCCGGTATTCGATATCCGTGAGCTGAAGCAGCAGCTGGATGAACTGGATTGAAAATAATACCAATTTTTTCCTTCGTATGATACATACCCTGGGTACTATGGCTCAGGGGTCTCAATGTCTGAAAAGAAAAACATAGCTCGCGCTGCCGGGGTAATGGGGGTCGCAACCATTCTGTCGCGAATCATGGGAATGGTTCGCGATATGGTTGTTTCACGCCTGTTCGGCGCCGGTTTCGCTACAGATGCTTTTTTTGCCGCATTCCAGATTCCCAACATGTTGCGTCGCTTTTTCGCCGAAGGGGCTCTTACTTCGGCGTTCGTACCGACATTTTCAGAGTGGTATACGCAACGGGGAAAGGACGAGGCTCGCGAACTGGCCAACGTCTGTTTTTCTCTTCTAACCGCGGTCATGGCGGTGGTAACACTGCTGGGAATCGTGTTTTCGCCGTTCATTGTTTCCGTTATGTTTCCCGGTTTCCAGGCAGAGCCGAACAAGTTACAGCTGACAATTTTGCTGAACCGGCTCATGTTTCCCTATATCTTTTTCATCAGCCTCGTAGCGCTCTGCATGGGGATTCTGAATACAGTACGCCACTTTTTTACTCCTTCCATTTCCACCGTATTTCTCAATCTGTCGATGATTGTTTGCGCCTTGGCGCTGCGCGGCTGGTTTGATGTTCCGATAACCGCCCTTGCCGTGGGTGTTCTCATCGGCGGCGTGCTGCAGCTGTTACTCCAGTTACCTGTGCTGTATCGTAAAGGGTTTCCCATTCGCCCTCGTTTTTCGCCGGGACATCCCGCTGTCAAGCGGATTGCGCTGCTCATGGTGCCATCAGTTTTCGGCGTAGGGGTGTATTATCTGAACATTACCGTCGGTGCAATACTTGCCTCTTTGCTTCCCCAGGGTAGTGTCTCGTTTCTTTATTATGCCCAGCGTCTTTTTGAGTTTCCCCAGGGAATTTTCACTGTTTCCATTGCCCAGGCGGTCCTTCCGTCCATGAGCAGGCAGGCTGCAGCCGGCGAGATCGATGGGTTAAAAGAGTCGCTTTCCTTCGGTCTTCGTCTGACGCTCTTTATTACCATTCCGGCCATGGCCGGGTTGCTCGTCTGTGCCACTCCAATCTTTACGCTGCTCTTCATGGGTGGCGCCTTCGATTATGCCAAGGCCGTGAAGTCTGCCGAGGCTCTGTTCTATTATTCCTGGGGATTAACTTTCGTGGCGCTGGTCCGGGTCCTGGTTCCGGCCTTTTATGCCCTCAAAGATACGAGGACGCCTGTACTGACCGCTTTCGTGGCTTTTCTGCTCAATGTATGTTTCAGTCTGGTTCTGATGGGGCCGTTGCTTCATGGTGGTTTGGCACTGGCAACGACACTTTCTTCGTTTTTCAACATGTTGTTGCTGCTGTATTATTTGCGCAAAAAAATCGGGCCATTCGGAGGGAGATCAATCATGTCCGCCGGTAGCAGGGTTTTACTGGCAACGCTGCCCATGTCCCTGGTGGTCTACCTTGGCACTCAGTGCCTCGACTGGTCACAGCAGGGTGAAAAACTACTGAAAGGCGGGGTTCTTGCGGCTTCTATTGCGGCGGGCGTTCTGGTCTTCCTCGCCTTTGCTCATCTTTTTCGTTGTGAGGAAACCGCGTACTTTTCTGCGATCCTTCGTCGGAAACTCCGGAGATGAGATGCTCGCACTCTTTATATGAAAATTACGGTTCTCTAGGAGTAGAGCGATACAACTGTGGGGTTATAACCCGAAGCTGCCGATAATTACACACAATTTCAGATGGATGCTTTTTGTCTCCGGACAGGAACGATTTTTGTGGTCTGGTAACCGGTTGATATTGCAACAAAACATGTAACATGCTGATATTGCTACAATATTAGATTGCCAAAAAAATGGGCAATTCGCAGAAAACACCCTAAAAAAAGTCAAAACAATGACTTGTCAACAATGTTTTACACAGTTTGTCCACACTGCTTGTGGATAATTCTTTCGTTACTTAAAAGACGAATTCCCTGCTTCGTATTTTCCTGCTACGTGAACCTGTCAGCCACTCACTTGTCACGTTCGATTTTTTTTGCTTCTTCCCACAAGGCATCCATCCGCTCCAACGATGTTTCCTGAAGAGTCATTCCTTGGGCATGCAGGGAATCTTCTACATGGCTGAAGCGCCTCATAAAGCGGGTAATTGTTTTGCGCAAGGCGTCTTCCGGGTTGATAGAGAGGAATCTGCCCAAATTGACGATTGCAAAGAGTAAGTCTCCGAGTTCCGCTTCCATCTGTTCCTGATTGCCCGTAAAGAGTGTTTCCTCCAACTCTTTCAACTCTTCAAGGACCTTGGCGAAAACCGGATCCACATGATCCCAGTCGAAGCCGACCCGTGATGCTTTCTCCGTTACCTTCTGGGCATGGAGCAGGGCAGGGAGATGGGCAGGAATACCTGAGAGGGCAGAGCGTCTTGTTGCCCCTTTTTCCTCCTGTTTGATTCTTTCCCAATTTGTCACGAGTTCGTCAATGGTATTCACTTTCAGGTCGGAAAAAACATGGGGGTGGCGGCGGATGAGCTTGTCGCAAAGCACCTGCAGCACATCATCCATGGTGAACTCACCTTTTTCTTCCGCAATGGCCGAATGGAAAACAGCTTGCAGCAGAAGGTCGCCCAGTTCCTCTTTCAACATCTGCGACGACTTTGAGTCGATTGCCTCGATAACCTCATAGGTTTCTTCGAGGAGATATCTTTTCAGGCTTTCATGGGTTTGCTCAGCATCCCAGGGGCATCCGCCTGGGGCGCGCAAGCGACGCATCAGGCCCATCAGCCTGTCGAATCCATTCTTTTCGGTACACATAATTTCTGCCTTTCTCGTTGGTGCATGGTCTCACTCACTCCAGAAACGGAAAGAGCGAGGGAAGCTGTAGGGAATGTAACGCCTTCGCCGGTAAAATGTCAACGGACTCTGCTGCGATGCTGTTGTTTGCTAGTGGTCTTTGAATAACCCGTACCATTCGCAACCACTTTGGCCCGGTTATATGCTCTGACGCATCTTATAACAAATTGATATTGCAGGGAAGTGGTGTGGAATTTTATTGGGAAAGAGGGGATGTTTAACAAGGTCCTGCTAACGGATCATGAAAGACAGGGGTTTGGCAGCGGGCAGGTTTGCAGGACTAAACGTGCAGAGGAAATTCGTTATGGAGTCCAAGTTCCGTCAATGTACTGCGAAGTTGAACATATCGTGACAAGAGCTTTTTTTTCCAGGGACACTGCGTTAGATCAAAAAGAAAGATTGAATACTGTTCTCCGGCGGAGTGCCTGCTGTCATGAACTCGGCAGGGAATCTGAAAATATCGCGAAATTCCCCCGATGTGTAGTGCAAAAGATATCTCCACACGGTTACCTATGGAATAACCATCTGCTTGTGAGTGCTGGATCGCGGCACCGGCTATGGATATATCTTTCAAAGAGCCCCTAACGTTCCTGTCCCTATTTAGCAAAACAGGCACTGTTTCACTGGGCTGAACCCGGGTTGTCCTTCTTGTTTCAGCCAGTTCATCACATATTACAACAAAGCCGTTACGAAACGCGATTGTTGATATCTTGCCGGATTCATACAAATACACTTCTTCATCGTGGAAGGTATAATAAGCGAATGGTTCTCCCATTATCGAGGTTATTTCCCTGGCGGTTTTCCCCAGGAGATATTTGCCGGAGTCCAAGCTTTTTGAATCAGCCATTGCATGAGCGCGTGCCATAAAAAATACTCTCCATTTTTTCGAGAAGTTTTTTTCTTATCGGCAGAAAAAGGCTTTTCTTGAATAATTTGAAAACCAACCTGTGAATTGCGATATTTTAGCATGTTAGCTGCTCAGAAATTACTTGTGTCCGCCAACACACTTGGTTTCATGCCGTGGGTACTTACAGTCATATTTAAAATTGTAATGCAAAACTTGCGGTTTTGAAGTAATAATAAGAAAATTAACGATGGAACTGGCGTGATGCAGGACTTTTTCAATGGTGTGACCCTCTCGATAAGCCCATCCATTTTTACAGCGTTTCCTCATTCCAGCAGGTAACAATTCCGTGGAGTTGCACTGTGTCTCAGAAAAGTAAAATAGTTGTTTGTGCCTATCATTCGGTTGGCTTTCGCTGTCTTCAGCAGTTGCTATCTCAAGGTGCCATCATAGCTGCTGTCTTCACCCATGAAGACTCACCAACTGAAGAAATCTGGTTTGAGTCGGTGCGGAACCTGGCCTCGACACATAAGATTCCCTGTTATACAACGGCAGTAAACGAGCCTGAAAATATTGAATTACTTCGCGCTATCGGCCCTGATCTTCTTTTTTCCTTCTATTACCGTTTTATGATAAAAAAAGAAGTCCTCGAAATACCCCTGAGAGGAGCTCTTAATCTTCACGGTTCGTTGCTTCCGAAATACCGTGGCAGGGTGCCGGTAAACTGGGCAGTTATCAATGGCGAAACGGAAACCGGCGCTACTCTTCATTACATGGTGGAAAAGCCGGACGCAGGAGACATTGTCGACCAAGAGCGTGTCACTATCGAGTTTACCGACACTTCTCTCGATGTTTTTCGTAAGGTTACCGACGCGGCAGTTCGCATAACGGCCCGCTCGTGGCCCTTGCTCCAGAAAGGAACGGCAAGCCGTGTGCCGATGAATCTTGCCGATGGGAGTTACTTTGGCGGACGAAAACCATCTGACGGCCTGATTTCCTGGAATCAAAGCGCACTTGAGGTTTACAATCTTATCCGCGGAGTAACCCATCCGTACCCCGGAGCTTTCACTTACCTGGACGGCAAAAGAGTTTACATTTGGCGTGCTACGCCAAAACCTGGCAATGGCAGGGCAGGGGAGATAGTTTCGGAACAGCCACTGCTGGTGGGAACCGGAAACGGACTCCTCGAGATCCTTTCGTTGCAGCTTGAAACAGCAGCAGAAAACAGCGCCACGGCATTTGTCCTTGGCACTCCAGTCCTTGGTAAAACCTTTACCTCCAGTTAATGGCACTGAACGGCGTGCAGTTGGAGGTTTTCTTTATATTTCAATCATTCTTTAGGGAGTTGTTATGAAAATCCTTATCCTAGGTGTAAATGGTTTTATTGGGAATGCATTGACCCGCCGAATCCTTACCACAACAGACTGGGAAGTGTACGGTCTGGACATGAGCGCTGACAAGCTTCAGCATTCCATGGGTAACCCCCGTTTCCATTTTCTTGAGGGCGACATAACCATCAACAAGGAGTGGATTGCCTATAATATCAAGAAATGCGATGTGGTTCTTCCACTTGTTGCCATTGCCACACCGGCTTCCTATGTACGGGAACCGCTTCGTGTCTTTGAATTAGATTTCGAAGAAAATCTCACTATCATTCGCCAGTGCGTCAAGTATAAGAAAAGAGTTATTTTTCCGTCCACCTCGGAAGTATATGGAATGTGTCCGGATACCGAGTTCGAAGAGGATGCATCCCCTCTGGTTCTTGGCCCAATCCATAAGGAACGCTGGATATATTCTTGTGCAAAACAGATGCTCGACCGGGTAATCTATGCTTACGGAAAGCATGAAGGTTTGCGTTATAGCCTTTTCCGCCCTTTCAATTGGATAGGCCCTCGCCTTGACAGTATCAACACTGCAAAAGAAGGAAGCTCCCGGGTACTTACCCAGTTCCTCTATAATATAATTATGGGTGAGCCGATAAATCTCGTTGACGGTGGCAATCAGCGGCGGTCTTTTACCTATTTGGAAGACGGCATCGATTGCCTGATGAAGATTATTGAAAACCGGAATGACTGCGCCGACGGCGGGATATTTAATATAGGCAATCCGGAAAATGATCTTTCGGTAAAGGAGCTTGCCTTCAAACTGCGTGACCTGGTCAAAGAGTATGCCCGCTATAGTGAGTTGGCTGAGAAATGCCAGATCGTTGAAGTGACTTCGGAAGAGTTTTATGGCAGTGGCTATCAGGATATCGTAACGCGTGTTCCTTCCATCAAACGGGCTGCCGAGATTCTCGATTGGAAGCCTGAAACAGGAATAGATGAAGCATTGAAGAAAACCCTCGATTTCTACCTCGTTGATGAGGGCGAAAAAATTGAGAAATTTCTATCCGCATGAGTACCCCGATTATTTCGTTAAAAGTCGACGTTGATACCTATGCCGGGACCAAAGACGGCGTTCCCCGACTTCTGGAAATTCTTGACTCGTTCGGGATAAAAGCCACCTTCTTCTTTTCCATGGGCCCTGATAATTCGGGGAAGGCGATTCGACGTATCTTTACAAGAAAGGGCTTTCTGCGAAAAATGATTCGTACGAAAGCCCCTTCTATGTATGGCCTTAAAACACTTCTTTATGGCACGATCCTGCCGGCCCCAAAGATAGCCGAATCTTTCCCGGACATTCTGCGGCAAACTGCAAATGGGGGGCACGAGGTCGGTATTCACTGTTGGGACCATGTCCGCTGGCATGACTATTTGCCGAGAATGTCTCGAGACATGGTTCAAAGTGAACTTGATAAAGCCGTCCGGCTTTATCAAGATATTCTGAGCTGCAAGACGGGTTCGACTGCAGCTCCTGGTTGGACAGTTTCCCCGGATTCTCTTCAGATACAGGATACGATGTCGCTTCACTATTGCAGCGACTCGCGTGGTGACTTTCCCTTTTATCCCGTAGTTGATGGAATTAGATACGCAACCTTACAGATGCCCACAAACCTTCCGACAATGGACGAACTACTGGGAACCGAAGGGATTTCTCCGGATACCATCAACGCTCATTATCTTTCCCTTGTTAAGCCGGGATTGAATGTCCACACTATCCACGCGGAACTTGAGGGTGGCTGCATGGCAAATGTGTTTATTGATCTTTTACAACGTCTGCAGCAAAAAAAATGCCGCTTCGTCACTCTTTCTCAGGCAGCTGATGAGGCAAAGAGGCATAATCCGCCGCATTGCGGGCTTTTCATGAAAGAAATTCCTGGGCGTGCCGGTCTTGTTGCTGTTCAGGGAAGTTGCTTATAGAATCTCCTGACCTGCTTTCGGTATGAAGAGTTCCAATTGATTATTTGTCGGCACTTTACAATAGACTTTGCAACTCCTCTATCATTTCTCTGAGCAAATCATACCCTTGCTGCCAAAAACGACTGTCCGCCAAATCTATTCCTGCACAGCGCACGGTATCCGCTGGCGAAAGCGAACCGCCACTTTCGAGAATTTTGCAAAAAATAGGCACGAATGCCGGTCCGGAGATTTGATATTTCTTAAACAGCGCAAGAACCAGCAATTCAGCGAAAGTATAGGAATAGCAATAAAAGCGGGAATGGATGAAATGAGAGATGTAGCTCCAGCCCCAACGATATGATTCAATCATGTCGACTGAATTACCATATAACTTGGCATTTTCTTCCCACCAGATATCACAGATGTCAGCAGATAACAGCAAGCCATCTTTTCTTTGTCGATGCACTCTTTCTTCAAATCGGGTAAGGACATTTTGCCGAAACGTGGTAGCGATAATATCCTCTATTTTGGCACAGAGCAGTGAAACTCTGAGATGGGATTCCGCCTCGCGCTCCA
>JAQUHN010000079.1 GCA_028683555.1 Geobacteraceae bacterium | reverse complement strand
GTCGGGATTGCTATCTTGCAATGTTGGCCATGAAGGTCAAGTTTGGAGGTCTGGAGACGGTATGGCCAAGTTTGACTTGTTGACAATTGTCTTGCGAATTCTGAGACAAAAACATCACAATCCACCGCACCCCAAAACTCAGCGCGAAATTTTCTGACGTTTCACCATCGCCACTCACCGAAACCAGCCCTTCGTAGCTGGCATGCCCATCTCTTTCTCTCTGGCCGCAGATTATGGCGCCGGCTCAGTTCGACCGCAAGACCGATCGATCTGCATGGAACATCGTTTGGATCATCTGTAAACCATTTCGTTGCCAACACGTTTCATGCTCATATGTACCTTGAACAGGGGAAGAAAGATATGTATCAACGGCATTTGTCACAAGTATTACCTGTTGACAGGCCATGAGCGTGAGATAAGCTTATCGTGACTTTTGGAAAACTTTTGCAAGCGAAAATGAGGGGGCATCATGTCAAAACTACTACGCAGTGTGCAATTCCTGGTGTGCTTCTGGGTGGTAACCGCTTTCCTGGGGTGTGTGCTCCCGCCAACCTACCAAAATAGCGGCCAATATGGTGATGCGCAATATCAAGACTATGGTCAGTATGGATATGATACCGCACTGCCGCCACCCATCGATTTTTCTTCGCCTCCGGATGTTATCGTGTTGCCTGATACGAACTTTGTCTATGTGGTTCCCGGCATCTCAATTGATTTGTTTTTTTGGGATGGCTGGTGGTGGCGTCCATGGGAAGGCCGTTGGTATCGCTCGCAGTATTATAACCGGGGTTGGAGTTATTATAACAATGTCCCGAGTTTTTATTATGATGTAGACCCGGGTTGGAGAGGGTACTACCGAGATCGTAATTGGTATGGACACCGCTGGAATTATGAACGGATTCCTACTCAACGACTTCAACAGAACTGGAAAAGCTGGAATCAAAATCGCTATTGGGAAAATCAAAGAACCTGGGGTGTCCAGGGCTATCACCCCCGACCGCAACAGCAGAGACAGGAACTGAGACAACAAAGGCAACAGCAATATCAACAGCGGCCAGAGTTTCAGCGAAATCAGCAGCGAATACAACCGGACCAACAGCGGCAACAGGACCTGCAGAGACAGCAAGACCGGCAACGGAAGGAAGAGCAGAGGAGACAACAAGACCTGCAGAGACAGGAAGAACAGAAGCGACAACAAGATCAGCAGAGACAACAGGATTGGCAAAGACAGCAAGAGCAGAAAAGACAGCAAGACCAACAGCGGCAACAAGACCAGAAGAGACAGAAAGACCAGAAGAGACAGAAAGATCAAAAGAGACAGAAAGATCAAAAGAGACAGCAAGACCAGAACAGACTGCAATACAAGCAAAGACAAGATGGTCAGAAGCGACAGGAATACCAGCAGGGACAGCAGCAGAAGAAACAACGGCAACAAGACCAGCAGAAACAGAAGGAAGACAAACAGAAGCAGGATCAGCTAAAGCAGGACCAGCAGAAGCAGTCTCATGAAGAACATGACAACTGAGAAAAGATGGGGACGCCCTTTATAATTTTACATTTACTCAGTCCGGAAATCATGATAAATGCTTCACATGCCAAGACAAGCAAGAATAGATGCACCTGGGGCATTACATCACATAATCGCCAGGGGAATCGACCGCTGCAAGATCTTTCGCGATGATGCGGATCACGATGATTTCTTGCAAAGGCTCGCCAAGCTGCTGCCTGAAACGGAAACCAGGTGTTACGCGTGGGCGCTGATACCCAACCACTTCCACCTATTGCTTAAAACCGGAAACGTCCCTGTTGCCAGCATCATGCGGCGACTCCTGACGGGTTACGCGGCGGGATTCAATCGGCGCCACAGGCGGAGCGGGCACCTCTTCCAGAACCGATATAAATCCATATTATGCCAGGAAGACGCGTATCTGACGGAATTGGTTCGTTACATTCATCTCAATCCTCTGAGAGCACGAATCGTCAGGGATCTCGAAACGCTGGAAACCTATCCTTATGCCGGACACAGCGTCCTCATGGGGAAGCAGAAAATTGGTTGGCAATCGGCGGATTCGGTCCTGACACTCTTTGGTAGCAAGCTTACTCATGCCAGAAACAAATATCATGACTTCGTGGCTGAGGTTGTCGAACAGGGGCGACGACCGGAATTGGTCGGAGGTGGGCTCATTCGGAGCGCGGGTGGTTGGTCCGGTGTCCAGCAGATCCGCAAGGCCGGCATATTTCAAAAAAGCGATGAACGCATCCTTGGAGACAGCAGTTTTGTTGAAAGCGTTCTGGCCGAAGCGGAAGAAAATATAGCAAGCCGGTATGTCTTGAAATCAAAGGGGATAGATCTGCCCCGCCTTCAACGGATCGCCGCGGCCTTAACGGACATCAGTCCGGAAGCACTCGCAGGTCCCTCAAAGAGCCGCAACATTGTAAAGGCACGCATTCTGGTTTGCTACTGGGCCGCCCGCGACCTGGGGCTTACCATGACGGACATAGCGCGACATTTGAAAATATCCGTACCTACAGTGAGTATTGCCGTCAAAAAAGGCGAAACGCTCGTCCGGGAAGAAGGGTTGCTGTTGCAAGACCACTTAAATGTAAACATATAAAGGGCGTCCCCAAAATCACCACTTAAATGTAAACATATAAAGGGCGTCCCCAAAATCACAAAGGGCGTCCCCAAAATCACACTTGTTTCAGGAATATCTCGTTAATATTCAGATGCATAATCAACATATTGGTAAGGAAAAAATATTTGAACTGGGGTGTCTTGTACGAGATGACTTCTTATTATTCTCGTCTCAAATCGAGCATCTTGCGTACGAATTCTATTCGAAAATAATTCAATTGGAAAAGTTTAAATATCCTGAAAAGCCTTACTATTCAGAAGAAGAAAGAAAGAACCGCTTGGCACTAACTGCCTTATTTCGCAAGAGTGAAGTAATCTTAAGAATGTATGACAGGTAACATTGACATTTGTTATTCCGGGCTTCCACCTTGACCCAATTTCATAGTTAGTCCTGAAAAGGCGAGCATCTTGCAAATAAAATATTGCGGGCATCCATGAGGGGTATAAATTTAGCATCCGAATCGCCAAAACTTAAGTCAGATTCTAATAACTCCACTGCTTTATTCTTTAACAAATTTTGGTCTTCTTTACTCAAAACATAACCAAAGCAATTATCTTTTTTATGACACAAGCATAATGTATTCTTTTCTCGGTCTTCGTCCTCAAAATTTATCAGTATTTTCTTCTCGGGTGTCTTAAATATGCCAGCGTATTTTACTCCTTTCCTTGGACCTACAAAAAGGTCAATATAATAGGAATTTTCTGGCAAATCATCCCAGTTCTCATAAGCGTCGACATTAACTCCTAATTTTTTATCTTTTTTTATTTTATTTAATGTTTTTTCTGCCTCTGTCGACATTAAATCAGAATAAATCGCCAAGTAAATGTTCCTATTTTGAAGCATTTTGGGATTATCTCGTAACTCTTGAAGGAGAGATTTTTGAGCTGAATTTGATGGTCTGTTGATTTGACGCTTCTTCCATGCCTCCATCGCTACTGTAATGTCATCAGGTGTTATATCTGTAGAATTATCCCAAAGATTGCTAAACCATTTTTGTATGCTTTTAAGCTCTTTCTGGTCTGTAACTTGATAGCCAGCCTCGAGCCACCCTGAAAGTTCTTCTGCTTCAAGTCCTAATCCGTTGGCTGAAAAATTTGCTGAACTAACAATTACTTCATTGTTTCCAATGTAGACTTTCGCGTGTAGGAATGGGTGTTTTTTTATTGCGAAAGAACCTTTATCCAGCAATTGTTTTATGACAAATGGGTTTGTTCCACCACTACTTAAATTACAGATAATTCTCCCGCCTGAATTAGTTTCGGCTAGAATCCTATCAGCCTTCTGTCCAAGAAATGCTACTGCGCAATCTAGTTTATTTGAGTTTGAAATTAACCGCTGAATAGCATTTGTGTTATCGTCACCAGGTAAGAACATTTCATACTCTCCTAACAGTAGTAGTTTATGTAAAACATAGATGTAGAATAATTTGTTGGTAATAAACGTGACAACGCTTCTATGTACAATAAATGTGTTAAATTATCTTTCTTCGAGCCTTTTGTGTGATAACCTCCAGCAACTTTACCATCGCCAACGTATCCTGCTTGCAGTATTCAAGGAGTGCTTTTCTTAACGTCGCAAGCTTCCTGGGTTTGTTCGCCAGCGCACACATTTCATGGTACGCCTCCATGGCTTCGCCTCCATCACCAATCTCCATTCCTTCGTAACTCATGCCCGGCACAAAGGCAGGAAGCACTTTTTTGATCGAGTGGGAACCTTGTTGCTTCCAAGAATATATGGATCGCTGCCGGAAAGGCTCGATAAGGTCGACCATATTATCGATAATGTTCTGAATTTTCTTTTTCTTGCGGGGAAAGCTCTCAGCCAATTTCTTTAATTTGTCAATTTCAAACGATTTGTTGTAGGCCAGGATGCATGCATTTTCAGGAATGTCGTCTAGGAGTTGATTGAGTAATTCCTTCCGCGGGTCAACGCCGGGTTGCGCCAGGAATTCAGCGTGGTGGAGTTTACCACCCTTTTTCTTCTGAAAATGCAACGAGTACTGGAATGGGACCTGTTGGTAGGGACGTAGCCCGTCATACAGAGGAATGGCTGACGTAAAAGTCTCAAAGTCCAGATAACAGAGAGGGTAGTGGAGGCTATCCAGAAATTCGCGTATCTTTTTCCTGTCCACAATGACTTTTTTGTCCAATGCTGCTTCCGCCTGCTGTCTCTGTTTCCCTTTAAGGATGTCCAGAGGAACGTCCTCAAGTTTGACAATCCCTTTCTCGTAAAGGTCAAACTTCTTCACTCCGTTTCCGGCCAGATCGAAAACGGAGTTGTCAGGGATATGCTGCCAGCAGTGTCCCTTGAAATCGCATTTGTAGGGATTGTCGCACTGCGGCCCGATATCGATCTTTGGCTCCTTGCTCCGCAGCGACCGTTTCATACGAGCAATCTCTTTTTTTACTTGCCCCTGCCGTTCTAAGGTGACTTTCGTTACATTTTTTGCAACAAACAGCTCATCGATATCCAGGTCACTTTCGCGAACGTATTCTTTGTTGAGATGAACGATGAAGGCTTTACTGATCTTAATTCCGCTGCCGTCAATCACGTAATACTGCACATCGACATCGTGCTGGTAATAGTCTTTTGCATCGTTACTGGACTTCACTTCGTACAGTTCCCAACCTTGCCTGCTTTTTCGCAGGATATCGGCCTTGATAAAGACATCATCGAAGCGGAAGGCCGCTTCGTAAATCACCTTCGAAGTTTTCATCGCTTCCTGTGTCATGTTTATCTGGTCTTCATAAGACATGTTTTCGTACGGGATTAATGTTCCGCCAGGGAATAGTTGATGGGCAACTTCTCCCACTTCATGGCCAGTGCGAAAACAGGCTTGGGTAGCAGCGTCATACTCTTCGCGTAGCTCAGGATGGTGCGTTACAAGCCAAAGTGATTTCAAGCAGGTGAGGCCTCGGGTGTAGCGTGACTTGCTCATTTTGATGGGAGTTGTTTTCTTGGTCATAAGCAATTTTCTCCTAGATTATACCCGAGTCATAAAAGCTGGTACCAATTAAGCATGCCTTCATAAATATTCGGATATTATGCAGTAAACTTGAGTAGAATTTTCTTGTGATTTCAGTTGTTCAAGTATTATAAGATGACCTGACGACAAAATATGACGTTTTGAAATGATGTGAACGGAGGCCTGTTAGATGGATACTACCTATCGCCAGTGGCTGATTCTCAGGATGATCCCCCGTAAGAGAAGGATTTCTACCAGCGAAATCTGTCGCCGCCTATTGGATGAACACGGACTGGAGGAACAAATCCGGAATATCCAACGAGACCTTGTCTCCCTGGAAAGAAATTTCCCCCTTGAAAATGATGGCAAGAGACCTGCCGGGTGGAAGTGGCAAGAGGATGCGCCGACCTTCGACATCCCCAACATGGATCCGGTAACAGCGCTGACCTTTAAACTCGCGGAAAAATATGTAGGTAAGATGCTTCCCCCCGGCGTTCTTACAGCACTGAAGCCGTATGCTTTAGCTGCCGACCAACGTCTCAAGCAGACTTCAGCCTCACGCCTCTGTGTCTGGTCGGAAAAGGTGAGGGTGGTGTCACGTAACCTGGCGCAAATCCCACCATCAGTGCCTGCTATGATTTATGAAACGACCTACGCAGCTTTACTGGAAGAGCGTCGCTTCGCCGCCCGATATCGCAACTTGGGAGGGGAGGTTAAAGATTTCGAGGTGAGCCCCCTCGGGATGGCATTCGTGGAAGGAATGACGTATCTCGTTGCCACGATCAACGATTATGGTAACCCGGTTTTACTTCTCCTGCACAGGATACTGGATGCCAGCTTGCTTGATACTCCTGTGTCCGTACCGGATGATTTTAGCCTCGATGATTACATTTCTAGAGAACTGTCCTTCCCGGTGGGCAAGGATATGAAGCTTGCCGTTCTCTTAAGTAGCAGAAGTGCCGTACAGCGTCTGCAGGAATCACCTATAGCAATTGACCAGAAAATTCGTGAGCTAGAGGATGGAAGATTCGAACTGACTGCCACCGTAGTCGATAGTGTTCATCTGCGCTGGTGGCTGAGAGAGTACGGAGAAAGAGTCGAGGTTTTGCGCCCCAAAAAACTGCGGAACGAATTTATTGATCTGGCACAAGAGCTTTCTGAAATGTATCAACCTTCAGGGTGATTTGCTCAAATATTTACCCGGTAAACCACACTTCATCAACTCCTTCCTTTTTGTACGATAAACGACGTAATTTGACGTTTTGTTGTGTCATACTGCCTTCATTCCACAAAATAAGGAGGCCTGCTATGGCACGCACAGCAGTTGAAACCGCAAACTCCCTTTCCCTCATGTATGACGAATCATATGATGGCGACGATATGGAGATGTTCCGTATCGGCTGGCCTGAGCTGCGAACCCTTGCCGGGGTGTCAAAGTTGACAGAGGAATACCTTGCAACTGTTAACATGGCTTTGGCAGATTCAAAATGCGCCTTAATACCGTTCGATGACTATCTGGTTGTAGCCAAGCAGGGCGACTTTAGCCGTACACGTAAAATCCCGTCGCGTCTTCTGGAACAATACCTGCCTGATGAGGAAGAGCTTGATAATTTGGTTGAAGATGACGAGGAGCTTGATGACGAGGACGAGTAATCTTTGTCTGGATGATGGTCTGTGCCCTTGCGCCACGTTGTTCAGCATGGGCCCTCAAATCTGGTGGAGGTGGCTGCGTGTTCGAATTAGAGCAAAATCTTGAGCTTCAAATGAGTATCACGATTGTTGGAATAGGTCGCAAGGGAGTAAAAGCTGTCAGCAAGATGACTCACTGCATCGAAAATGTTGAGTTCCTCCTTGTGTCGAATGATTTTGCTGAGATAGAAAGTATGGGTGCGTCCAGCCGGGCTCGTTTTCTGGATTCTATCGCTTTAGATTGTGTTGTTGGGAGCGATGTCTCGGGGGGCGAGAGGCTTAGAGAAGATTCCATAGCTGAAGCTGTCAGAGATGTCGATCTGGTATTTATTGTAACCGGCATGGAGAATCAGACGGTTCGTGAGATGGTGAGCTGCTTTGCCCAAGTGTCTCGTGATGCCGGAGCATTTACCATTGCCGTGACAGTAGAAGGTTCTGGCCGTGACGGAACATTATCCCGTCTTCAGGGCGTTACCGACTTCCAGCAGTTTTCATTCGATATGGATTCAAACCTTGTTCTCTCAAACGATTGTCTGGTTCCGTTAAATGAAAGCCATGGTGTTTTCTCAGAAACCGGCCTAGCGGACTATCTTGTTCGGCACGCAGTGGGGCAAATTGTGCGTTGTCTGATGGAGCAGAGTATAGTCTGTCTGGACCTTGCGGATATTAAAGTAGTCTTCGGTGATGGTGATAGAACGTATATGGGGCTAGGGCTTGCCAATGGACCCACAAAAGGGAAGGATGCGCTTCTCAAGGCTGTGCAAGGGTTATCTCAGCAAGGGTTGAACGTAGCGCGAGCTGTCGGGCTCTTCACCATTGTTGAAGGATCAACAAACATGACCATGGATGACTTTGATGAAGTCTCGCGTGCCTTGATCGAAGTGATACCCGAAGATCTAAATATTATCTTTGGATGCAATTTTGATGATGCTCTTGGTGAAAACATGAGGGTAACTGTGTTTGCTACTTTTACAAATTGAAGACAGTAAGTGTTCTGTTTTCCTGATGGTTACTATAGAGAGGTGCAGAATGATAAGAAAAAATTTGGTGGCACTGTAATGCTGCGCGGTAGGTATGAAGTAACAACGGAATTAGATCACGTTACACTTCCCGAAGAAATATGTTCTCAAATCCAGAGTACCTGGGGATCTGATGGAGTATATTTGCTTTTTTGCCCCATTGATAATGGCGCGTATAGAGTAATTGTGCTCACAACCATGCCCAAGAAAATCAAGTCTTCTCTTACAATCAGTCAGATTGATACGAGAGGGAGAATTCCGCTGCCTGAACCATTAATAAATCGGTTGAAGGAAATAGGTTCTGACTCGGTCATCCTTATCGGTTTGCTGGATCGATTTGAGATATGGATTCCTTGGGAACTGGAAGAGTTTGAGAAAAAGTACGAGGAGGAGTTTCCAGAGGAGGTCGCTAAGTTTAACGCGATATTTGCTGAGCTTAATCCCAAAACTAAATAAAGGAAATATGTATATGTCTGAAAATGCCTATAACAAAGACATTAAGCCAATATTGAAGGTGGTGGGAGTGGGTGGCGCGGGCTTGAATGCGGTGAATGCTATGATTGACGCGCAAGTCCAGGGGGCTGATTTTATCGTAGTGAATGTTTCTCCACATCGACTGCGAAAGTCCAAAGCACCGGTTAAAATCATGATCGGTATTGACCCCAGGGGTTTCGGAACAGGTGGAGATCCCGCTATAGGGCGAAGTGCAGTACTGGTACATGAGCAGGAAATTGCGGATCATTTCTCCGGTGCAGATATGATGTTTATCACTGCTGGCATGGGAAGTGGCACTGGAACCGGAGCGACTCCACAAATTGCCCGGATTGCCAGAGAGTCTGGTGCACTTGTTGTTGCTGTAGTAACTAAACCCTTTTGCCATGAGGGGAAGCAACGGTTGCTCAAGGCCGAAAAGGGGATTCTTGAACTGGAGGAGTACTGCGATTGTAGTATTGTTGTGCCAAATGATCGGTTGATTGCTGCCGGAAAAGGAGTTTCGTTGTTGGATGCTTTTAAACCTGCCGACGATATACTCCTGCAGGCAGTACAGGGAGTCGTTGACCTGATTCAAGGACATGGCTTTATAAACGCCGACTTCAACGATGTAAAAGCCGTCATGTCGGAACGTGGTCCCGCAATGATCGGCATGGGTGTTGCTGCTGGGCCAAATCGTGCTGTTGAGGCAGTGACACAGGCCATTACCAGTTCACTGCTTGAAGATAGTGCGATCGAGGGGGCGAGGGGGCTTCTGCTCAATATAACCGGTAGCAGCAGTATGACAATGGATGAGTTTGATGCCATAACAAAAATTATCCATACGAAGTGTCATGAGAATGCAAATCTTATCATCGGCATGGTCGTTGATGAGGCGATGGAAGAACAAATCAAGGTAACCATCATAGCGACAGGTCTGGCGGGGCAGGGGTACCAGCGAGGGAGTTTAAAGTCTATGTTGACTAAGGTCCTGTAGGGGCGGGTTTGAAACCCCGCCCCTACGTTTTGGAATGTGCTAGGCGTTAAACGTACCTGGGTCCTTTTCGCTATTTCGGAGGGTCTCAGGCAACTGCCTGTAGTCGATAACCGGGCACCATGCTGGAGGCCAGGTCTCCCAGTCGTCGGCGGTTGACGACCGCCTCGCCGTACAGGCCGGCTTGGCTGATGTCGCCCCAGAGGATTGCCGCTTTGAGCACGCTGTCATTGTCGGTGTAGCAGACCTTGCCGCACAGGCGGCCGCGGCTGTCGGTGTGGTCGTAGACCTTTTTTTGCCAGGTCGGGTCCGGGCTGAACACCGCACCTACCGATACCATGCTGGCGCCGAACAGGGACACCGAGGCGCGCAGTCCGGTATGTTCCTGCAGAGACGCCAGGCCACCGGCCATATTAATGCCTGCCACCCGTCCCTGTTTGCGTGCCGCCGGCCAGATGGCGCTGCTCATCACCCGATCCAGGGTCACGTCGCGGCATTCGGTGACGTCACCGGCGGCGAAGATATCCGGGAGGCTGGTACGGCAGCCCTCGTCGATGACAATGCCGCGGTTGCATTCGGCGCCGAGGCTGGTGAGCAGTTCGGTATTTGCGCGCACCCCTGCCGCGGCCACGATCAGGTCGGCCGGCAGCCGCAGGCCCGATTTCAGAAGTACCGCGGCCGGCGTGCCGTCCGCGTTGCGTTCCACCGCAGTTACCCCGTCCCCACAGTACATGGCCACGCCGTGCTGCTGCATCAATTCCCGCAGACGGGTGCCGGTGACTTCCTCCAACTGCAGGGGCAGGGGGTGGGGCGCCATCTCCAGCAGGCTCACCGACGGGTGGCCGACCTCTTTCAGGGCTTCAGCCAGTTCACAGCCGACCAGTCCGGCGCCGATGATGACGATGTGCTGTTTGTCCCGGAACACCTGCCGCAGCTGTTCGGCGTCGTCCAGGTTGCGTAGTCCGTAGATCCCTTCGCCTTCCATGCCGGGGATCGGGGGCAGGGTGCTGCGGGAGCCGGTGGTGAGCAGCAGCCGGTCATAGGCCACCAACTCGCCGTTGTCGCACTGCACCAGACGCCTTTCGGCGTCGATACCGGTCACCGTTCGCCCCAGCCGCAGGTCGACACCGTGTCGCTCTGCCCAGCCATCAGGTAAAAAGTTGGCCTCTTGGGCAGAGCGCTGTCCCGTAGCCACCAGATGCAGCTGGCAGCGGGAATAAAAGCTCGTGTCCTTACTGAGCATGATGACGGCTCCGGCCGGATCCTGCTGACGAATGGTTTCTGCCGCCGCGGTGCCTGCCGCGCTATTACCGATAATTACATAGTTCATCCGCATCCCTCCCCTGTATCCGGCTGGTTTCTATATTCCACCACATTCCCTACGGCATCGATCTCTTCAGCTTCCAGACATCCCGTGTGACAGGCAGCGACACAGGCCATATCGTGCCGTTCGCCGCAGCCGTCGCACTTGAGCAACCTGCGCTTGCCGCTGGCTGCGGGCAGTGCCACTCCTGCGGGACAGCTCATAACGCACATGTAGCAGCCCACGCAGATGTCGCTGTTGCAGACCACGTAGCCGTTGTCGCCCTTGCTCAGCGCACCGCTCATGCAGGCCCGCAGACACTGCGGGTCTTCGCAGTGATTGCAGTGCAGGGGCACACGTTGGCCATCCCCGGTCAGGGCAACCCGGCAGCGGGAGCGGATGGCGGCAATGCCGCCATCCTTGTAGGCCTGTTGCAGGCTTTCGTCCGGGCTGTGAGCGACCATGCATCCCAGCTCACAGTTTTTGCATCCTGTACATTTTGCCAGGTCGATGGTCTTTTTTCTCATGCCGCCACCTCCAATGCCTGGAGTTTGTTGGCGATGATTTCCGCCATCAGGTCGGCAGTCTTGACCGGATCGGGCTCGATGAACAGCCTGCCGCCGGTAATTGCCGGCAGATCCTCGGTGAGCAGCTTGGTGATGATCGGGGAGCCGGTCACCGGAGGAGCCTGTGCCAGGTGTAGGGTCAGTCCCATGGCCAGGCCGAAGGCGCCGTCGGCCAAGGCCTGTTCTTCCAGCCACTGGGGCGCACTGATGACCACCGGCAGCTCCGGCATGGAAACGTTCATGGCTGCGGCCAGGGCCTGGGCGACCATCTCGATGCGGCCGATGCTCAGGCAGGGACCAAAATTGAGCACCGGCGGAATGCCGAGGGATTCACACACACCCCTGAGACCGGGTCCGGCCTCGGCCGCGGCGCTGGGCGAGCAAAGACCCACATTGGCCAGGCCGCCGGTGGTGCAGCCGGCCGACAGCACCAGGATGTCGCGCTTGATCAACTCGCGGGTCAGGTTGACGGTCATCACGTCGTGGCCGCCCTCGGCCAGGTTGGAACAACCGAGCACCCCGACCACACCCTTGATTTGACCGCTTGCGATCAGCTCGATGAGAGGCTTTACCGAACCGCCGAGGAATTTAACCAGGGATTTTTCACTGATGCCGGTGAGCACGTCGCTGTGGCCGTGCTCGGGTACGTCGATAACCACCCCGGCGGAACGGCGTTGCCGGTGCTGGGCGGCTGCCATGGTCACCAGATGCCGGGCCAGTTCCATTTCCTTGCCGCGTTCGTCCTTGAGCAGCTCGGCGGTTGACTGCTTGGCCACGTCGTCCAGGCAGATAAGTTTGATCTGCTGTTTGGCGGCGATGGGTTCGATGCCGGACAGGGTGCAGTTGAACTCGCTGATCACCATGTCGATGGCGCCGGTGGCAAGCAGGGCTTCCTGGGTGAAATTATTGCCGGCCTGGCCGCAGAAGATCTCGGTTCCGCTGGCGCCTGCACGCAGCTGCATGTCCTGGCCGACACAGGTCATACCGACCAGCTTCACGCCCTTCGCTCCCACTGCCTTGCCAATGGTCTGCCCGGCTTCCGATTCCAGCAGGGATACAATACCGGCAAACACCGAGTGGCTGTGTCCGCTGACGGCGATGTTGACGTAATCGGGATCAGCCACCGAGAAACCGGTAGCCGCAGTGCGGATCACCGGCTCGCCCATGATCACGTCGTTCATCAGGTTGGTCATGGCCAGGCCGTAGAGGCCGGTGCTGATGCCCAGGTTGAGAACGTGCAGCATCTGGTCGATGGGGTCGGTATTCAGATTGGTGCTGGTCTTCACCAGGGCGTCAAACACCTCGGCCTTGGCGCCGCCGGGCATGATGCCCAGTTTCTTCCAGGTGTCGATGCGCTCTTCCGGTACCATGAATTCCACCAGTTCCATCTTTTCGTCACGCGGCTTGTACAGGTCCGCCAGTACCTTGTCGGCAACCAGGCGGGCCTTTTCCTCGGTTGTTGATCCTCCAACTTCGAATAGCGCAGCAAGCTCATCCAGGGATTGTCCGGAGCGAATGGGCAGCGGCGAAACTCCTTCGCCGATTGACTTGAGGCGGCGGGCAGTGGCTTCACAGACGTGCAGGTAACTTGCCGAGCCGGCGGCGACCATGCGCAGGAAGTTGCGTGCGACAATGCTGTCCGCGGTGGCACCGCAGACTCCTTTGGGGGCGTCCGGGGTGATACGGCACGGGCCATTTGAACAGAGCCGGCAGCATACTCCGAGTTTGCCGAAGCCGCATTTGACCTTCTGCTCGCCAAAGCGGTCGAACGCGGTATTGATATCAGTTTTGGTTTCCAGGTAGTGAGACAGACAAGAGTCTGCCGATTGACAGTGCGGCATTGTTCCCTCCATGTGATGTAATGTTTTTTTGTGGTTGGATTTTTTAGATGAGTTGATCAAAGGTGATGCTTTGCAGCTGCTCTTCAAGAACTGTTTGAACCTTATGCATGGCGCAGTGTACGGTGCAGTTTTCCCGACGGGTACAGCAACCGTCTTTCGCCAGGCAGCGATTCAGCACGATTCCCTTGTCGTCGGCCAGCCGCAGGATGTCCAAAAGGCTGATCCCGGCGGGGTCTCCATTCAGGACGAGACCGCCGTTACGCCCGCGGTGACTGGTCACTATTCCGGCTTCGATGAGTTGGGCCAGGATTCTGCGTAGAAAGGGTACCGGGATGTCCATTTCCCGGGCCAGTTGCTCAACCGGCACCGGCTGGTGACGCTGTTCCGGCCGGGAGAGGTGCAATACGGTACGAATACAGTAGTCGGCTTCTTTGGTGATCATGAAAAACTCCCGTGCTAAAATGTGACCAAATAGGTAATCATTACCCATTAGGTAATATATTAAAGAATGACTGTCAACAATTTTTTTACAAGGGGAGATTTTTTATATGGAAGCTGGAAGGCGCGCTATTCAATTTTCAGCAATGACAGTGCTTGTTACATGAGTAGATGAGGTGCTGCGGCGCGAACCGGATGCCCTACGTTGTCCAGGCAAATTCAGCAGGTTTGCGGAAGCGTGGGAACGAACGGGGAACACTGGGGTCAGGCTTGCATTATTTGATTTCTGATCTATGGGGAACACTGGGGTCAGGCTTGCATTATTTGATTTCTGATCTATAGTTCTCTCATGGCACGAAAACCCCGCATCCACTATCCCGGCGCATACTATCATGTAATCCTGCGTGGGAACGCGCAACAGGATATCTTTTTCGATGATGCCGACCGGTACCGGTTCTATCTTTTGCTCCAGGAAGGGACCGAACGCTTCGGTCATCGAATCCACGCCTTCTGCCTCATGACGAACCACGTCCACCTCGTCGTCCAGGTAACGGACAAGCCCCTCTCCAAAATCATGCAGAATCTCTCATTTCGCTACACCCGATGGGTGAACTGGCGACAAAACTCTTCCGGCCACCTGTTCCAGGGGCGTTACAAATCGGTGGTCGTTGATGGCGATGCGTACCTGCTCGAACTGGTTCGCTATACCCATATGAATCCCGTCCGGGCCGGAATCGCGGAAACACCTTCAGTATATGGCTGGAGCAGCCACTCCGCTTACTGCGGAAATGAAACGATCCCCTGGCTTACCACCGAATTCGTTCTGGCAGGTTTTTCGCCAAATCTTACTACCGCCCGCAAGCGATACGCGGCGTTTGTCTCCGAGTGGGCAGGGGAGGGGCATCGTCCCGAATTCCA
>JAQUHN010000078.1 GCA_028683555.1 Geobacteraceae bacterium | reverse complement strand
TGTAACGCCCTCTTCCTTGATCTTGCAGAGCTCCCCGAGACTGAAAACCTGGAAACCACCGCTGTCGGTAAGGATCGGCCCCGACCATCGCATGAATTCATGCAGCCCGCCCATCCGGCCGATCAAATCATGGCCGGGCCGGATATAAAGGTGATAGGTATTGGCCAGAATGATCTGGGACTTCACCTCCCGCAACTCCTCGGGAGTCATTGCCTTGACCGTTGCCTGTGTCCCCACCGGCATAAAAATCGGTGTTGCTATCGTGCCGTGGGGGGTCGCAATGGATCCGAGCCGTGCGGAGCACGAGGGATCCTTTGTTATGAGATTGAAGGAAAATTTTTGCAAACTGAACCCGTTGTATCGGTACCCTTTCAGGATACGTAGAATCAAAAATCAGGAGACGGTGTTCCGCTTTCAACGGATGAACATTGCGTCGCCATAACTGTAAAAGCGAAATTTCCGCCGGATCGCCTCATGGTAAGCGCGGAACAGAAAATCTTTTCCGGCAAACGCCGAAACCAGCAGCAGCAACGTCGAGCATGGCAAATGAAAATTGGTGATAAGTGCATCGACAACCTTGAAGCGATAGGTCGAATGGATAAATATATCCGCCTCGCCGTCGCCGGGGCAAATATTTCCATTGCTGTCCGCCGCATGCTCAAGTGCTCGCGTTGTTGTGGTTCCGAGGGCAATCACTCTACCCTGTCGTGCCTTGCAGGCGGCAATTGCCGCGGCCGTCGCGGGGGAAATGGTATAAAACTCGCGATGCATCCGATGCTCGGCTACCGTTTCAACCCGTACCGGCAGAAATGTACCGAGTCCCACATGCAGGGTAAGGGACACGATATCCACCCCCCGCTGCCGGACCTGCTGCAAAAGCTCCTCGGTAAAGTGCAGCCCGGCGGTGGGAGCGGCAACCGCCCCGCTGACCCGGGCAAATACCGTCTGGTATCGCGACTCGTCGTTAGAACCGGCCGAGCGCCTGATGTAAGGCGGAAGAGGCATGCTGCCTTGCTCCTCAAGCCATGTACCGAAGCTTTCCTGAGGAGAAAATGAAACCAGCCAAGTCTCATCGTCAGTTCGCTCCAGAACCCGGGCGGTCATTCCTGCGGCAAACCTGAGACAAGACCCCGCTTGCGGTTTCTTTGACGCCCTGAGCAGACATGACCAGGTTTCTTCCGTGCCGGTCAGCCGCCTGAGGAGAAAAACCTCGATACGGCCACCGCTCTCTTTTTCACCGAACAGGCGGGCCGGAATTACTTTCGTGTCATTGAGCACCAGCAGGTCGCCGGGACGAAACAGGTCGGCAATCCGGGAAAACTCAGTTTCATCGATGGCCTCGGTTTCCCGATCAAGGATCATCAGCCGGGAGGCATCCCTGCGGTCTGCCGGAGTCTGGGCTATCAGTTCCTGGGGAAGGAAATAATCAAAGTCTTTAAAACGCATAGCAGCTATTCATCATAGTAGATTACAACTCGTGTCCCGGGATAATAGTAGGAAAGTATTTCCCGATAACTGAACCCCTCTTCCGCCCGTTGCTTCGCCCCCCACTGGCAAAGACCGACGCCGTGGCCGTATCCCACACCGATGAATACAAACGCATCATCGATCAGTTTCACCTCGAAATCGGTACTACGGATAACACCGTACCCGATGATCTTGCGAAAGGCAACAGCAGGGATGGTGACAATTCTGTCAGCGGATACGAGATCGAGATATTCAATCCGTCCGCTTGGATAACGGGATTTAACCAGAATGTTTTCCAAACCGGCAACTCGATACCCCGCCGCGCGAAGAAGAGACGCTATTTTCTGCGGCGAAAGACTCTGTTCCCAGAGGACCGACGGAGTTTTCATGCAATAGGTGCATTCAACACCACGCAGATACGGCACCTTAAGCGACCAGACATTCTCGGAGGCTTCGGTGTGGCCACCACAACTGGAATGGAAAAACGCCTGGATTATTTTGCCGTTATAGCTGACCACTTCACCATGGGTCTCTTCCACGGCCCGGGCCGCCCTGCTGTCCTCGATATCGGAACCACCGTACACCTGGTCATAGACAGTGGACTCCAAGTGATAGAGAAGATTCTTTCGCGACTGTTTCTGGTAAAGAGCAAAAGTTCGGGCAACCACCGCCTGGGCCTTTACCGCCTCCATGGGCCACTGGGAAGATATCTCGCAGTTTATGAGACCAACCAGATATTCCTCCAGCAGGATCTCGTCAATGACCAGCAGCCCCTTTTCCGAAGGATATATTTCCAGTGTGCCGCGATAGCCCTTACCGTTCACCTGGACGAATCCGGGCGAAACGATCTTGAGGGACCGGAGGTTCTGGCCGCCAACGGAGAGGCCGGTTCCGTCCCTCTTGACGATCAGCGGAAACGACAAGTCGAGGCGTGAACCGGACGAACTGGTGGCTTCGAGGCCAATCCCGTTGATGCGAACACTCTGCACGCCCTTATAAACCGCCACCCTGATCGTCTCGGTATCGCCGTTCGCAGCACCGCTCAACATGGGCAGAAAAAGGGCGAGGACGATGAGTCCCATTACGATTTTCAACGTACGCATCGTCGTCTTCGAAACCTTTCGATAAAAACAAAAAAATGAAATGAAGTCAACGAATTTGTCGATTTCATTCCGCACCTGTCCGATGCCGTCTCAACAGAGCCGCCAAGGTGAAAACCATTCGTTTCGCAACCTGTCAGGACGGGTATCATAGGGAGAGGTACTCACCTTGTCAAGCATTCAGATTCAGTGCCCCAGGGGCAAACCGTTTGCCGGAACCGATAATTCGTGATATTTTGTCTCACAATTCGATCCTCAATCACACCACAGGCATTTTCAGGAGCCCCTCGTGACCAAGTTGCTCCAGATTTCCGGACTTTCAACCCACTTCAACCTTCCTCAGGGAACGTTGAAAGTTGTCGATGTTCTGGATCTTTCCGTTGCAAAAGGAGAAACCCTGGCGATCGTCGGCGAATCGGGATGCGGTAAAAGCATGACCGCACTGTCCATCATGCGACTCGTCCCGCCGCCGGGCGCCATTGTCTCCGGCACAATACTTTTCGAAGGCAGAAATCTGCTCAGTTATTCCGCTTCCGAAATGCAGGACATACGGGGAAACAGGATTTCCATCATCTTCCAGGAGCCAATGACATCATTGAACCCGGTATTCCGCATTGGCGATCAAATTGCCGAAGGCCTGCTGCTGCACCGCAAACTCTCCAAGCACGAGGCCAAGGAAAAAACCATCGCAATGCTCAACAAGGTGGGCATTCCATCACCTTCATCACGATACAACGACTACCCCCACCAGTTGAGCGGCGGCATGCGCCAACGGGTCATGATCGCAATGGCCCTTTCCTGCGAACCTCGCCTTCTCATTGCAGATGAACCCACCACAGCACTCGATGTAACCATCCAGGCCCAGATCCTTGAAATTATCGACGACCTGAAACACGAGTATGGCATGGGACTGCTCCTTATCACCCATGACCTGGGCGTAGTGGCGGAACGTTCCCATCGGACCGCCATTATGTATGCCGGAAAAATTGTCGAAACGGGGCCGACCGAACAGGTTCTCAACACGCCCCTGCATCCTTACACCGAAGGTCTCCTCGCCTCCCTGCCCCAGCGGGCAAAACCGGGCGAACCGCTCTCGGCTATCCCCGGCCAGGTACCGAACCTGCTCCTTGGCCTTCCCGGTTGCGGTTTCTGCGAACGCTGCCCGACTAGCGAACGAATCTGTGCAATCGAATCGCCGCCTCTCCGGGAAATACACCCCGGACACTTTGTACGATGCTGGAAGCACACATGAATCAGCCATTACTTGAAGCAAATAACATAGGCAAGTCCTTTTCCGTAAAACCCGATCCGTTTTCCGCCGCTCTCGCCCTGAAGGCGGTCAACCGGGTCTCCTTGCAGCTCTACCCGGGAGAGACCCTGGGCCTTGCCGGCGAATCGGGCAGCGGCAAATCAACCTTGGGCAAACTGCTGCTGCGATTGCTAGACCCAGACGAAGGAGAAATTCTCTACCAGAACAAAAACCTGGACGATTTCTCCACCAGGGAGCTTCTTTCTTTCAGGAAAGACGCCCAGATGATTTTTCAGGATCCCTATTCTTCGCTGAATCCCCGGATGCGGGTCGGCGACATAATCGGCGAACCGCTGAAAATCCATACCAAAACAGACTCGACCGGGTATCGTCAACAGGTAACCGCGTTAATGAACCGGGTCGGCCTTGCCGAAGAACACTTTCTGCGCTATCCCCATGAATTTTCCGGTGGCCAAAGGCAGCGCATCGGAATCGCCCGGGCACTGTCGGTTTCTCCCCGGCTTATCATCGCGGATGAACCGGTGTCTGCACTTGACGTATCCATCCAGGCCCAGATAATCAACCTTCTCCAGGACCTGAAGGCAGAATACGATCTATCATTCATCGTCATAGCGCACGACCTTTCCGTTCTCCGCCACATGAGCAACCGCATTGCGGTAATGTATCTCGGTTCAATCGTTGAAATTGGTTCAACGGAGCAGGTGTTCTCCCGCTTTCTCCATCCGTATACCGAAGCGCTGCTCTCCGCCGTTCCTCATCTGGACAAGCAGTCGCAGCGCAACAGGATTATCCTGCAAGGTGACATTCCTTCCCCACTTGACCCACCAGCCGGATGTCACTTTCATCCACGCTGCCGCTATGCCCGCCCGGGAATCTGTGCCGTGACTCCGCCTCCGCTCGAAGAAAAACGACCCGGCCACTTTGCAGCGTGCCACTTCAGTTTAAAAACTGACACCTGAGCAAAGTCCGAAAAAATCTCGTCCGGATGTTTCAGGAGCAAAATATCGGGTGGCAGAAAAAAGCAAAAAGGCGGTATCTGTACCAGAACAGGATTGTTTAGTTGACAAAAATTCCGGCCAATAATATAGATATATATGAATTTAACTGAACAGGGGATAACGCTATGGAATTCGACAAAAAACGAGATTTCGCCAACGAAGCTGAAATCTGCAAAGTGCTCGGTCATCCGGTGCGCTTGAAGATTGTTGCCGGACTCTGCTCTCAGGAATGTAACGTTAAACATATCTGGGAGTGTCTCGGCCTTCCTCAGGCCACGGTTTCCCAGCATCTGGCCCTGCTCAAGAACAAAGGGATCATCGAAGGAAAGCGTGAAGGCGTTGAAGTGCATTATAGCGTCATCCACCCCTTGGCCAGGCAGATCATCAGCCTCATGGTCCAGAACCCGATTTCCTGCCTGTAGCACCGAGCATGCAGCACGATAAACGGTACGCATGACAAGATACTTCGCATACGGTCTAATGATAAACAGGGGGAGCGGAAAACCGCTCCCCCTGTTTATTTTACAGCTACTGTTGTGCGTAAAGAACAAATCACACCTGACGCTGATGCCAATCTACAGCAGATTATCTCATTTTACCAGACAACGGCTGCGGTGGAATGGCAAGGCCGACCAACTCATCACCGAACGGAGCCTTGAGGGTTGCCAGTCCCGTTGTCGTATCGATAGTATACAAGCCACCGGTTCCAGAATACAGGGTCCCGTAAAGAACGTTATTTACCCTGTCGAAACCGATATCCTGGGCATAGTTGATATCGACCCCGAGAGACCCGATTAAAGTACCGGCTCCGGTAGCGGAATCTATGCTATACAAACTGTCAGTAACCAAGTCTATCCCAAAGAGATTTCCAGCGGCGTCGGCGGCGATACCTATCACGGCGGGAGAACCGATGTTGCCGACCAGGGTAATGGAATAAGTGTCCGGATCAATCACGAAAAGCCGGGATGAGCTGCCATTCGTATCGCAAACATAAATCTTGTCATTGACAGCATCGTAGGCAAGACCGGTTAGACTATTAAATCCAACCGGATAACTAGTCAGGGTTTCGAGAGTTCCATCGCCACTTACTGCACACAGGGCGTTGGTTTCGCTCTGCACGGCGAGGTAGCGCCCCCTGACAAAATCGGCGCCGGCCATGAAGTTCGACCCCCCAATTGCGAGAATGGGAGTTATCGCACCGGTTGTCAGATTAATTTTAGCGAACCCCTCAAATCCTGTCAGCTCCACGGAAACACCATAAGCCACCCAGGCATAGGCCTCGCCAGGCTCATAAACGTAACCCCCAGAATCGGTAGCCGTGACCGTCACCGAATCGGGCAGACTGCTGAGCAAACCGTCATTCACTACCAGGCTTACAACGTAGTCACCGGCTACATCAGCGACAAATTGCGGCGCGGCACTGTTCGGGTCAGAGAGTACCGCCGTACTGCCATCAGGTTTTTGTTCAAGCGTCCAGGCATAGCTTAGTGTGGAACCCTCCTTGTCGGTGCTGCCGCTGCCATCAAGGGTAACGGTATTCCCGGTTGCGACAGCCTGGTCAGTGCCGGCGTCGGCAACCGGCCGGGAATTCAATGGCATGAGCCCCCAGTCAGTGTCGTTGCCACACCCTGACAGCATAAAACCGCAGACAAAAATCACCAGCAAAAATAATCGTCTTACAGCAGTCCCCTTCTGTACTTCCATAAATCCTCCAGTCTCTTGTCATAATAAGGCGAGGCCGAGAAAACCAAGCCACAGTAAATGTTTATCCAGTCTACGGATGACAAATCTCTTTTAAATCGATTACTTTAAAGGCCACTCTAATGAAAATTCGTCGCATTGTACACAAACTTGTTACTGTGGTCAACGAATTCAATTTACCTGTGGCACAACACTATTGTTTGATAATAGTGTCTAAAGCTACAAAGCAATAAAAAAGGCCCTGGCACAATGATGCACCAGGACCTCGCTATACTTATTGAAACAAAACCACTGTTTAATGATTTGTTTTACATTTTATCAACCGATTTTGCGCAGCACCGGCACTTTATCCAGTATTTTCGTCCTGCTCTCAGCATCGCGCCCCATATCAATGGGGTCCATCATGAATCCGACAATCTCGATAAAATCAAGCCCATCACCCATTATTACGGCATATTCTTCATCATTGGCGGGCTGTTTTTCCGGAACGTAGACCAGAATATCCTTGGAATCAACCAGATAGAGCAGAATGTAAATGTGCTTTTTTCCGTTTTCTTTCACTGAGCACATGTAGGCATCACACGTTACGGTGGTGTTATCTTCCAGAGCGACGCGCGTTCTATTCAACGACTGGTAAATTTCGAGCACGTCGTCCGGCTGCACGGTACCCAGAAAAGTTTTCGATTTATCGATAGTGAAAACGACCGGTTTCTCCGAAGACTTCCTGTGGTGTACGGTGCGCGAGCCGAATTCCAGAGCCCCTTCCGTCTGCAGAAAGGCAAAGGGATCCGTTTCATCAGTTTCACTTGAAGAAAATATGGTAGCGGTTGGAGAATCTCCCGCAAGTTCTTCGGACAACATTCTTTGCCCGGCGGTCTTTTGACCAACCGACGATTTTGTGGTTCCAGGGGATGTCTCGATATTTTCTTCGATAGACGCACTATCATGCTTTACAATCTTTGGCGAAGCTTGCACGGGCACGGCGGCTGCCTGTGCTAACGAAGCCAGCGAATGCTGCTGAAGAGAAGTCAGTTCGGCTTTTTCAGCGACCAATTGCCGGATATCGGCTTCCGAAGCAGACATCTGTTCGACAAAACTATTTTCAGCAGCTTCTTTCTCCGCAGCAAGGCGCGCCACTTCTGCCTTGAGAACCAACAACTTCTCTTGCGCAGATTTTTCCGATTCCGCCTTTTCTGAGACCAATCGTTCCGCCTCGGTTTTAAGAGCATCCTGCTCATGAGCAAAAGCCTTCTCAACAGCAACTTTTTCCGCGGCAAGGCTCGTCACCTTGGCACGCAGCGCCGCCAATTCTCCTCCGGAGGCTTGTTCGAATGCTCTTCGCTCCGCCACAAGCTGATCGGCGTCCTGTTGCAAGGCCACCACCCTTTGTTCGAGATCCGCGTCAGCGACAAGTTCCTCCTGCGCCACCTTTTCACCGGAAAGTGCCACGATCACGGAGCGGGCAGAATTTCGCGCTGCGATGGTCTGCTCTGCCACCGACTTCTCTGCCTGAAGCAAATCTTCGGCAAATAGCAGCATCCGTTCTTTCAGGGCCAGTATCTTCGCTGCAGCCTCCTTCTGCAAGGCGTCTTTGTCCCTTTCCAATCTCTCGACTTCAGTAGTGGAGACCGCAACCTTCTCATTGATAGCGGCAGAATCATCCTCTATTTCGGCACGCAACGTTGACAGCCTGGACTGTGCTGCGGCAATTTTATCAGCAGCCTCAGCCTGGGCATCTTCCATCTGCCTGGACAGCTGCTCCTCCTGCTCGCTGAGCGATGCAATCTCCCGTGTGGAGGTTTCTTCAATGGCTATCTTTTCTGATTCGAACTTCGCTATGGCGGATTTCAATTCGGCAATCTTCTGCTCCGCATCGCTCCGGACAGCATCAGTTTCATTCTTCAAGCGGGAGAGTATTTCCTTGAGCGACGAAACCTCGGCAGCGGCAGCCCCTTCAGACTCTTCTTTCGATGCCTCGAGTTGTTTCGCCTCAAGCTGCAGATCCGCTATCAACTTGGCAGACGATTCGCGGGCACTGGCTGTCTCCTCCTGCAGCAGGACGATCCGATCACGCACCTCCCCCTGTTCATCGGCAATTGACTGCCGCAGTCGCATCTGTTCTTCCGTCAGTCGCGCCATTTCCCGATGCAGTTCGGTAACCGTCGCTGCATGAGCTTCATCTGCGGCTTCTATTTCATCCTCAATATGCGCAATTTCGTTTCGAAGGTCGGAAAGCTCCGCATCAACCGATTGCTCCGCAGCGGATTTCTCCTTGATCAATCGTTTCCTTTCGGCAGCTAGTGTTGCACGCTCAGCATCGGCCATTTCGCGTATGCCGGAAATTTCTCCAACCAATTGTTCTATTTGGCTACGCAGGGAGACAAGATCTTGCTCCAGTTCCTGCCTGACGCGCTCATTTTCCAGGGTACGATTTTCCAGTTCTGCCGAAAGACTCGCCCGTTCTTCTTCGCCCTGCAACCGTAAAGACTGCAGCTCTTCTTCCAGTGCGGCGACCTGCTGCTGCAGACCAGACCTCTCGGCATACATACTACTCTCGGTGTCAGCTTTTTCCGTTCGGCAACGCTCGATCTCCTTGCGAAGTGCAGCCAGTTCTTCTCCCGTGTCCACCGGAACGGAAAGCCCTTCAAGCTCCGCCTTGAGAATAGCAATTTCTCGCGCTTGTTCTTTTTCCACGGTTGTCTTGGCCGCCGACAGCTGTTCAAGTTCGGTTCGCAAAGCAGAGATTTTTTCCGCCGCAGCCAGCTCTTGTTTCGATTTATCTTCAGTTAATGATGCAAGTTCAGCTTGTACCGCGGCACATTCCCTGGCAGTCTCTTCTTCAACAGCTTGTTTCGCCATCGTCAGTTCGTCAATCTCCCGTGCAAGGGCAGACAAATTCTGTTCCGATGTTTTTTGCTGGGAAGCAATCTGCCCGGAGAGACGTTGTGACTCTTTATTCAGCTTTGCCAGTTCCTTTTCGACAGTGGCTTCAGCAGCAGCCTTTTGTCGGGACAGTTCCTCCAGTTGCGCTTTTGCCGATGCAATTTCGGTTTTGTGCTGCTGCTGACTACTAAGTAGCTCTTTCTCCAGTTTGTCATTTTCATCTCGTAACGAAGCCAGGGTCTGAGCTGCAACCTGCTTCGCCGTTGTCATATCCGCTGTCAGCAGATTTTTGCGCTGCATTTCTTCGGCCAGTCCAGGACATTCCTCAGAAAGTGGTTGCAACGCCTGATCATCCGGTTCCATCGCAACTCTGGCAGTCGTCTGCTCAGATTCTTTTTCTGGAGCGGATTGCGACGACTCCTGCGCCGCATTATTTATCTGAGCGGAAAGTTTCTCATCCACGCTGCCCGTTGTTTCCGGCGAATCTTGCTGTTTTTTTGGCGCTTTTTCCGCTGAACTTTTTCTTTGCGATGTTTTCTTGCTCAATGCTGCCGAGCGGACAACTCTCAAATCATTGAGGACCACCTCTTTAAGCGCCTTGCTGTAATTCAAATTCACGCTCTGCATCTCAAAGCCGTATTCCTTGACAAAATCATTTGCTTCACTGACAAGAAGATCACAAGCTTTCTTATCATGCGGTTGTTTGCGAGGGACGAAAATAATAAAGCTCTTACTTTGCATAAGCGCAAGGGCAACATACACCGACATATCTGTGCCGTCATTGGTTACACATATGAATGCCTCGCACGGCTGTTTCAGTCTCCCACCAGGTCCCAGCTTGATTGTCGACGTGGAACGATACATGGCAACCACATCTTGAGCATCTGCTTCAATATAGTGCAATGAACTGTTCTCAATAAACATCAGTCACCCCATATGGTTACTTCTACTGCGTGATATCTTCGATTGGACACACTTTCCACCCGCGAAACAGCCCAAAAAACCCAGCATACAACTTGCAAGTATAGAAACCACACCATAACCTGTCAAAGCATGTATACACAGAAACCGGTCAAGAACAGCTTTCGACTCCTGTTATTTTTTACCGACAACCAGCCTTAGCTTTTCTGGCAATGCAATGGTAATTCGATAGCATCAGGCGAAAAGTCGACACAATAACAACAAAAAAGCCGGGGCGAAATATCAATCCAGATATTTCGGCAACCCGGCTGTCTGCTAGAGACCCTGAAGGCTTTCCGCCCCACCCTCGCGAATGGTTTAGTATTATCGTGTATCCTGTCGCTATTCGATTGTCCAATTTTTGCTTGCCCATTATGCGAAACAGAGTGTCAAAGTCAACAGATATTTATTCACGAACGACACGTCGGAGACGCAATAATCCATATGCTTACCAGTTCAATTCCGTTAGAAATTATGGTAGAGTGTAAAAAATATTTTCAGCGTTAAAAAACATAGCCATCAAACCATGATAAAAAATGTCTCAGTGGGAGGATAGTACATGCAAAACGTAATTAAAGCGAACAAATCCATGAGCGAAACTGAACTTGCCAAAATCAAAGAAATGAATTGGGAACAATATTATCGTGAAACCGCATCATCTGAAGCCAATGGCCTTTCCAATTGTCCGAACTGTAATGCCATCAACCTTGTACGGGATGATCAACCAGAAACCTGCTGTTACAATTGCGGGCAGAAATTGACTCCGTAACTACTGCTGTTCGGAACTCGCGGCACTTCGCGACAATCGACACGAAAATTCTCACCGGGAATACGCTGGCGGTGCTTTTCTGTTGCACTCCAACCACACCATATAAATAAACACACATAAAAGTTTGTTGAAATATTTCTTTATATTGCTATTATTCATGCAAAGTATCAGCATAACTTTCTATCCAGCAACATTTTACCGGTAAAGCTTTCAATTATCTAAAGGAGGGAAACATGAACAAATTTCTCACCACGATCGTAACAGTAGCAGCCGTTCTGACCTTTGCTGGAGCAGTTTATGCGGAAGAGCAGTATCCGAGCCAGGAAGCCACCGTAACAATTACCGTGACGACACCCGACGGCAAAGTTCTGCAGGAAGACACGGTCACGGACACCACGAAGGGTGCCGACACAACAGCTCAGTATAATGCTTTGCAAAAAAAGATGCCTGCGGAAAAGAAAGAGACCACTGAAAAGAACTGAACGTCCCGGTAGTTTCGACATTCAGACCTCTTGACCTCGCAATTCCCTGCAGCTACAGACGAATAAGGCAAACAAAAAAGCCTCATCATACCGATGAGGCTTTTTTGTTTATCCAGTGCCCAGCCATGGACATTTCTCTCTAAAACTGGCTTCCTTGCCAAATTCTCACACAGGTTCTTCAACTACCCGTCATTCCTTAATGCCTTTACCATAGATAACTGCATAGGTAGCCGGCACCCCCTGCGGTTCGACAAATTCGCGCTGATAATCCGCCATCATTTTCGTCATAATTCGTTTACCACCGAGACCTTTGGCAGACAAAGGCATGGCATTCCCGGCACCAATCCCCCTGAGAGACCGGAGCAGAGCGGGCACATCAGGATAGTATTCCTTTTCAAGGACACGTTCCACCGTACAATCCTGGTAGCCAAGTTCCGAGAGTGTCCGCGCAACCTCTTCCTCAGTAAAAAACCGATGAGTTCGATCTTGCTGTTGCGCATTTTCGGTTAACAAAGCACTTTGATAGGAACGTTTCAACTCATGCAGGGTACCTTCACCAAACAGTGCAAACAGAAAAGCCCCTCCCGGCGCAAGAACCCTCAATGTTTCGCAAAAAGCACGATCGAGCACATCCAGCCATTGAAATGTTGACGTGGAAACCACCAGATCAAAAGCTCCATCGACAAAAGGAAGACTCTCGGCATCTGCCTCGACACAATAGATATCTCCCGCTCTCCGGGAAGACTCAAACACGAGGTTTCCCATGCCTGGAGCCAAATCGAGCCCTGTCAATAAAGAATCAGGATAAATTTCTCGCAGTGCTCTGAGCAGCATCCCGGTTCCAGCGCCGACATCGAGTATCCGAAGAGGAGGTTTGCTTGGCGATGATTCCTGCAATTTGGCCAGCATCCGTTCAACAACCCGCTTCTGTACGATTACTGTTTCTTCATAACGGCAGGCACCCCGATCAAAGGAGCGCCGCACTTTCATTCGATCAATTTTTGCCATAGATATTTTTCAGAAAAGATTCAGTTACTGTATTGAACTGGTTGGAATGTGAAAAAATCGGAACATGCCCTGCCCCAGACAACATGGACAGTGTCGCGCCTGGTATTTGCTCAACCAGGTACCGTGCAGCTCCGATCGGACAAATAGCGTCCCGTTCACCATGAACAGCAAGAACAGGTGCCAGGATATTTGCCAGAAAAGGTCGCATATCAGCCGTTACCAGCGTTTCCAGAGCCTGTAACATAATGTCCGGAGTGGGCGTCGGCACCAGCGGCAGGATGTCCTTTTTAAAAACGTCAAACCCTCTTTCCGCCGCCTCTTCCCCGGTAAACATTCGACACAGAAAACCATCGATCGCCTTGCCGGGGTTTCTCTTCAGCAGCAGCGAAAGTGATTTTGGTTCCTTCGGCGGCACCCCCCACGGATAGTCTGCATCAGCACAGTATTTAGCAGTGCCCGACACAAGCACCATTGCGGCAACCCGCTCTTTCACCGCTGGATAGGCGGCAAGCGCTACAAGCGCACCAAGTGACCAGCCAAAAAGAGTGGCGTTAGTGAGGCAAAGGATGTCAAACAACTCGGCCACATCAGAGGAAAGCACATCAATGCCATACCCAGACCGGGACGGCATCGAGCGACCATGTCCTCGAAGATCAAGAGCAATACAACGATACCGCGAAGAAAAGCAGCTTTTTTGCAGCGACCATACTCCGGACGAAAAGGACCAACCATGAACAAACAGCAACGGTACTCCGCTACCGGTTTCTTCATAGTACAGGGAAGTGGCATCTTTGGCGGTGAAGTAAGGCATCAAAACACCTCTCCGCAAAGCAGGGTGTCACTTTTTACCGCAGCCCTGGCAGCAACGAACGCATTTACCACGTGCTCAAGGTCAGCCCTGCAATGGGACGCCATCAACGTACAACGCAGGCGACTGCTGCCGACCGGAACCGTTGGTGGACGGATTCCCTGGACAAAAATACCCTGCTCCAGCAATGCACGGGAGAAGTTCATGGTATCATGCGTGTCACCGACAAATACCGGAACAATCTGTGTCTGACCGGCAGGCACAGCAAAGCCAGCCTGTGCCAAGGAAGTGCGCAAAAAAGTACCGTTTTCAGCCAGGCTCCGGCGCAGTTCAGCTCCCTGAGGGGAATCAACAATATCAATAGCAGCTGTTGCCGCGGCCAAAACGGACGGAGGCAGGGAGGTGGAAAAGATAAAGGATCGAGCCCGGTTTATCAGGTACTCGATAATCTCGTTTGAACTCGCAATATAAGCGCCACAAGCGCCAAGGGCTTTGCCCATGGTGCCCATGGAAATATCGATCTCTGATTGCAGCCCGAAATACTCCGCCGTACCGCGCCCTGTCGGCCCAAGGACACCGGTTCCGTGGGCGTCATCCACCATCAGCAGTGCCCCATACTCTTGCTTGATGGCAACCAATTCCGGCAGATTTGCCAGGTCCCCATCCATGCTGAACACCCCATCGGTAATGATAATTTTACGACCACCCCCCCGATACTCTGCCAACCGCCGACGCAGAACTGCCATGTCATTATGGGGATAGCGTATCAACTGGGCACGCGCCAGAAGACATCCGTCAACGATACTGGCATGATTCAATTTATCAGAGAACAGCACATCACCTTTTTTCGCCAAGGCAGGGATAACGCCGGTATTTGCCGCATAGCCAGAATTAAAGACCAGTGCTTTTTCTGTACCTTTAAAGGCGGCAATACGCGCTTCAAGTGATTCATGCAGTTCCATGGTACCGGAAACAAGGCGGGAAGCACCACTACCGACGCCATATTTTTCCACTGCCATGATCGCAGCTTCTTTCAATTTCGGATGATCAGCCAAGCCCAGGTAATTATTTGAACAGAGCAGCAGTACTTCCCTGCCGTCAACTACTACCCGCGCATTCTGGCTGCCTTCGACAAGCGGCATCCGACGGTAAAGCCCCTGTTCCTTGAGAAGAGTAAGCTCTTCGGCAAAGGTTTGTTCCTCCATTCTCCCCTCCTCACGGGAAAGCTACTGGTTGATGGTTAACCATGCAACAGAAATAGGTTAACCATCTACTGGGTATCATATCTCCCCGTTTTTGTAAAAGGTTTTTAGTGACAAGGGAAAAGGTCATTTATCAACCGAGAAGGAGACTTGACCGCCTGCAATGCAACGGCAAGAAGCGGTTGAGCAAATATGAATCAGTACTTACATCTCAACAAAAAACGGGTTTTGTTGGTGGACA
>JAQUHN010000005.1 GCA_028683555.1 Geobacteraceae bacterium | reverse complement strand
AATATGAATATCATGAATGGTTTTCCGGAAAACCTGGGCCTGGATGCCCTGCCGTTGTTTCCCTGATGCCCTTTCTCCCGGTCAGCAGAGATGAGGCGCTGCAGCGTGGATGGTCTGAACTGGATGTAATCTTCGTTACCGGTGACGCCTATGTCGACCACCCTTCGTTTGGCGTCCCGCTTCTGGCCCGCCTGCTCGAGTCCCGCGGTTTTCGCGTCGGAATAATTCCGCAACCGGATTGGCGTAACAAGGAATCCTTCATGGTTCTGGGGCGCCCGAAGCTCTTTTTTGCCGTATCCTCAGGGGCGATGGACTCGATGGTTGCCCACTACACCCCGGCAAAGAAACTGCGCCGTGACGATGCGTATACCCCGGGTAATCGCCATGGCGCCCGGCCCAACCGGGCTACCATTGTCTACACCAGTCGCCTGAAAGAGGCTTTCCGGGATGTGCCGGTGGTTCTTGGCGGCATTGAGGCAAGCCTGCGGCGATTTGCGCACTATGATTACTGGGAGGACCGCGTACGGCGGTCTGTTCTGTTTGACGCAAAGGCGGACCTGCTGGTATACGGCATGGGGGAACGTCCTCTTCTGAAAATTGCCGAAAGGATGCACAGCGGAGAGCTTCTTGCCGATTTGCATGATATCCGGGGGACTGCCTGGATTGGCGCTGTGTCGCAGCTTGCCGGAATTGCCGGTTCCGTTTGCACTCTTCCCTCCTGGGAAGAGGTTGTCTCCGATCATCGTGCGTTTGCCGATGCATACCGCTTGACCGAGCAGCAGATGAATCCCTATGGCGGCGCCACGGTTGTACAGCGGCATGCCGACCGCTGCCTGATTTGCAATCCGCCCTCGCTACCTCTTTCACCGCAGGAATTGGACGAGGTGTACAGCCTGCCTTTTGAGAAAGCCCCGCATCAGATGTATAAGGAGCCGATCCCGGCCTATGTCCAGATCCGGGCTTCTATAACAACGCACCGGGGTTGTTTTGGTGGTTGCGCCTTCTGTGCCATAACCCATCACCAGGGAAAGATTGTTCAGTCCCGAACTGAAGCCTCGATACTGCATGAAGTCAGGAGGTTGGCGGTGTTCCCGTGGTTCAAGGGAACGGTGACCGATGTGGGCGGACCGACGGCCAATATGTATGCTGCCAGCTGTCGGGACGAAGAGTCATTGGCGAAATGTCGAAGAGTCAGTTGTGTCTATCCGTCGCTGTGTGACAAGCTCTGCCTGGCAGACCGTGAAGCCGCGGCCCTGCTAAGAAAAGTCCGGAGTATTCCCGGTGTCAGGAATGTTGTTGTCGCTTCTGGAATCAGGTTTGACCTGTTTCCTCGTCAGCCGGAGTATGTGCGGGAACTCCTGGCCCATCATGTCGGCGGACTCCTGAAAGCCGCCCCGGAGCATTTTGTCGATTCCGTAACCAACAGAATGCGCAAACCGCAGCGCGCTGTTTTCGTCAGGTTTCTGGAACATTTTCGCGCCGAAAATGATCGTTTGGGGAAGCGCTATGCGGTTGTGCCGTATCTGATGTCCGGACATCCGGGCTGCACGCTCAATGACATGGTAGATGCTGCCCTGGCTTTGAAGAAAATGGGACTGAAAGTCGAGCAGGTGCAGGACTTTACTCCGACGCCAGGTACTCTTTCCACCTGTATGTACCATACCGGACTGGACCCGTATACGGGGGGAAAGGTATATGCCGCCAAAACAGACCGTGAAAAGCAGCTACAGAAGGCCCTTTTGCTCTATCATCTTCCCGATCAACGAGCCTCAGTGGTCAAGGCACTGGCGCTTGCGGGCCGAGAAGCGGCCGCGCAAGAGCTGTTTTCCCGGGGTAAACACAAAATTGCGGGTACTGCGAAGAGTAAGGTTCGGCGCAGAACCTGAGTTTGATATTCCTGCGTCCTGAAGGTGGCAAAAAATTTTTACGGAAAAAAATCTTGACAATAAAAATAAAGGGAGATATAAGGAGTATCTTCGCTTTTGACGAAAAGGCGGATTTACGCGGTTTACAGGAATGTAGAGTTTGCTGGCGTAGCTCAACTGGCAGAGCAGCTGACTTGTAATCAGCAGGTTGCGGGTTCGAGTCCCATCGCCAGCTCCAAAACAGATAGTAAGGCAGATCATCCTTGGAGGGATTCCCGAGTGGCCAAAGGGAACAGACTGTAAATCTGTCGTCGGACGACTTCGGAGGTTCGAATCCTCCTCCCTCCACCATAACAAGCTTCTGAAGAAAATTGCCTGCCTTGTTTCCAGGAGACGAAAGTCGCAAGCACTGGGAGGATGGTCAGACAGTTATCTTCAAAAATCTTCTTTTTTGTTTTTAAGCGGGAGTAGCTCAGTTGGCTAGAGCATCAGCCTTCCAAGCTGAGGGTCGCGGGTTCGAGTCCCGTTTCCCGCTCCATTTAGTGTGCCCACATAGCTCAGGCGGTAGAGCACTTCCTTGGTAAGGAAGAGGTCATCGGTTCAAGTCCGATTGTGGGCTCCATTCTTTTCTGAAAAAACATCCGAAAAATAAAAAATCAGCGAACAGTATCATAAGGTACTAACGCAGGAGGGATACCAAGATGGCGAAGGCGAAATTTGAGAGGACGAAGCCGCACATAAACATAGGTACGATCGGTCACGTTGACCATGGTAAGACAACGCTGACGGCCGCAATAACAAAAGTATTGGCATCGAAGGGTCAGGCGGAATTCAAATCGTTTGATCAGATCGACAATGCGCCGGAAGAGCGTGAGCGTGGTATAACGATAGCGACTGCGCACGTGGAGTACGAGACAGAGAATCGGCACTATGCCCATGTTGACTGTCCTGGCCACGCCGACTATGTCAAGAACATGATTACCGGTGCTGCACAGATGGATGGTGCGATTCTGGTTGTGTCCGCGGCGGACGGTCCGATGCCTCAGACTCGCGAGCACATTCTGCTTGCCCGTCAGGTCGGTGTTCCTTATATCGTAGTCTTCCTGAACAAGGCAGACATGGTAGACGACGAAGAGCTCCTTGAACTGGTCGAGCTTGAGATTCGTGAGCTTCTTTCCGCATACGACTTCCCCGGTGACGATATTCCGATAGTAATGGGATCCGCGCTGAAGGCGTTGGAAGGTGACACGGGCGAACTGGGCGAGCAGGCGATCTATAAGCTCATGGACGCAGTGGACAGTTATGTTCCGGAGCCCGAGCGTGCCATAGACAAGCCGTTCATCATGCCGGTAGAAGACGTGTTCTCCATCTCCGGACGCGGCACGGTAGCAACCGGACGTGTTGAGCGCGGGATCGTAAAAGTTGGCGAAGAGGTTGAGATTGTCGGTATCCGTCCTACGCAGAAGACAACGGTAACGGGCGTGGAAATGTTCCGTAAGCTGTTGGACGAAGGCCGCGCCGGTGACAATATCGGGGCACTGCTGCGCGGTGTAAAGCGTGAAGAGATCGAGCGAGGCCAGGTATTGGCCAAGCCGGGTTCCATCACTCCGCACACCAAGTTCAAGGCAGAGGCATATATTCTGACGAAGGAAGAGGGTGGCCGTCACACTCCGTTTTTCAACGGCTATCGTCCGCAGTTCTATTTCCGTACCACCGACGTAACCGGCATCGTGGAACTTCCTGCCGGAACCGAGATGGTAATGCCCGGAGACAATGTTGCGGTAACGGTTAACCTGATTACCCCGATCGCCATGGACGAAGGTCTGCGTTTTGCAATTCGCGAAGGTGGCCGTACTGTCGGCGCCGGTGTCGTGAGTTCAATCATCGAGTAAAAGGTAGTCAGCGGCAGGCACTTTGCCTGCCGCTGATTTTTCGAAAAGGAATAATCAAATGAGAGATATTATCACCCTTGCCTGTACGGAGTGTAAGCAACGTAATTATACGACGACCAAAAACAAGAAGAACACTCCGGGAAAACTGGAGCTCAAAAAGTACTGTCGTTTCTGTCGCACTCATACTCCCCATAAGGAAACCAAGTAAACCCGTACCGTTCTATGGTGCTGGGTTTAACTTTTATGCAGGCCAGTAGCTCTAACGGCTAGAGCACCGGTCTCCAAAACCGGGTGTTGGGGGTTCGAATCCCTCCTGGCCTGCCATTTTTCTGTTGTCTACGATTACTGTAAGGGGTAGCACGTGTTTGCCAAGACGAAAAGCTTCCTTGATGATGTAAAGGCTGAACTGCACAGGGTAACATGGCCTGCTAGAAAAGAAACCATCTCCACTACGTGGGTTGTTGTCTTCATTATAATTCTCATTGCTTTCTATCTTGGCTTTTGTGATTTCGTTCTTGCCAGAGTAATGAAAGTTTTTTTGAGCTAAGGTAAAATACTATGCCGAAAAAATGGTACGGAGTACACACGTATTCCGGATTTGAAAATAAAGTCAGGCTTTCCCTTCAGGAGAGAATTAGAAACCTGGATCTTGAAGAATACTTCGGGGAAATACTGATACCCTCCGAGACAGTTGTTGAATTGAAGAAGGGCGAGAAGAGAACCTCGTCACGAAAGTTTTTTCCCGGATACATTCTCATTAATATGGAACTGAACGATGAAACCTGGCATGTGGTGAAGGAGACATCGAAGGTTACTGGTTTTGTCGGTGGGAATACTCCGGTTCAGATCCCTGAAGAAGAGATGCTCAAGATCACCCAGCGCATGGAGGAAGGGGCGGAGAAGCCGAAGCCGAAAGTCCTTTTTGAAGTGGGTGAAACGGTACGCGTAATTGACGGACCGTTTCTCAATTTTTCTGGGGTGGTGGAAGATGTCAAGCCCGATAAGGGAAAATTACGCGTAATGGTTAGTATTTTCGGCCGTGCTACTCCTGTCGAACTGGAGTTCATGCAAGTCGAGAAGTGCTAGGGACTGAAAACAGTTTCTGCGTTGTTTCGGTCCTGATCTTGATAAGGTGACAGCCAAAGTTTAACACACGTATATAAGGAGTTTTCAGATGGCGAAAAAAATTACCGGCTATATCAAATTGCAGATTCAGGCTGGGAAGGCGAATCCTTCACCTCCTGTCGGCCCCGCGCTTGGTCAGCACGGCGTTAATATAATGGAATTTTGCAAGGCATTTAATGCAAAAACCCAGGGTGATGAAGGAACTATTACCCCTGTTGTCATAACGGTCTATGCTGATAGATCGTTCAGTTTTGTGACAAAAACTCCGCCCGCATCAGTTCTCATCAAGAAAGCAATTGGCCTTGAAAAAGGTTCCAGCGTCCCCAATAAGACTAAGGTTGGTAAGTTGACCAAGGACCAGGTTAAAGAGATTGCTCTGAAAAAGATGCCGGACTTGAATGCAGCTAGTCTGGAGACGGCAATACTTACAATTGAAGGCACTGCCCGGAGCATGGGCGTTGAGATTGTTGAATAAAGAGAGGGTGAAAACCAATGTCACAATTTTCTAAAAAACAAACAGAGGCCCGTGCCAAGGTAGATAGAGCACGTACCTACTCCTTGACTGATGCAATCGAAATCGTAAAGGATGCCTCTTACTCCAAATTTGATGAGACGATGGATCTTGCTGTTCGTCTTGGTGTCGACCCACGACACGCTGACCAGATGGTTCGCGGTGCCGTTGTTCTTCCGAATGGACTCGGCAAAGAAGTAAGGGTCCTTGTTTTCGCCAAGGGCGAAAAGGAGAAGGCAGCCCGTGATGCCGGCGCTGATTTTGTCGGTGCCGAGGATTTGGTCGCGAAAATTCAAGAAGGTTGGTTCGACTTCGATATGGCCATTGCCACTCCGGACATGATGGGCGTTGTCGGCAAGATTGGTAAACTCCTCGGTCCCCGCGGGTTGATGCCGAATCCTAAAGTCGGCACGGTAACCTTCGATGTCGAGCAGGCCGTCAAGGAATGCAAGGCCGGTAAAATCGAGTATCGTGTTGAAAAAGCAGGGATTATTCACGCTCCAGTCGGCAAGCTCTCTTTTGAGTCCGATAAACTGCGGGAAAACATCATTGCTCTTATTGAAGCGCTCATGAAGGCAAAACCATCGGCAGCAAAAGGCACCTACCTTAAGAAGATATCGCTTTCTTCCACAATGGGTCCCGGTGTACCTCTCGATGTTGCCGATGTTGCTGCTCAGTTGACATAGTTTTTCTATTGTTTAATCGCCAAAGTCAAAGAAAGCAGGTGCCTGTACGGTAATTTACAGGCTTAAGTGAATTGGCAGCCTGCCGAGACTTGCGGTACGTAAATGATGATTGTATTACGCTCCAGACTTTGGCGGGGTCATCATTGATCCTTACATCACAAAGAAAGGAGGAAGGCGCTTGAATAGAGAAAACAAGCAAGAACTTATTTCCATGTTTCACGAAAAGCTGAAAAGCGCAAAGGCGGTGTTTCTCGCTGATTTTCGTGGCATGAATGTTACTCAGGCTACTAACCTGAGAAACGAACTTCGTAAATCTTCTGTTGAATACAAAGTCATCAAGAATACTCTGCTCGAGCTCGCGTCAAAGGGAACCGATAAAGAGGCTTTAAGTGCTCATTTTACCGGCCCAACTGCTATTGCATTGAGTTATGACGATCCGGTCGCAGCAGCAAAAGTTTTAACGCGTTGCGCAAAAGAGCAGCAAGCAACTTTTAAGCTCAAGGCTGGTGTTCTTTCCGGAAAAACCATTTCCGTAGCTGAAATCCAGGCACTTGCCGATCTGCCAAGCCGTGAAGTTCTCATTGCAAAAATGCTCGGTTCCATGAACGCACCGGTAACAAATTTTGTTGGTACGCTTGCTGCCGTTCCGGGAAGTTTTGTGCGTGTACTTGAAGCAATTCGCGCACAAAAGCAGGGAAATTAAACAAACAAATCGTTAACGATCTATAAAAATATCTGGAGGAAAAAATGGCTGAAATTACCAAGGCTGATGTAATTAGCTTTATTGAAAACATGACCGTTCTCGAGCTTGCTGAAATGGTGAAAGAACTCGAAGACAAATTCGGTGTATCTGCCGCTGCACCTGTCGCCGTAGCTGCTGCTGCTCCTGCTGCTGCCGCTGAGGCTGCTGAAGAGCAGACTGAATTTGACGTTATCCTGAAGGCTGCCGGCGCAAACAAGATCGGCGTTATCAAAGTTGTTCGTGCTCTGACCGGCCTGGGCCTGAAGGAAGCCAAGGACCTTGTTGACGGTGCTCCTCAGCCTGTTAAGTCTGCTGTTGCCAAAGAAGAAGCTGAAGATGCAAAGAAACAGCTTGCCGAAGCTGGCGCTGAAGTGGAAGTTAAATAGCATTTACATAATTCATTCCTACCTGAGCCAAGGTTGCTTCGTGCGGCCTTGGCTGTTCTATTTTCGTTGAGAAGACCCCGAATTATTTCCGATATACACTTGCATCTCGCTTGAAATATCTTACCCTGTGCGAGGAAGGGTAACTCTTCTCAGGCACTCACCAAAGGAGAACATATGGCTTATTCAATTGCGAATAACCACCTTTTGCGTAAGAACTTCGCCAAAATCAAAAAGATTATCGATATACCCAACCTGATTGATATTCAGAAAAATTCATATAAACGATTTCTCCAAGTTGACGTTCCTGCTGAAGCGAGAAAGAATTACGGTCTGGAAGCGGTATTCAGGAGTGTCTTTCCTATTAAGGATTTCACCGATACATCCTCACTTGAGTATGTATCGTATTCTCTCGGTATACCGAAGTATGATGTAGAAGAATGCCATCAGCGCGGGATGACTTATGCTGCCCCCATGAAGGTAAAGGTTCGTCTGGTTATCTGGGATGTTATCAAGGAAACTGGCGCTCGCGCCGTTCGTGAAGTGAAGGAGCAAGAAGTTTACTTTGGCGAGATTCCTCTCATGACTGAGAATGGTACCTTTATTATCAATGGTACCGAAAGGGTTATTGTCAGCCAGTTGCACCGTTCTCCCGGTGTGTTTTATGATCATGACAAGGGTAAAACCCATTCCAGCGGCAAAGTACTTTACTCGGCTCGAGTTATCCCGTATCGGGGTTCATGGCTGGATTTCGAGTTTGATCATAAAGATATACTCTATGTTCGGATTGACCGCCGCAGGAAGATGCCGGCAACGGTGCTATTGAAAGCCCTTGGCTATTCAGCTGAGGAGCTTATCAATTACTATTACAAGACTGAAGTAATTTATCTCGGCGAGCAGATGAAAAAAGCTGCTGATCCGGAATTGCTTATCAGTCAGAAAGCTCATTTCGACATTACCGATCCGGAAACCGGTGAGATAATAGTCAAGGCAAATCGCAAATTCACCAGGGCTGCCATCAAAAAAATGACAGACCACGGTATAAAATATATACCCATTACCGATGAAGATGTTCTCGGCAAGTTTGCCTCGCATGACATAGTCGATCCTGCAACCGGTGAAGTTCTGGTTGAGTGTAATGAGGAAATTTCCCAGGTCAAGCTGGAAGAAATGAAGGAGCGCGGAATTGAATCGGTCAAGGTTCTGTTCATCGATAATCTTCATGTAACCTCTTCTTTGCGCGACACAGTGGTGATTGACAAAATATCCTCAACCGACGAAGCTCTTATTGAAATTTATCGTCGTCTGCGGCCGGGTGACCCGCCGACACTCAAGAGTGCCCAAGCCTTGTTCGAGAATCTTTTCTCGAACCCTGAGCGCTACGACCTTTCCCCGGTTGGACGCTTGAAGCTCAACTACAAGCTTGGCTTACAGATACCTCTCGAATGCCAGACTTTAACCAAGGATGATGTTCTGGAAGTTGTTCGATACCTCATTGACCTGAAGAACGGCAGAGGGTCCATTGACGACATCGACCATCTCGGCAATCGTCGGGTAAGGGCTGTCGGAGAACTGCTCGAAAACCAGTATCGAATCGGTCTGGTGAGGATGGAGCGAGCAATCAAGGAACGCATGAGTCTGCAAGAAGTCGAAAACCTCATGCCTCATGATTTGATCAATTCGAAGCCTGTTTCGGCAGTGGTTAAAGAGTTTTTCGGCTCTTCACAACTCTCCCAATTCATGGATCAGACCAACCCATTGTCTGAAGTAACTCACAAGCGCCGGCTGTCAGCTCTCGGACCAGGCGGTCTTACTCGTGAACGGGCTGGTTTTGAGGTTCGTGACGTTCATCCGACTCACTATGGTCGTGTTTGTCCTATTGAGACTCCGGAAGGACCGAATATCGGCCTGATTGCCTCTCTTTCGACCTATGCCCGTATCAACAAGCACGGATTCGTTGAGACACCGTATCGTATTGTCAAGGGTGGGGTTGTTACTGATGAGGTTCGTTTCTTCTCCGCTCTGGAAGAGGAAGGCCATGCGATTTCGCAAGCTGACGCGCAAGTCGATGAAACAGGTCGATTCGTAGATGATTATATTTCCGCTCGCAAGGGTGGTGAGTTCCTCCTTATCGGACGGGATGAAGTGGAGTTGATGGATGTTTCTCCGCTGCAGCTGGTTTCTGTTGCGGCTTCCTTGATTCCGTTTCTGGAAAATGACGACGCAAACCGCGCACTGATGGGTTCCAACATGCAGCGTCAGGCGGTGCCTCTGCTGCGGGCTGATTCTCCGCTTGTTGGTACTGGCATGGAGCGGATTGTCGCTAGAGACTCCGGTGTTTCCGTTGTCACGCGACATACCGGTATCGTTGAATCGGTTGACGCTTCACGTATCGTAGTGAAAATCGATGAGGATGAATATGACGAAACCGGTACCGGTGTCGATATTTACAACTTGATCAAGTTTTCGCGCTCCAATCAGAATACCTGCATCAATCAAAAGCCTGTCGTAAAGGTCGGTGACCATGTAAAACGTGGGGATATCATTGCGGATGGTCCTTCTACCGAAATGGGCGAACTGGCTCTTGGTCAGAATATTCTGGTCGCCTTTATGCCGTGGGGTGGTTATAACTTCGAGGACTCGATTCTTATTTCCGAGAAACTTGTCAAAGATGACCGCTATACCTCTATTCATATTGAAGAATTTGAATGTGTTGCCCGAGATACAAAACTCGGCAAGGAAGAAATTACTTCGGATATTCCCAATCTGGGTGACGAAGCGCTGAAGGACCTCGACGAATCGGGCATAATCCGGATCGGGGCCGAGGTAAAACCAGGCGATATCCTTGTTGGCAAGATTACCCCGAAGGGGGAAACGCAGCTTTCTCCTGAAGAAAAGCTGCTCAGGGCAATTTTCGGTGAAAAAGCCGGAGATGTTCGCGATACCTCGTTACGGGTTCCTCCCGGAGTCGAAGGCACCGTAATTGGTGCGAAAATCTTTTCTCGGAAGGGCTCTGACAAGGACAGTCGAACGGAGAGCATCGAGAAGGCGGAGGAAGAAAAGCTCCGTAAGGATGAAAAAGACGAGATAACAATCATCCGCGAAGCAGCGGAACGGAAACTCAGAAAACTCCTTGTTGATAAGGTTTCTTCCGTCTCTCTGGAAAGCAGGGATGGTAGAATCCTGTTGGAAAAGGGTCAGAATATTACGGATGAACGTCTTGCCGGTATTCCCCTTGATCGTTGGGATGAAATCTCTGTTGCCGATGCCGAAGGTGTTGAAGAAAAAGTGGCACAGGTACTGGCCACTCTTACGCAGCAGATAGAGCTGATCAATTTTGTATTTGACGATAAAATTCAGAAACTGAAGCGGGGAGACGACTTGCCTCCTGGTGTAATCAAAATGGTCAAGGTTTATATTGCCATCAAGCGTAAACTGCAGGTTGGTGATAAAATGGCCGGAAGACACGGGAACAAAGGTGTTGTATCGCGCATTCTCCCGGAAGAAGATATGCCGTATATGGAAGACGGGCGGCCTGTCGAAATCGTTCTGAATCCCTTGGGCGTTCCTTCTCGTATGAATGTCGGTCAGATCCTGGAGACACATCTGGGATGGGCTGCAAAAGGAATAGGGTGGAAGATCGAGGAGATGATGGCGAACAACTTCCCTGCTGACGCTCTTCGTACATTTATTTCCGAAACCTACAGTGACCCGGAAATGACAGCGTTCCTGGCGACCCTTGATGAGGATGAGTTGCGAGCAGTGGCGAGAAGATTGCAGCGTGGTGTGCCGATGGCTTCTTCCGTTTTCGAGGGGTCATCAGAACAAATGATACGCGATCTCATGGAAAAAGCCGGTTTCGCACAGACAGGTCAAGTAAACCTTTTTGACGGCAGAACAGGTGAAGCGTTTAAGCACAAGGTCACGGTTGGTATCATGTATGTGCTGAAACTGCATCATCTCGTAGATGACAAGATCCATGCCCGTTCCATTGGTCCCTATAGCCTGGTAACCCAGCAACCACTTGGCGGTAAGGCACAATTTGGTGGTCAGCGACTGGGTGAGATGGAAGTCTGGGCCATGGAGGCGTACGGTGCTGCCTATGCGCTTCAGGAATTTCTCACGGTCAAGTCTGATGACGTGGCAGGGAGAACAAGAATGTATGAAGCGATTGTCAAAGGCAAACATACTCTTGAACCGGGGCTTCCCGAATCCTTCAACGTACTCATAAAAGAGCTCCAGTCTCTCTGCCTTGATGTTGAACTGCTGGAGATAGACGAAGAATAGCACTATGAAATACCCGGTTATCTAACGTCCGGCCTGAAAACCGTCTCTCCAGTTGCAGCGTATGCTTGCAAAGGGGGGGGCGGACATGTCCGGTTAAACGATTTTGATAGCTCACAGGGCATTAGCCCAGAGCGTTTGTCAGCTCCTAAAAAAGGAGGAAAGAATTTTGGAAGACTTTTTCAGCTTTTTCGAGAAACCTAAGGATCCATTGCATTTTTCTGCTATACGCATTTCTATCTCGTCCCCCGAAAAGATCCGGGAACGTTCTTTTGGCGAGGTAAAAAAGCCTGAAACGATAAATTACCGAACCTTTAAACCTGAGCGTGATGGTCTCTTCTGTGCAAAAATATTCGGCCCGACCAAAGATTACGAATGTAATTGCGGGAAGTATAAGCGCATGAAGCACAGAGGAATCGTCTGTGAAAAGTGTGGTGTTGAGGTTATCCCCTCGAAGGTGCGTCGTGAACGACTGGGGCATATTGACTTGGCAACACCGGTTGCACATATCTGGTTCCTTCGTTCCCTGCCGTCACGAATCGGGAACCTTCTGGATATTTCACTGAAGGATCTGGAAAAAGTACTGTATTTCGAAGCATATGCTGTAACTGACCCTCGAAATACCGGGCTGGGCGTCGGCGAGGTATTGAGTGAAGACCGTTACCTCAAGTTGAAAGAGGAGTTTGCCGGTGATTTCGAGGCCGGTATGGGTGCAGCTGCAATACGCGAGTGCCTCAAGTCTTTTGACCTCGATACCTTGGCGGTTCAGCTGCGCACCGAAATGATTGATGCCACCAGTGAGGCAAAAAGAAAGAAGATTGCGAAAAGACTCAAAGTAGTCGACGCTTTTAAAGCCTCCGGTAACCGGCCTGAATGGATGATCCTTGAATGCATTCCCGTTCTTCCGCCGGAGCTTCGGCCGCTTGTTCCGCTTGATGGTGGACGATTTGCCACCTCTGACCTTAATGACCTGTATCGCAGGGTAATCAACCGGAATAACCGTTTGAAACGACTGATGGAACTGCAGGCGCCGGAAGTAATTATCCGAAACGAGAAACGAATGCTGCAGGAAGCGGTTGATGCTCTTTTCGATAATGGGCGGCGCGGGCGAGCAATTGCCGGGCCGAACAAAAGACCATTGAAATCTTTGTCAGATATGCTGAAGGGCAAGTCGGGCCGTTTCCGTCAGAACCTGCTCGGAAAGCGTGTTGACTACTCCGGCCGTTCGGTTATCGTTGTCGGTCCTGAACTCCGGTTGCATCAGTGTGGTCTGCCAAAGAAAATGGCACTCGAACTCTTTAAGCCATTTATTTATAACAAACTTGAAGAACGCGGATTTGTTACCACCATCAAAAGTGCCAAGAAAATGGTGGAAAAGGAGCGCCCGGAAGTTTGGGACGTGCTGGAAGAGGTAATTAAGGAACACCCGGTGATGCTCAATCGAGCTCCTACTCTCCACCGTCTCGGTATTCAGGCATTCGAGCCCGTTCTTATCGAAGGTAAGGCTATTCAGCTTCATCCCTTGGTCTGTACGGCGTTCAACGCTGACTTTGACGGCGACCAGATGGCGGTTCATCTGCCGCTTTCCATCGAGAGCCAGGTGGAAGCGCGTGTCCTGATGATGAGTACCAATAACATCCTTTCGCCTGCGCACGGTAAGCCGATCATTGTTCCTTCTCAGGACATGGTCCTTGGTATTTACTTCATGACCCGTGACAAGTATTTCGCAAAGGGCGAAGGGAAAGTGTTGGCTTCACCGGAAGAAGTCCGCATGGCGTATGATGCCGGTGCTATTGACCTTCATGCCAGGATAAAGGTGCGGATGAAGAATCTCGCCTCTGACCAGAGCACCCAGATCATAGAAACAACAACCGGACGGATTCTTTTACGGGAAATACTGCCGGAGAATGTGCCTTTTGCCGCAATCAACAAGGTCATGACAAAGAAGGAACTGTCGAACCTCGTCGATGTTTGCTACCGTATGGCAGGCAATAAGGATACGGTTATTCTTGCCGACAAACTGAAAGAGATCGGTTTCCGTTATTCGACCGAGGCTGGCATTTCGATTTGTATCGATGACATGGTTATTCCTGAAGGCAAACCGCTTATCATCGAAAAGGCAACGGAAGAAGTGAAGGAAATACAGAACCAGTATACCGAAGGACTTATTACCGATGGCGAGCGTTATAACAAGGTTATTGACATCTGGGCCAAGTCTACGGAAGAAATCGCCAAGGAAATGCTCGACAATCTTTCCCGTGATACCATAGTTTCGCCAGAAGGGAAGGAGGTAAAGATTCCTTCCTTCAATGCAATCCATATGATGGCGGATTCAGGGTCCAGGGGTTCTGCCCAGCAGATCAGGCAGTTGGCTGGTATGCGCGGACTTATGGCCAAGCCTTCCGGGGAAATTATTGAAACTCCAATTACCGCAAACTTCCGCGAAGGTCTGACGGTTCTGCAGTACTTTATTTCCACTCACGGTGCCCGTAAGGGTCTTGCCGACACCGCACTCAAAACAGCGAACTCCGGTTATCTTACCCGTAGGCTGGTTGATGTTGCGCAGGATGCAATTATTACCGAGGAAGATTGCGGCACGCTTGATGGACTTCTTGTTTCGGCTCTAACTGAAGGTGGCGAAATAATTGAACACATTGGGGATCGCATTCTGGGCCGGGTTGCACTTGATGATATTCTGGATCCGGTAAATGACGAGGTTTTGGTTCCCGCCAACATGGAAATAGACGAAACTCTAGTGGCGAGAATCGAAGAGGCCGGCTTGGAAAAAGTCAAGATTCGTTCTGTGCTAACCTGTCAGAGCAAGCGCGGCATTTGTGCAAAGTGTTACGGTCGCGATCTGGCGAGGGGACATCTTGTCAACCTTGGCGAGGCAGTTGGTGTTATAGCCGCCCAATCCATCGGCGAACCCGGTACACAGCTTACCATGCGGACTTTCCATATTGGTGGTACCGCGTCTCGACATGCCGAGCAAACCTCACTTGAGTCACGTAACGAAGGGGTTGTGAAATTTATCAATATCAACAGTGTTACAACTGCAGATGGAAATTACATTGTCATGAACCGCAATGGTGAACTGGCAATTATTGATGAAACCGGCCGTGAACGTGAAAAATACTCTATCGTTTATGGTGCCAAAATCAAAGTGGCTCCGGGAGAGCAGGTTAAAGCTGGTGCATCTATTGCCGAATGGGATCCGTACACCATGCCGATTCTTACCGAGGTTGCCGGTCGCATCAAATTTGGCGATATAATTGAGGGTGTTACTGTTGAAGAACAAGTCGACGAGGTAACGGGACTTTCTCGAAAAGTCATCATCGAATCCCGTGATGCAGACAAGCGGCCGCGTATTAGTATTAAAGATGAGTCCGGAAAGACAGTAAAGACCGCTGATAGCGCTGTCGGACGTTACTTCCTGCCGGTCGGGGCAAATATTTCGGTGCAAGAGGAATCTTTCGCAAATGCTGGTGACATCATTGCGAAGATACCTCGTGAAACGACGAAAACGAAGGATATTACCGGTGGTCTGCCACGGGTTGCCGAGTTGTTCGAAGCAAGAAAGCCGAAGGACTATGCGGTTATTACAGAGATCGACGGTGTCGTGTCGTATGGCAAGGACGCCAAAGGGAAGCGGAAGGTCATCGTTACGCCCGAGCAGGGTGAGGCAAAAGAATATCTTATTCCCAAAGGTAAACATATCAGCGTTCATGAGGGTGACTATGTGCGGGCCGGAGAAGCTCTCATGGATGGATCTTCGAATCCGCATGATATCCTCAGAGTTCTGGGTGTCAAGGAGTTGGCCAAATATCTGGTTGACGAGGTGCAGGAAGTCTATCGTCTGCAGGGGGTCAAGATAAACGATAAACACATCGAAACAATCGTTCGACAGATGCTTCGACGTGTTAGAATCAAGGATGTCGGGGAAACAAGCTTCCTGATTGATGACCAGTTTGAGCGAAGCGTCTTCGAAGAAGAAAATGAAAGGGTTCTGGCAAATGGTGGGAAGCCGGCAACTGCTGAACCGCTTCTGCTCGGCATAACCAAGGCGTCGCTTTCCACGGAATCGTTTATTTCTGCCGCGTCATTCCAGGAGACAACAAAAGTCTTGACACAGGCAGCCATTGAAGGTAAGGTTGACAGCCTTCGTGGATTGAAAGAGAACGTTATAATGGGTCGATTAATACCAGCTGGTACAGGCCTTGCTCGATATCGGAATCTCAAGCTTGTTATCGATGATACTCGGGAAGAAGATTCCGTCCAAGAAGAAGATGTCGAAGTAAATAGCTAGAAAACAGTGTAATTGTAAGAAAAAGGATTGACATTGGTATGCCTGTTTGATATCATTGTCGGGTTTTCGCTTCTGCCGAGGATTGTATTTGTCGGCCTGATAAAGATGTTTTAGGAGAAAATCGATAATGCCAACCATAAATCAGTTGATACGCATCGGTAGGGAAAGTAAGAAGGATAAGTCCACGGCTCCGGCTCTTAAGTGCTGCCCGCAGAAAAGGGGTGTGTGCACCAGGGTTTACACTACTACTCCGAAAAAGCCGAACTCGGCTCTCAGGAAAGTTGCAAGGGTGCGTCTGACTAACGGGCTTGAAGTTACTTCGTATATCCCTGGTGTTGGTCATAATTTGCAGGAGCACTCAGTGGTGCTGATAAGGGGTGGAAGGGTGAAAGACCTTCCTGGTGTACGGTATCATATTGTTCGCGGAACACTTGACTCTGTCGGTGTTAAGGACCGGAAACAAGGTCGTTCTAAGTACGGTGCAAAAAGACCAAAGTAAAGAACTGGAGTGAGAGGTTGCTATGCCCAGGAGAAGAGAAGTCGCCAAACGAGTTGTGTTGCCGGATCCGAAGTATAATGATCGGGTAGTTGCAAAGCTTATAAACATTTTGATGTTGCATGGAAAAAAGAGTACGGCGGAAAGAGCTCTTTATGGTGCTCTTGAGTTGGTTGCCAAGAGAACGAATGAAGATCCGCTCAAGGTTTTCAAGAAGTCTCTTGATAATATACGGCCTGTGCTTGAAGTTAAGTCTCGCAGGGTTGGTGGCTCTACCTATCAGGTTCCGGTCGAGATCCGGGCCGATAGGAGATCTTCCCTTGCAATGCGCTGGCTGGTTAAGTATGCGGACGCGAGAGCTGAAAAGACCCTGACTGACAAGTTGGCGGGTGAGATCGTTGATGCGTACAATAATCGCGGTAACGCAGTTAAGAAGCGCGAAGATACCCATAAGATGGCAGAGGCAAACAGGGCGTTTGCTCACTACCGTTGGTAGTTTTACGATAGATATCTTTTGAGGAGTATTTTGTGGCACGTTTAGTACCTTTGGAGAAAACGCGTAATATTGGTATTATGGCGCATATTGATGCGGGCAAGACTACGACTACCGAGCGTATTCTTTATTATACCGGTGTTTCTCATAAAATTGGTGAGGTCCATGATGGAACGGCTACCATGGACTGGATGGAGCAGGAGCAGGAGCGCGGTATTACCATTACCTCTGCGGCTACTACGTGTTCCTGGAAAGATCATCGTATTAATATTATTGATACGCCAGGTCATGTCGATTTTACTATCGAGGTTGAGCGTTCGTTGCGTGTTCTTGATGGTGCAGTTGCTGTTTTCTGTTCTGTGGGTGGCGTCGAGCCGCAGTCAGAAACCGTGTGGCGTCAGGCTGACAAATATCGTGTCCCCAGGATCGCTTTTATAAATAAAATGGACCGCGTTGGTGCCGATTTCTTCCGTGGCGTTGCCATGATTAAGGATCGCCTCAAGGCAAATCCTCTGCCGATTCAGCTCCCGATTGGCAAGGAAGACACTTTTGTCGGTGTAATTGATCTTGTCGAGATGAAAGCGATAATCTGGGATGATGAATCGCTCGGTGCAAAGTTCAAGGTTGAAGAGATCCCCGCGTCTGAGCTTGAGCTCGCCCAAGAATATCGGGAAAAGATGATAGAGGAGCTGTCAAGCAACGATGATGCATTGATGGAGAAGTATCTTGCTGGTGAGGAGCTCACCGTTGACGAGGTTCGTGCGGCCATAAGAAACAGTACAATAAATATTCAAATTTGTCCTGTTACATGTGGATCTGCTTTTAAAAATAAAGGTGTTCAGAATCTCCTTGATTCAGTTATCGATTATATGCCGGCGCCGACCGATATTCCTCCTATTACCGGAGTGGTTGAGGGTTCAGATGAGCCGGTTGTTAGAAAATCATCGGATGATGAGCCCTTTTCTGCGCTTGCATTTAAAATTATGACAGATCCTTACGTCGGACAGCTTTGTTTCTTCAGGGTTTATTCCGGCGTTATTTCTTCTGGATCATATGTCTATAATTCAACAAAAGATAAAAAAGAGCGTATCGGCCGTATTCTTCAGATGCACGCCAATAAGCGTGAAGAAATTAAAGAAGTACGTGCCGGAGATATTGCCGCTGCTGTTGGTCTGAAAAACACCACTACTGGTGATACGCTCTGTGATGATAATAACGCAGTTGTTCTTGAGTCAATCGAATTTCCGGAGCCGGTAATTTCCATTGCAATTGAGCCGAAAACAAAGGCCGATCAGGAAAAACTCGGTTTGAGTCTGCAGAAACTTGCCAGTGAAGATCCTTCATTCAGGGTCCGGACTGACGAAGAAACCGGCCAGACGATACTTTCCGGTATGGGTGAACTGCATCTTGAAATTATCGTGGATCGGCTCATGCGAGAATTCAAGGTCGAGGCAAGTATTGGTAAGCCGCAGGTTGCCTATCGCGAGACTATTTCAAAGAAAGTCAAGGTCGAAGGAAAGTTTGTCAGACAGTCTGGTGGTCGTGGTCAGTTTGGACATGTTTGGCTTGAAATCGAGCCTCAGGAACCAGGCGCTGGTTACGAGTTTGTTGACGCCATTAAAGGTGGGGTTGTGCCTCGTGAATATATACCTGCAGTTGATAAGGGTATTCAGGAAGCAATGGAAAATGGTGTGCTGGCGGGCTATCCGGTTGTTGATCTCAAAGTATCTCTGGTTGACGGCTCATACCATGATGTAGACTCTTCCGAGATGGCATTCAAAATTGCCGGTTCAATGGGTTTCAAGGACGGTTGCTCAAAGGCAGCTCCCGTACTCCTTGAACCTATTATGTCGGTTGAGGTTGTTGTTCCTGAAGAACATATGGGGGATGTAATAGGCGATCTCAATTCTCGTCGTGGCCGCATCCTAGGCATGGAATCCAGGGCAGGAGCGCAGGTGATAACCTCTATGGTTCCCTTGGCAACCATGTTTGGTTATGCAACCGACCTCCGTTCTGCTACCCAGGGCAGGGCAACCTACACCATGACGTTCCACCATTACGAGCAGGTTCCTAAATCGGTGGCAGAAGAGATAGTCGCGAAAGTGAAAGGTTAGAGATTCCTATACGAGGAGGGATACCAAGATGGCGAAGGCGAAATTTGAGAGGACGAAGCCGCACATAAACATAGGTACGATCGGTCACGTTGACCATGGTAAGACAACGCTGACGGCCGCAATAACAAAAGTATTGGCATCGAAGGGTCAGGCGGAATTCAAATCGTTTGATCAGATCGACAATGCGCCGGAAGAGCGTGAGCGTGGTATAACGATAGCGACTGCGCACGTGGAGTACGAGACAGAGAATCGGCACTATGCCCATGTTGACTGTCCTGGCCACGCCGACTATGTCAAGAACATGATTACCGGTGCTGCACAGATGGATGGTGCGATTCTGGTTGTGTCCGCGGCGGACGGTCCGATGCCTCAGACTCGCGAGCACATTCTGCTTGCCCGTCAGGTCGGTGTTCCTTATATCGTAGTCTTCCTGAACAAGGCAGACATGGTAGACGACGAAGAGCTCCTTGAACTGGTCGAGCTTGAGATTCGTGAGCTTCTTTCCGCATACGACTTCCCCGGTGACGATATTCCGATAGTAATGGGATCCGCGCTGAAGGCGTTGGAAGGTGACACGGGCGAACTGGGCGAGCAGGCGATCTATAAGCTCATGGACGCAGTGGACAGTTATGTTCCGGAGCCCGAGCGTGCCATAGACAAGCCGTTCATCATGCCGGTAGAAGACGTGTTCTCCATCTCCGGACGCGGCACGGTAGCAACCGGACGTGTTGAGCGCGGGATCGTAAAAGTTGGCGAAGAGGTTGAGATTGTCGGTATCCGTCCTACGCAGAAGACAACGGTAACGGGCGTGGAAATGTTCCGTAAGCTGTTGGACGAAGGCCGCGCCGGTGACAATATCGGGGCACTGCTGCGCGGTGTAAAGCGTGAAGAGATCGAGCGAGGCCAGGTATTGGCCAAGCCGGGTTCCATCACTCCGCACACCAAGTTCAAGGCAGAGGCATATATTCTGACGAAGGAAGAGGGTGGCCGTCACACTCCGTTTTTCAACGGCTATCGTCCGCAGTTCTATTTCCGTACCACCGACGTAACCGGCATCGTGGAACTTCCTGCCGGAACCGAGATGGTAATGCCCGGAGACAATGTTGCGGTAACGGTTAACCTGATTACCCCGATCGCCATGGACGAAGGTCTGCGTTTTGCAATTCGCGAAGGTGGCCGTACTGTCGGCGCCGGTGTCGTGAGTTCAATCATAGAATAAAAGATCGTACGAGGATGAGATGCCAAGTCAGAAAATAAGAATTCGGTTAAAAGCATATGATCATAAATTGCTTGATCAGTCAGTGGGTGAGATCGTAGAAACTGCGAAGCGGACAGGCGCTAGAATTGCCGGGCCGATTCCACTTCCGACGATTATCAATAAGTACTGCGTATTACGGGGCCCCCATGTTGACAAGAAGTCCCGGGATCAGTTTGAGATACGATCTCACAAGCGCCTCATAGATATCCTCGATCCAACACAGCAGACAGTGGATGCTTTGATGAAGCTAGATCTTTCCGCTGGTGTTGATGTTGAGATAAAGTTATAAGAACTGTCACTTAAAGAATTCAGCGAACAGGATCATCAGTCATGAAGAAGGGACTACTAGGTAAGAAGCTGGGCATGACCCAGATATTCAGTGAAGACGGGCGCAAAATACCTGTCACGGTTGTTGAGGCAGGACCTTGCGTTGTGCTCCAACTTAAAACTCTAGAAAAAGACGGTTACAATGCTATTCAGGTTGGCTTTGGCGAAACTGATGCAACGAGCGCAAACAAGCCACTTTTAGGGCATTGCCGTCAGGCAGCTCAAGGTCCGCGTAGATTTCTTCGCGAATTACGGGTTGCTGATATAGATCAGTATAAAATTGGCGACATTCTGTCAGCCGATCTCTTTACCCCTGGCGACCTTGTTGATGTTACTGGAACAAGTATCGGTAAAGGATATCAGGGGGTTATCAAGAGATGGGGCTTCCAGGGCGGTAGATCGACTCACGGATCTCGCTTTCACAGGGCTCCGGGCGCCATTGGATGTTCCGCTACTCCGGCCAGGGTAATGAAAAACAAAAAAATGCCTGGTCAGATGGGGAATGAACGTGTCACCGTTCAGAGATTGCAGGTTGTCAGGGTAGATCAGGATGATAATTTGCTTCTTATCAAAGGTGCGATTCCAGGGTCGAAAAATGGCCTTGTACTCATAAAGAATAGTGTTAAAGCATAGTATTTTGGTTGGTACCGGAGATAGTTATGGCTACAATTGATCTGTTTGATATGAAAAAAAATAAGATAGGTGTTATTGACTTGAACGATTCAGTCTTTAACGCTGAAATTAAAGAATATCTTATTCATGACGCTATCAGGGTTCAGCTCACTAATCGTCGCGCCGGCACAGTTTCGGTCAAGACTCGATCACAAGTAGCTGGCAGTGGTAAAAAGCCTTTTCGTCAAAAAGGTACCGGTGGCGCTCGTCAGGGTTGTCGGCGTGCACCACAGTATCCGGGCGGTGGCGTTGCATTTGGGCCCCAGAAAAAAGATTATAACTTGTCCATGAATAAAAAGGCACATAAAGCTGCAATGAAATCATGCCTTTCTTATTTGTTTAAGGAAAACAAGTTTACTGTTTTGGATTCCTTGACTTTGGATACAATTTCTACCAAGACTTTCGCTTCCTTTCTTTCCCTGTTTTCTCAAAACAAGTCTTTGATTGTTCTTGATACAATGGATAAGAATATCGAGTTGTCTTCAAGAAATATTATGAATGTCAAACTTTTGCAGCCTGAAGGCTTGAATGTGTATGATCTCATGAAGTATAAGAATGTGATTTTTACCGAGTCAGCTATGCGTAAAGTAGAAGGAGCGTTGCAGTCATGAATATTTACGACGTCATCCAAAAACCTTTAGTGACTGAGAAGTCGACTTTACAAAAAGAAAGTCAGGGAATTATCGCTTTTCAAGTTCATAGGGATGCAAATAAGCTGGAAATAAAAGAAGCTGTAGAAAAGCTCTTTAAGGTAGAAGTGTTAAGTGTCAACACAATTACCGTAGCTGGAAAATTGAAGCGATTCGGAAGAAATTTCGGAAAGCGCTCAAATTGGAAAAAGGCGTATGTAACCCTTAAAGAGGGTAGTACGGTAGATTTCTTTGAAGTGTAAATTTCAAGATGGGGTTGGAATAAATGGGAATTAAAAGCTATAAGCCAACATCAGCCGGAAGAAGGCATCAGACTTGTTCGACATTTGATGAGATCACTACTTCTAAACCTGAAAAGTCTCTCGTCGTAACACTGAAGCGTACTGGTGGTCGAAATAGTTACGGCAGGGTAACCTCTCGTCATATCGGTGGTGGACATAAGAAGAAATACCGCCTTATTGACTTTCTTAGGAATAAGCGTGATATCCCGGCTACTGTTCGGACGATTGAGTACGACCCGAACAGGAGTGCGCGGATTGCTCTGCTTGTGTATGCGGACGGTGAAAAGCGTTATATTATTGCTCCGGACGGAATTAAAGTTGGTGATACAATTCTGGCTGGTGAAAAAGCAGACATTCGTCCTGGTAATGCTTTACCTCTCAAAGCAATCCCTCTGGGAACTATTATTCATAATATAGAGTTGAAAATTGGAAAAGGCGCACAGCTTGCCAGAAGCGCCGGAACCTATTGTCAGCTGATGTCCAAAGACGGTAAATATTCTCAGGTAAAACTTCCTTCGGGTGAAGTCCGAATGGTTTTGCAGGAATGTTATGCAACGATCGGGCAGGTAGGCAATCTTGATCACGAAAATGTGTCGCTGGGCAAAGCGGGTCGCTCTCGCTGGCTTGGCATCCGGCCAAAAGTTCGTGGTGTTGCAATGAACCCGGTTGATCACCCACATGGCGGTGGTGAGGGTCGTACATCCGGTGGCCGTCATCCTGTAACTCCTTGGGGTATTCCTACCAAAGGGTATAAAACAAGGACAAATAAAACGTCTTCACGTTTTATTATTAAACCGCGTCGATAAAAAAATGCATTAAAGGGACATTCAATGGCGAGATCAATAAAAAAAGGACCTTTTGTTGACGGTCACCTGGCCGCGAAAGCTCTGGCAGAGGGCCCAAACTCAAAGAAGATCATCAAGACCTGGTCAAGACGCTCTACTATAATTCCTGACTTTATAGGAGTAACTTTTGCTGTTCATAATGGCAAAAAGTTCATTCCGGTCTTTGTAACCGAAAATATGGTAGGACATAAGCTTGGCGAGTTTGCTCCTACAAGAACTTTTTACGGGCATGCTGCCGATAAAAAAAGCAAGTTGAAAAAGAAGTAAACGATTAAGGAGTGATACATGGAAGCAAGTGCCAAGCTAACCTTTGCCCGTATTTCACCTAGAAAAACACGGCTTGTGGTAGATATGATTCGAGGAAGAGAGATTCAGTCTGCACTGAATATTTTGAAGTTTTCTCCCCAGCCATCTGCTAAGCTGATTTCAAATCTACTCAGATCCGCAGTTGCTAATGCAGAACAAAAGGGTGTTTCTGATGTAGATTCACTGTATGTGAAAACTATTTATGTCAATGCTGGGACCGTCCTTAAAAGGTTTTTACCTCGGGCGATGGGCCGGGCCAGTAAAATTAGGAAACCGACGAGCCACATCCATGTGGTGTTATCGGATACGAAATAAGAAATCAGTTGGAGGTGGAGTTTGGGCCAGAAAGTTAATCCTATAGGTTTTAGACTCGGTGTTATTAAAACATGGGATTCAAAGTGGTATGCAGAGGCTGACTATGCGAAGCTTCTTCATGAGGATCTTAAACTGAGAGATTTTCTCAAGAAAAGATTGTATCACTCCGGTGTGTCTAAAATAGAGATTGAACGCGCAGCAAATAAGGCAAAAATTAATATTTACACTGCTCGTCCTGGTTTAATAATAGGTAAAAAAGGTTCCGAGGTCGAGACACTTAAAAAAGATCTTGCTAAGCTTACCGAAAAAGAAGTATTTTTAAATATTCAGGAAGTACGCAAGCCAGAGTTAGATGCACAACTCGTGGCAGAAAATGTTGCCTTACAATTGGAGCGCAGAATTGCATTCCGTAGAGCAATGAAGAAAAGCGTTACTACCGCCCTGAAGTTTGGCGCAAAAGGAATTAGGATTATTTGCTCAGGAAGACTCGGTGGCGCAGAAATGTCAAGAACCGAATGGTATCGAGAAGGTCGGGTACCTCTTCACACTCTGCGCGCAGATATAGATTATGGTTTCGCCGAAGCAAAAACAACGTATGGAATTATTGGTGTTAAGGTTATGATTTATAAAGGCGAAGTCCTCCCTGGGAAAAAATAGTATAGGAGCTTGATGCAATGTTAATGCCCAAGAGAGTTAAGCATAGAAAGCAAATGAAAGGTAAGATGAGAGGAGCACCTCAACGAGGAGTAACTCTTGCTTTCGGAGAATTTGGCTTGCAGGCAACTGAGTGTGGCTGGCTTGATTCTAAGCAGATTGAAGCTGCACGTATTGCAATGACACGATATATAAAAAGAGGTGGTAAGACCTGGATACGTGTTTTCCCGGATAAACCTCTCACCTCCAAGCCTGCAGAAACACGTATGGGAAAAGGTAAGGGATCACCTGATTCATGGGTTTGTGTAGTCAAGCCCGGACGGATCATCTATGAAATGGAAGGTGTTACAGAAGAAATAGCACGTGAAGCTTTTCGTCTGGCAGCATTCAAGCTTCCTATTTCTACGAAATTCGTTTCAAGGAAGGACAGCAATGAAGAGTAGCGAACTCAGAGACATGCCGATAGAAGATCTGAGCTCCAAGCAGTTGGAACTCAGAAAAGAGCTGTTTAATATTAAGTTTCAACTTCACACCGGACGTTTAGAGAATACCGCTAAGCTTCCTGCCTTGAGAAAGGACATTGCGAGGTTGAAGACCATACTCAGGGAAAAGAGAGGGTAAGGCGAGGTAACCATGATCGAGCGTGGAAACAGGAAAACACAGGTCGGAATTGTTGTAAGTGACAAAATGCAGAAAACCGTTGTTGTCAAGGTTTCGCACCTCGTTAAACATACGGCATATAATAAATATATTAAAAGAAGTGTGAAGTTTAAAGCACATGATGAAACCAATAGCTGTAAGATTGGTGATAAAGTACAGATCATTGAAACCAGACCTCTGAGCAAGGACAAGCACTGGAAAGTAAAGCAAGTTCTTGAGAGGACTTCATAAGGTAGGAGCCATCAGATGATACAGATGCAATCTATTCTTGATGTGGCAGATAACTCAGGCGCTAAGAAGCTCTACTGCATCAAGGTTTTGGGTGGATCAAAAAGAAAATATGCTAGTATTGGCGATATTATTGTTGCCTCTGTTAAGGAAGCCATCCCTAATTCCAAGGTGAAAAAAGGTGATGTTGTTAAGGCAGTTGTTGTTCGGACTGCTAAAGAGATCGGGCGCCCTGATGGTTCGTATATTCGGTTTGATGATAATTCCGGTGTCGTTATCAACAATGCAAAAGAACCTGTTGGTACACGTATATTCGGACCTGTCGCCAGGGAATTAAGAGCTAAGAAATTTATGAAGATTATTTCGCTCGCACCGGAAGTACTTTAAATTTCTTCAGGAGAAAATCAAGATGCAAGGCAATAAATTGCGAGTAAGAAAAGGCGACACGGTGATGGTTGTCACCGGCAAAGATAATAATAAGACTGGAAAAATACTGCGCGTCTTCTCAAAAAAAGACAGTGTAGTTGTAGAAGGCCTTAATATTGTAAAAAAACATACCAGAGCAAGAGGTAATCAGCCTGGTGGCATTGAAGAGAAGGAAGCACCAATTCACATCTCTAATGTCATGCTGTATTGCCCCAAGTGCACGAAGCCCGTAAGAGTAAAGAAAGCTGTGCTTGAAAATGGTGAAAAAGCGCGTCTCTGTGTTAAGTGCGGCGAGGCCTTTGATAAATAGCGCGGAGGAGTAAATGGCGAGGTTACAGGAAATTTATACAAAAGAGATCATTCCTCAGTTGATGAAGGAATTTGGTTATAAGAGTATTATGCAGGTCCCCAAGTTGGAAAAGATCGTTATCAATATGGGGCTTGGAGAAGCGATTCAGAATGTTAAAATTCTAGATTCCGCTGCTGAAGAGATCAGCGTCATTACCGGACAGAAGGCTGTTATTACGAAAGCCAAGAAGTCGATTGCGTCATTCAAGCTTCGGCAGGGCATGCCGATCGGATGCATGGTAACGTTGCGCAAAAGTCGCATGTATGAATTTATAGACCGTCTGATGAATATCTCTCTTCCGAGGGTTCGTGACTTTAAAGGCGTTTCTGGTAAAGCTTTTGACGGAAGAGGTAATTACTCTCTCGGCATAAAAGAGCAGCTTATTTTTCCCGAAATCAATTACGATAAAGTTGAGAAAATCAAAGGTCTCAACATTTCCATAGTAACAACTGCAAAAACAGATGAAGAAGGCAAATCCCTTTTAAAACTTATGGGTATGCCTTTCAGGAACTAATCCGTTTGGAGGATACCAGTGGCTAAAACGTCTATGATATTAAAAGCTCAAAGAGCTGCAAAATTCAAGGTAAGAGAGTATAATCGCTGTCCTCTTTGTGGCCGACCGAGAGCTTATTACCGCAAATTTCAAATGTGTAGAATTTGCCTTAGAAAACTGGCTTCAAGCGGCAAGTTACCAGGTGTAATTAAATCTAGCTGGTAATCTACCTACGTAAAAGTTAGAGGAGTGACTTAAATGTCGATGACCGACCCCATAGCAGATATGCTTACCAGAATCAGAAATGCAAATATGGTAAAACTACAAAAAGTAGATATTCCTTCTTCAAATCTCAAGACCAATATTGCCAATGTCTTGAGAGCAGAAGGCTTTATTAAAAACTATAAAGTGATCGCGGACGATAAACAGGGAACTTTGCGTATATATCTCAAATATATTGACGAGAAAGACTCTGTAATTACCGAGATTAAGCGGATCAGCAAACCTGGTAGCAGGGTCTATGTCAAAGGCACAAAAGTACCGAAAGTAAAAAATGGCCTTGGTGTAGCAATTCTTTCTACATCTAAAGGGGTCATTACTGATAAATCTGCTCGTGAGGCTTGTGTCGGCGGAGAGATTCTCTGTACAGTTTGGTAAGAAAAGAATCGAGGAGTATTAACCATGTCTAGAATTGGGAAGCTTCCAATCGAAATACCCACTGGTGTAAAAGTCATTCTTGACGAAGCCTTAATCAAGGTTGAAGGACCGAAGGGTACCTTGTCCCGTCCGCTGATGGATGGGGTTACCATACAAGTTGTTGATAATAAACAAATAATAGTTACTAGAGTTGATGATAGTCTGAAATCAAGATCTTTTCATGGACTCACCCGCACGCTGGTAAATAATATGGTAGTCGGAGTGACCAAGGGGTTCGAGACAATTCTAGATATCACGGGTGTTGGTTATCGTGCAGAAGTCAAAGGTGATTCTTTGACCTTAAGTCTTGGATATTCTCACCCTATTAATTTTCCTCTGCCTACAGGTATATCAGTAGAGGTGGAGAAAATGACAAAAGTTTTTGTACGGGGCTCAGACAAAGAACTTGTAGGTCAGACTGCAGCGAAAATCCGATCCTTCCGTTTACCGGAACCTTATAAGGGCAAAGGTATCAAATATTCCGATGAAAAGATTCTTCGCAAAGCAGGCAAAACCGGGAAGAAATAGTACCTTTCTGTAAGGAGCGTTAAAGTGAGTTCACTATCTCAAAAAAGTTTATCAAGATTAAAGCGGAAAACTCGCGTGCGTAAGAAAATTAAAGGCGTAACTGAGCGTCCGCGTCTCAATATATTCAAAAGCTCACGCCATATTTATGCTCAATTAATTGATGACACAAGTGGCGCAACTCTTGCGTCTGCATCAACCCTTGATGGTCCAGTTAAGGAAGATCTTGCTTATACTGGTAATATCGAAGCCGCAAAGAAAGTAGGCGCGTCGATAGCAAAGGTCGCTCTTGAAAAGGGAATAAAGTGCGTTGTTTTTGATAGAAATGGTTTTCTTTATCATGGCCGGATAAAAGCATTAGCTGATGCTGCCAGAGAAAACGGGCTCTCTTTTTGAGAAGCATGAATCAGGAGGCTATACTTGCTTAAGATAAATCCTAGTGAACTTAATTTGACAGACAGAGTTGTCCATATAAGCCGTGTTGCTAAAGTTGTTAAAGGTGGACGTAGATTCAGCTTCTCTGCTCTTGTTGTTGTTGGTGATGGTGAAGGACATGTTGGTTATGGCCTTGGAAAAGCCAACGAAGTCCCCGAGGCAATTAGAAAAGGGGTAGAGCAGGCGAAGAAAAATATAATTCGAGTCCCCATTGAAGAGCATACAATTCCTTATGAAGTTTTAGGGAAATTTGGCGCAGGACGAGTTTTGATGAAACCTGCTTCTCCTGGTACCGGTGTAATCGCCGGCGGCGCTGCGCGAGCTGTACTTGAAGCAGCTGGTGTGCACAACATTTTGTCAAAATGCTTAGGTTCAAATAACCCCCATAATGTTGTTAAGGCAACAATTGCAGGGCTTGCAATGCTCAGAAGTCCAGCGGAAGTTGCGGCACGCAGGGGTATTGTCTAAAAGTTTTGATTCAAGGGAGACTCAGAAAAAATGCAAGGCAAACTCAAAATAACACTTGTCAAGAGCCATATTGGAAAGCCGGCGAGCCATAGGGCCGTTTTGAATGGAATGGGACTCACTAAAAGGCTTAAAACGGTTTCCTTACCAGATACCCCCGAAACCAGGGGCATGATTAATAAGGTGAAGCATTTAGTGCGGATTGAAGAATAATACCATGGGGTGTACTACAATGGATTTAAATAACATTAGACCCGCTGAAGGGTCCACTAAAAATCGGAAAAGAATTGGTCGTGGCCCTGGTTCTGGACATGGCAAAACCTCTACAAAAGGTCATAAGGGCCAGAAAGCTCGAAGTGGCGGAAGTATCAAGGCCGGCTTTGAGGGTGGTCAGATGCCAATGCAGCGTAGATTGCCTAAACGTGGATTCACTTCGCTGTTTAAAAAAGAGTTTGTTTTGGTGAAGCTTAGCGATCTTGACGCTTTTCCAGAAAATACCGTTGTTACGTTAGAGGTTCTAAGGGAGAGCGGTCTTCTTTCGAAGCTAACTTCTCTAGTGAAAATACTGGCTGATGGTGAACTGACGAAACCATTGACAGTTTCAGCACATAAATTCAGTGCAACTGCTCGTGAAAAGATCGTTGCCGCTGGTGGTACCCTTCAGGAGCTCCCGTTTTGATATCCGCGTTGCAGAATATCTTTAGGATACCAGACTTAAAAAAAAGAGTATTTTATACCTTGGCAATGCTTGCAGTTTATCGGGTTGGGTGTCATATCCCAACTCCCGGTATTGACGGCCAAGCACTTGCGCATTTTTTTGAACAAGCTCGAGGAACTCTTCTCGGGCTGTTTGACATGTTTTCAGGTGGCGCACTGGAACGACTTACAGTATTCGCCCTTGGAATCATGCCCTATATTTCATCGTCGATTATTTTTCAGCTTTTGACAGTGGTAATTCCGTCCATAGAGAAACTTTCCAAGGAAGGTGAGTCTGGTCGGAAAAAAATTACTCAATATACTCGATATGGAACAATTGTTCTGAGTGTTGTGCAAGGGCTTGGGATTAGTATCGGCTTGGAATCAATGACGGGACCTGCTGGTGAGTTGGTTGTACCAAATCCCGGCTGGGGTTTCCGCATTATGACAGTTATTACTCTGACAGCTGGAACCGCTTTCCTTATGTGGATGGGGGAGCAGATGTCGGAAAAGGGAATAGGAAACGGTATTTCATTGATCATTTTTGCCGGAATTGTGGCAAGAATTCCTGTTGCTATTATTAACAGTATTAGATTGATGACTCATGGTGAAGTTCCTATATTTGTCCTGATTTTTGCTCTTTTATTGATGATTGCTGTAATTGCAGGAATCGTTTTTGTTGAACGTGGTCAGAGAAGGCTTCCAATTCACTACGCCAAGAGGGTGGTAGGTTTAAAATCTTATGGTGCTCAAACATCACATCTGCCGCTGAAGGTCAATATGGCCGGTGTTATTCCGCCAATATTTGCCTCCTCGATAATAATGTTCCCTGCCACGATAGCTAATTTTATCAATGTTCCTTTCATCCAAAAAATAGCGCAAAGCTTCACACCGGGCAACTTTGTGTATGAGCTTTTTTATGTTGCATTTATAGTCTTTTTTTGCTATTTCTATACGGCTGTTACCTTTAACCCTGTTGATGTGGCTGAAAATATCAAAAAACACGGTGGATATATTCCCGGGATTCGTCCTGGTAAGGAAACGTCTGAGTATTTAGATAAAGTACTTACCAAGCTGACTTTTGCCGGGGCAATATATATATCCTTAGTTTGTGTTCTGCCATCGCTATTGATCAGTAATTTGCAATTGCCATTTTATTTTGGTGGCACTGCGCTGCTTATTGCTGTTGGTGTTGGCATGGATACTGTTTCCCAGATTGAGTCGCATCTGATAACCCGGAATTATGAGGGTTTTATGAAGGGTGTTAGAATTAAAGGAAGGCGATAGTTGAGCGTGGGGATGATATGAATTTGATTTTTTTAGGTCCTCCAGGTGCTGGCAAGGGTACCCAAGCGAGCATGCTGAGTGTGGCATTGAAGATTCCGCAAATTTCTACAGGTGATATCCTTCGGTCAGCAGTGCGTGCCGGTACTACAATGGGTGTTCGCGCCAAGTCTTTTATGGACAGTGGGTCGTTGGTCCCCGATGAAGTAGTTGTCGGTATTGTCGCAGAGCGTCTTCAAGATGATGATTGCACCAAAGGTTTTATTCTTGACGGTTTTCCGAGGACTGTCGCTCAGGCCGATGCTCTTTCAGAAGTGCTTGCCGGTCTTGGAAAGCAGATTGAGCATGTGATTTCGATTACTGTTGATGATGAAGAACTCTTGTCACGAATTAGTGGCAGGCGGATGTGTGCAAAGTGTGGTAAAGGTTACCATTTGCAGTTTGATCCGCCAAAAGTACCGGGTGTTTGCGACAACTGTGGCAGCAATCTCTATCAACGTGATGATGATAAGGTTGAGACCATGCGCAAGCGGCTTGATGAGTATTACTTGAAGACAGCACCCTTGATTGATTATTATTCTGCGAAAAACATGTTGCGCACTATTTCTGGTATCGGTGCTATTGAAGAAATTCAGCAAAACATTTTAAAGGGTATTGAAGGATCTTAGTGTGATTATTCTCAAGTCTTCTCTTGAAATAGAGAGGATGAAGGTTCCTTGTCAAATAGTATCAGAAACTCTTGCTATGCTTCGGGGGCAAATTAAACCTGGAGTAACAACTCTTGCGCTAGATCGATGTGCAGAGAAGTTTGCCCTTAAGAGTAAGTCTGTACCTGCCTTTAAAGGATATAGTGGCTATCCCTTTAGTTTGTGCTGCTCGCTTAACGATCAAGTGGTTCATGGTTTTCCGAATGAAAAAGAGCTGCGAGATGGTGATATTCTTAGTATAGATTTTGGTGTTGTTTATGACGGTTTTTATGGGGATGCGGCAATTACCGTCCCTGTCGGTACAGTATCTGTAAACGCAGCAAAGCTTATTAAAGTTACTGAAGAATCACTATATAAAGGTATTGAAAAAGCTTTGCCGAATAATAATCTTTCGGACATTTCCGCTTCGGTACAAGCTCATGCTGAGGGTAGTGGTTTCTCGGTGGTACGTGAATTTGTAGGTCATGGTATCGGTCGAAGTTTACACGAGAGTCCCCAGGTGCCAAATTTTGGTAAACCGGGGAGGGGTGTCAAGCTGAAGCCGGGTATGGTATTGGCGATTGAGCCGATGATAAATGAGAAAGGCTCGCACGTTCGAATACTTTCTGACGGCTGGACAGCGGTAACTCTTGATGGTGGACTCTCAGCTCATTTTGAACATACTGTGGCCATCACGAAAAACGGCCCGGAAATACTGACCAGTATTTAGTATTTATTGTGGTCCTGAGTAAATAGTGTATTTTTAAACTGGATAACAGTTTTACAATTAGTGAAAGGATATCTCATGAAAGTACGAGCATCCGTAAAGAAGATGTGCGATAAATGTAAGATAATTCGTCGTAAACGCATTGTCCGAATTATTTGCGACATTCCGAAACATTCTCAAAGACAAGGCTAATAGGGTAATCAGGAGGAGTCTGCATTGGCACGTATATCAGGTATAGATCTACCAAAAAATAAACGGATTGAAATAGCCCTTACGTATATTTATGGGATCGGACGATCAACAGCAAAGCAGTTACTGGCAGATGCTGAAGTTGATTGTAATACGACAACTGAAAATCTTTCCGAACCGGAAATAGCACGTATCAGAGAGTGCATTGATAAGAATTGCAAGGTTGAAGGTGACCTGCGCAGGGAAGTATCCATGAATATAAAAAGACTCATGGATCTTGGCTGTTATCGTGGCCTGCGACATAGAAAAGGTTTGCCGGTGCATGGTCAGAGAACTAAAACAAATGCAAGGACCCGTAAAGGTCCCGCAAGAACTGTTGCTGGTAAAAAGAAATAGTTTAAGTCTTTGGAGGAAAAATGGCTAACCCTGCTCGTAAGGTTGTTCGAAAGAAAAAAGAAAAAAAGCATATTCCAAATGGAGTGGCTCATATTCAGGCTACCTTTAACAATACAATGATTACCATTACTGACCAGAATGGTAACGTCTTAGCTTGGTCCAGTTCAGGGAGCAAAGGTTTTAAAGGGTCACGTAAAAGTACTCCCTTTGCTGCTCAGATAGCTGCAGAAGATGCGGCAAAGAAAGCACAAGAGCACGGTGTTAGAAATATAGAAGTGTATGTCAAAGGTCCCGGATCCGGAAGAGAATCTGCTTTGCGAGCATTGCAGACTGCCGGTTTTGCTATAAGTTTCATACGTGATGTGACTCCTATCCCGCATAATGGATGTCGTCCGCCCAAAAGAAGAAGAGTGTAACTCTTGATATTGAAGGAGGTTTTAATTGGCTAGATATACTGGTCCTAGCTGCAGATTGTGCAGAAGAGAAAATATGGAGCTATTTCTCAAGGGTGAGAGATGCTTTACTGATAAGTGTGCAATCAAGCGAAGAAATTATGCTCCTGGCCAACATGGACAGGCTCGCGTTAAGGTTTCTCCGTACGGCATTCAGCTTCGCGAAAAGCAAAAGGTTCGTCGAATCTACGGCATTCTTGAAAAGCAGTTCAGGGACTACTTTGAGAAAGCTGACAGAATGAAAGGCGTTACAGGTGAAAATCTGTTGTTCATTCTTGAGCGTAGATTGGATAATGTTGTTTATCGCATGGGGTTTGCCTCCTCTCGCGTCCAGGCACGAATGTTCGTACGTCAAGGGCACTTTACGGTAAATGGTCGTCGGGTTGATATCCCTTCATTTCAAGTCAAGCTTGACGATGTAATCGCTTTGCGTGAAAAGAGTCGCTCCGTATCAGCAATTCTTGAAGCCTTGGAGGCCGTTGTCCGGCGCGGTATTCCGCAATGGCTGGAACTGGATAAAGATGCGTTTTGTGGTAAAGTGAAATCTCTCGTTACGAGAGAAGATATAACGACACCGATCCAGGAACAACTTATAGTAGAGCTCTACTCGAAGTAACAGTTTATAGGGAAGTGCTCCTGGGAGGATATTGATGTATAAAAATTGGCGAGACCTGATTAAACCCAAAAAGGTCCAGGTTGAAACAGAGACTCTTACGAATACTTACGGCAAATTTTATGCCGAGCCTTTTGAGCGCGGCTTTGGTACAACCCTAGGTAACTCTTTGCGCAGAGTGTTGCTTTCGTCCTTGCAAGGTGCTGCAATATGCTCCGTACGAATCAAGGGTGTATTGCATGAATTCTCTGCCATACCTGGCGTTACCGAGGATGTAACCGATATAGTATTGAACCTTAAAGCTGTTCGTCTCAAACTTCATGGGTACGAGCCGCGAACCATCAGAATTGTTCATAAGGCTGAAGGTATAATTACAGCCGGTGACATCGTTACAGATCCCAATGTAGAAATATTGAACCCGGAACAGCATATTGCAACATGTTCAAAAGATGCGAATCTTGAAATTGAAATGGTTGTAAAGATGGGTAAGGGGTATATTTCTGCTGACCGAAATCGTGATGATAAAGCTCCAGTAGGAACAATTCCTATAGATTCGATATTTAGCCCTATCAAGAAAGTTAATTTCAGCGTTTCCAACGCGCGTGTCGGTCAAATGACTGATTATGATAAGTTAGTCATCGAATTGTGGACAGACGGCAGTGTAACCCCCGAAGATGCAATTGCTTTTGCCGCTAAAATCTTGAAGGAACAACTTTCAATTTTTATCAATTTTGATGAAGAAGCAGAGGAAGTTGAAGAATTCGAGATCGAAGAAGATAGGGATCGAATCAATGAGAATCTTTATCGTTCTGTTGATGAACTAGAGCTTTCTGTACGATCAGCAAACTGTCTGAAGAATGCCGGCATCAAGCTCATCGGCGAATTAGTTTCGCGCAGTGAGGCTGAAATGCTGAAGACCCAGAACTTTGGCCGTAAGTCTTTAAATGAAATTAAAGATGTACTTGCCGATATGGGACTGACTCTTGGGATGACCTTGGAAAACTTCCCTGACCCTGAGATCTTGCGCAGAATTCGCGGTGAACGTCAGGAAGAGGAATAATTAGACAGTTTGTAGTTGAGAGAAAGGATATCGTATAATGCGCCACAATAAATCAGGCAGAAGGTTGGGAAGGACTACCAGTCATCGAATTGCTATGTTTCGAAACATGGTAACATCTTTTCTGACTCACGAGAGAATAATCACCACTGATGCAAAAGCGAAAGAGCTTCGTCCTATTGCCGAAAAAATGATTACACTTGGTAAAAAAGGTGATCTTCATGCAATTCGTCAGGCTTCTTCCTACATCCGTGATAAAAAGACGGTTACGAAGCTCTTCAACACCATAGCCCCTCGTTATAAAGAACGTGCGGGTGGCTATACCAGGATTATTAAACTTGGTATACGCCCTGGTGATACTGCCCCCGTTTCTGTTATTGAACTAGTTGAGGAAGCGTTAGAAAAGAAAGTTTCCAAGAAAAAAGCTCCTGTTGCCGAAACGGAAGCCGTGGTTGAAGCAACTTCTGCTGTTCCTGCTGTTGCACAAGTCGAGGAAGTTGTACAAGTAAGCGAAGAAGTAGTTGCTGATAAATCAGAAGAATAAGAAAATCGCTAGAATATAGCGTTATCTACTAATACGTTGTGAAAGACAGGTAATGAAAGTTACCTGTCTTTTTTTATGCCTAACTACTGTTCTCACAACAAATTCTTATGCTGATATGCACTATGCCGACGTTGACAAAGGTTCGCACGTACCTTATAGTGACAAAAATATTCGGTTTGTTATATATCTATTTTCACTACTAAATTATCAAAGATATCACAATGCATGATTTAAAGAACTATACAAAAAAACGGCGCTTTCTTTCTTTTTCCTGTTTCTTCACCCGGAAAAAAGCATCTAGAAATACCTTTAAATATCACTCGCAAAAGAAGCCAGATCAACGCAGATTACGGTATATACTTCCTGTTTTGGCAGTTCTTCTTGCTCTCTACCCATTTTCCTTTGTTGTTACATCCTTGAAACCAAAGATTATGGGTGTTTTCAATTCATGGACAACTTTTGCGCAGGCTTCTTCCCCGGAAATTGATGCATATCAGTCTTTTCATGTTGCATCCCCATTTTTGAACAATGCTGATTTGAGTGGGGAACAGCTCATCGTTCCGCTTGACGGCGCTGGAAGCATTCGCTTCACTATTGATCCTGACCTCCAGCAAGAGGTGCATGAGACCATGAGAAGCAAGGATGTCCCCTATGGGGTATTTGTTGCGATAGAGCCGAAAACCGGAAAAATACTGGCGCTGACAGGATATTCTTCAGTGGACCCTGCGTGGGGAAGAAGTCCTTATTTTAATCTTTACCCTATGGCATCCCTGTTCAAGATAATCACCGCTGCGGCAGCTCTCGAACAGAATAAAGTCGGTCCTGATACCCTTTTTGAGTATCGTGGCTCTTCATATTCCGAGAATCCAAAATACTGGAATATCAACCCTGGTCGGTCCAATCAGTCAATGCCACTTTCATTGGCCTTGGGCAAGTCCATCAACCCGGTGTTTGGAAGACTAGCGAGTGATTATGTTGGTGCTGAGTCCATCATGACATATGCACATCGTTTCGGATTTAACCAGGTTCTTTTTCCTGGAACTGGCGTAACTCCAAGTAAAGCAGCCGTACCGCAGGATGATAGACAGCTTAAGTTGATGGGGGCCGGGCTTGGTAGAGAGGTTAAAATTTCACCTCTTCATGCGGCCGTCATTATGGCAGCCATTGCCAATCATGGAACAATGATGACACCTCTTCTGGCAGAGGAGATACGTGATAAAGATAACAAGGTGCTTTATTCGCTTCAAAGTCGAAGCATTCGCAAGCTTGTTACCACGGAAACAGCAGAGCAGTTAACTCGTATGCTCTTGACAACGGTAACAAAAGGTACCTCAAGAAAAGCATTTCATGATCGTCGCGGACGGCCGTTGCTGGATTCGGTGACAGTGGCTGCCAAAACTGGTTCTATAAATGGTACTGATCCTTCTGGTCATTATTCATGGTTTGCAGCCTTTGCACCGGTAAATGATCCTCAAATAGCCCTTGTGGCTCTTATCATAAACCAGGATAAATGGAAAATTAAGGCATCGTACCTAGGTGAAAAGGCACTGGAACAATTCTTTTTGGCAAAGGAAACGAAGAGCCAGGAGAGTGGTATTTAAAAAGAACTTTATATTTGCTAGAAGCGATTCTGGCTGTTTCAGATGTGCCACAAGACTTGCCTACAGAAACTGAGTAGGGTACTTCCATGAACTGTCGACGTTGCGCAACCTGCTGTACCGCTCCGGACATATCGACTTTATCCAAGCCGGCAGGTGTTCCTTGTTTCCACCTTGATAGTGATGGCTCTTGTTCCATTTATGCGTCACGACCTGCTGTATGCCGCGGATATAGTCCTGATGAGATTTGTGACCTGATTGCGGCGCCTACCTTGGAAGAAAGGGTGGCCAACTATCTACGACTATTTTCTTTGCGGGATGTTTGAGCCGGAGAAAACCAGCTTGGTTAGCTGCAGGCTGTTGGAAGGGTAGTTGCGGGGTGACATTATCGATAGGCGTGGAGGGAAAATTCCCCGTCCGTAAATTCTCCATAGGTAAACTGAGTAATCCAGTCACCCAGGGAGAGGAGCGTTTTCCCATCTTTCGCTACGGAAAGAAGCGGGAGATGAAAATGTGCCGTGACGACCGCATCGCAGCCGTTCTGAAAGCGACTTTCGGCAAAATGTTCCAACAATGCCTGATAATTCCATTGTGAGTTTCTTTGCTGATGATAGGTTTTGCTGTGGCATGAAAACAGATCGGCAATTCTGAAGACCAGTGCTGGGGGCACCAGGGGAAACAATCTTTTTGTCGCACCATTGTGGAGTAGAAACCGGAGAAACCGGTAGCCATAGTCGTGTGCGTTTATTTGATCACCATGGCACATGAATACTTTTTTGCCGTCGAGATTTATTACGGTATGATTTGGATGAATTGTCGCCTGAAGGGTTTTAGAGAAAAATGTGCCAAGATGAAAGTCGTGGTTCCCTTCGAAATAGACAATCTCCACTCCTGACTCCACCAACTCCCGTAAGCTGTCAAGAATCGGACGATAGTGGGGGAAAGCCTTTTCGCGATAACCGATCCAGAATTCGAAAAGATCGCCGAGGATGAAAAGCGTACTCGTGCTACCACGGAGTTCGGAAAGAAACCGCAACAGCAGTTGATAGTTTTCGTCATCAGGATTGCGCAGATGTGCGTCGGCGATAAAAACCCTTCTCATGCCGGGCACTATAACGAATTATCTGGAAAAGGTAAAGGTGATGGTTTGAAAATAGCCTTCCTGGGGAGTTGATGTATTTATGGGTTTCATGCACGATGTTGAAATAGTCTGGGATGATCTCGTGGAAGCATTTGAGAATGTTGATCCGGAAACGGTCTATTTCCTTGACCGTGAGACTGGGGAGGTTTTCTCGGTCCCTATAGATTATGAAGATGATGATTTTTGGGAGGAGATCGAAGAGAATGAAGATCGTTATCTCCAGATCCCGGATTTTGACTACGATCAGGAGCGACAGTTGCTTCATGAGTTTATCAAGGCAATGATAAATCCTTCTCTGAAGAGTCTTTTGGAACGATCCCTGATGGGTAAACGGCCCTTTGGCAGGCTTGAGGAAATTCTATCGTTCTATCCGGAAGAAACTGAACGGCTTATTGTGCTCAAAGACGAACTCATAGCCGGCAGAATACGAAAATGGCTGGCGAATAGCGATATTTTTATTACCGATGATCATCATTGACGGCCTCAGGTGCGACTATTCGCACAATGGGCCAGTACCCGTTTTGGGCTGATGGTGCACACCACATTACTGATCTGCGATCTGCTGTTGTCACTCAGTTGACCGTGTTTCGAGAACGGTAGCTAAACCTATGAAGCATACTACGTCGTCAGTCCAGAAAATCGGGAACTCACTTCTGGTCCTTGGGTGTCTTTTCGCCTTTTCCTATGTGGTAAGGCATACGCTTTCCTGCCTACTTCTCGCCTTTGTCCTGGCATACCTGTTTGATCCGTTTGTTAAAACGCTGGAAAACAGAGGAATCCGGAGAATATTCGGTATTCTTGTGCTTTATGCCTTCCTGACAATTGTCACTTTTTTCTGTGTTATTTTCCTCTTTCCTCTGCTCAGTATCCGTTGGGAGATGCTGGTCCGCGACCTGCCGGGGTACGTCCTGAAGTTCAAGCAGATGGCGCTCGAACTGAAAGGGCGTTTTGGCCCTGCCTTCGCCGCTGCCGAGTGGCAATGGCTTGTGGATTATGTTCAGGCCGGAGCAGACCGGGTTCTTGCCAAGTTTGGCGCCGGAATCTATGCTGCCGCGTCCAGCGTATTTTTTAACCTCTTCAATCTCCTGCTGGCGCCAATCCTGGTTTTTTTCATGCTTTTCTATAAAAAAGAAACCATGGAAGGGATTATTCGTTGGCTGCCTTCCTCGAAGAAGGAATTTATTATCGTCGTGGGCCGTGATATAAACAGAAGTATTGGCGGTTTCCTTCGTGGCCAGTTGATAGTTTCCGCGATTGTTGCACTTCTCTCAACGGTTGCCATGATCCTGCTTGATGTAAACCATCCTATCTTTACCGGCATTTTTGCCGGTATTGCGTCGATTATCCCCTTCATTGGAGTTGTGCTGGCAACGATCCCGCCACTTTTTTTCGGTTATGCGGAGTATCAGAGCGGAATAATTCTCATCCAGGTTTGTGCTGTATTTGCGGTAATCTATTTCTTTGAAGGGTATGTCATTAAACCCCTGGTTTTCAAGGAGTCGATGGATCTCAATCCTCTCGTTACGATAATAATGATTATGATTCTTGGTGAACTGTTGGGGTTCTGGGGGGTTTTGCTGGCGATTCCCATTACCGGGGCAATCAAAATTTACGGTCTTCATTTACGACTCACTGAGGAATCTGAAAGGAACTGAAGTGGCAGAAACAGCTTTTGTTGTAACCGGGATGTCCTGTGTATCGTGTGCAACGCGAATTGAGAAGGAATTGCGGACTCTCGAAGGCGTCCAAGATGCAGTGGTCAATTTTTCTCTGGAAGAGTTGGTTGTCCACTATGACCCGTCCAGCATAACGTTGCAGCAGATCGAATCGCGGGTTCGTGGTCTGGGGTACGGCATTCGTTACAACACCGAAGAGACCGATGACCTCACTGTTCAGCGCAACTGGTTCATCTTCAGTCTCATGCTTTCCCTGCCCATAATGGCAGTAATGCCCTACCATGGACATCCCTTTGCCGGATTGCTGAGTTTTGTTCTTGCAACAATTATTCAATTTACGGCTGGCTTGACTTTTTACCGCGGTGCCTGGTTTGCTCTTGCAAATCGCAGCGCGAACATGGATGTGCTTGTTGCCTTGGGTACTTCAGCGGCCTATTTCTACTCAGTCCTTTCTTTTTTCGCAGTCTTTGGTATCCACGGTTCTTTTTTCTTCGAAACATCTGCCATGTTGATTGCTTTCATTCGTCTCGGAAAATATCTGGAAGCCCGTGCTCGCGGTAAGGCGGGGGAGGCGTTAAAAAAACTGCTGCGGCTGCAGGCCGATAAAGCTTGGCTGGTTGTCGACGGCAAGGAAATTGAGGTGCCGTCTTCAACTGTTAAAGCGGGAGATATCGTTCGGGTCCGTCCTGGTGAGACAATACCGGTTGACGGTACTATCCTGGAAGGTATTAGTTCTGTTGACGAAGCACTTGTTACTGGCGAGTCGCTGCCGGTTGAGAAAGGTGTTGGCGACCAGGTGGTCGGCGCTTCCATCAATCGGTCCGGCGCCTTGATGGTCAGAGCCACCAGGGTCGGTGAGGAGGCACTTCTTTCCCAGATTGTCCGATTGGTTCGTGATGCCCAGGCCGACAAGGCTCCGATCCAAAGGTTCGCCGATCGTGTTTCGGGGTATTTTGTTCCGGTGGTAGTAGTGCTATCGGTCGCGACCTTTATCGTCTGGTATCTACCCCTTCACCAGGAGTTCATTTTTGCCTTCCGACAAGCAATTTCCGTGGTTGTTATTGCCTGTCCGTGCGCTATGGGGCTTGCGACCCCGACTGCGGTGATGGTCGGCAGCGGCGTAGGGCTTTCCCGAGGAATCCTCATCAAGCGAGGATCGGTCCTGGAAAATATATCGAAAGTCAACCTTCTGCTGCTTGACAAGACCGGTACCCTGACAATTGGACAGCCGGCACTGACCGATCTGCTTCCCGTGCAGGGTGTTGCCGAAGACTCATTTCTCGAGTACCTCGCCGGGGCCGAATCCCTTTCCAACCATCCACTTGCCTTGGCTGCCGTGCGTGCCGCGGAACAGCGGGGCATTCGTAGTGGCAGCATCGAAGAGTATCGTGAAAAAGAAGGTTTTGGGGTGTCGTGTTCGTATCGGGGCGCATCGGTACTTGCGGGTAGTCTCCGGTTGCTGCGGGAGAGTGGTGTTCCGGGCGATCTTCTGCAGCGGGATGCGGAACGGCTTGCCGGTGAGGGTAAGTCACTGATTTATGTCGCCAGCAATGGTGCATTGCTCGGAATTGCGGCTTTTTCCGATCAGTTGAAGGAAACCTCGGCGTTGGCGGTCCGCGATCTGAAAAAATCAGGTATCAAGGTTTGGATGATAACCGGTGACCGACAGGATGCTGCTGCCGTCATTGCCCGCCAGGCAGGTGTTGACGGTTTTGAAGCGGAAGTTGTGCCGGAAAGGAAACAACAAATCGTCCAAGAGTACCAGGCACAGGGGTTTTTCGTCGGAATGGTTGGTGACGGGATCAATGATGCGCCCGCTTTGGCAAAGGCTGATGTGGGTATTGCCATCGGCAGTGGCGCCGATGTGGCAAAGGAAACCGGTGATGTTATCCTGGTGCGTAATGATCTCCAGGATGTGGTCAGAGCTGTTACGCTTGGCAAGGCTACCTTGGCCAGGATCAAGCAAAATCTTTTCTGGGCCTTTTTCTACAACGTGCTCGGAATTCCTCTTGCAGCAGGGGTTTTTTATTTTTCTTTCGGGATAACCCTCAAACCTGAGTTTGCCGGACTGGCCATGGCCTTTTCTTCGGTATCGGTGGTGGCAAATTCGCTGCTTCTGAAGAGAGTTGCCGCAAAACTCTGAGTTTTGCGTTGTTTCCAGAGCAATGGAGAAGTATGCACCATAAAAAAACACTCTCAATCAATGAAGTAACCCGGGCCCTGCTGAAGAATAAGCTCCTTTCCGATGAGCAGTGCCGGGATGTCCTGGTTAAGAGTGATGCCCAGATTTCGCGGCTGCAGAACACCCAGCATCCCGGCTATTCGCGCCGCTTTGCCCAGAGTTCGGTGCTCCCTTCACCTGCGGAGGTTATTTCCTCTTTCAACCTGGAGATCCCCGGTAGCAATGGTAAGGTCCTGACTGAAGACGACATTACCAAGGTGATTGCTGACATGGTCGGGATGCCGTATGTGAAAATTGACCCCCTCAAGCTGGATCTCGAGGTAGTAACCTCGCCAATACCCCGTCCCTTTGCCATGAAGCATCTCCTGGTTCCCATCGCTGAAAGCGGAGATACCATCACCGTCGCCGTGGCCGATCCGCATGCCAACGACGAGATCGAGATCCTGATGAAACTGAAAAGGATCACGATCAAACGGGTATTAAGTTCGAAAAGCGATATTCTCAAGATTTTACAGGAATTTTTCGGTTTCCGGGCATCGATTCTTTCTGCGCAGAATGAGCCTTCGTCAACGGTGGACCTGGGAAATCTCGAGCAGTTTGTCAGGATGAAGGGTCACTCCGAGATTGACAGTACCGACAAGAATATTATCAGTGCGGTGGAATTCATTCTTTCCTACGCTTTTGATCAACGGGCGAGCGATATTCATATTGAACCGAAACGTGATATTTCTCTGATACGCTTCAGGGTAGACGGTGTTTTGCACATCATTCATACGATACCCAAACCACTTCATCTGCCGATAGTTTCCCGAATCAAGATGCTTTCCCGCATGGACCTGGCAGAAAAAAGAAGGCCCCAGGACGGCAGGATCAAGACCAATCACCGTGAAAAAGAGGTGGAGCTGCGCGTTTCAACCCTTCCGGTAGCTTTCGGCGAAAAGGTGGTCGTAAGGATTTTCGATCCTGAAATTCTAATGCAGGACCTTGACCGTATCGGCTTTTATCCACGGGAATACCAGCTGTACAACGGATTTATCCGTAAGCCAAACGGCATCATCCTCATCACGGGGCCTACCGGGAGCGGCAAAACAACGACGCTCTACTCTTCTTTACGGACGCTGGCTTCACCGGAGGTGAACGTGGTCACCATTGAGGATCCCATCGAAATGGTGATGGAAGAATTCAACCAGGTGGGGGTGCAGGCGGGGATCGGCGTTACGTTCGGCTCCGTATTGCGCACCATCCTGCGCCAGGATCCGGATATTATCATGGTGGGCGAGATCCGTGATCGGGATACGTCCGAAAGTTCTGTCCAGGCAGCCCTTACCGGTCATCTGGTTCTTTCGACTCTGCATACGAACGATGCTCCTTCTTCCGTGACAAGATTGCTGGACCTCGGGGTCCCGTCTTTTCTCATCGCTTCCACGGTTATCGGCATTATCGCCCAGCGTCTGGTGCGTTGCATCTGCCCGGCGTGCAAACGGAGCAGGCATCTTTCCGAGGAGGAGAGTGCCTATCTGGGAATGGATAAGAAGACGTATCAAGTTTACTATGGCGAGGGCTGTACGGCCTGTCGTGGGACCGGCTACCGGGGCCGCACCGGGATCTTCGAAGTAATGGACTTCACCGAGAACCTGCGGTCGCGCTTGACCGAGCGGATAGAGCTGGTCGAATTGCAGGAGATTGCGCGACAGGACGGTATGGTCTCGCTGCGGGAGGTGGCCGTCAAAAAGATGCTGGAAGGGATAACCACGTATGAGGAGGTCATTTCGGTAACATGATCGAGGTGCTAGTCCGTATCGGACGACGGCTGCCGTTTCAGTCAGTGGAAATAGGCAGCGCACCTGTTGCTATCAATTCCGGCACGGTTCAGTCCGTCATTTTTTTCGAAAAATGAGTTTCGCCGTGGGCATTTGATCGTGGAGCCGCTCTTCCTGGACCAGGATCGCTCCGGGAAATCCTTGAAAAATCCTGACAAGCTCGCCCGGTTGGAGCAGGAACTCCTTTTTATGGGTGGTTGGTACATAGGGCGAATCCAGCAGGGTGTCGAAGACCATGATGCCGCCGGGAGACAGCGCTGCTACGGACTTCGGTATAAGGTCTCGCAGGAGAAAATTACAGTTGATAACCAGATCGTACGATTCCGTGAATTGGTACGTTTCAAGGTTAACCAGGCGAAAATCGATCTGGACCCCCTCCTGTTCCATCCACTGGCGTCCCTTTGCCAGTCCCGCTTCGGAAATATCAAGTCCGACTACCTGGAACCCCTGTTTGGCAAGATAGATGCTGTTCCTGCCCTCGCCGCAGGCGATGTCCACTGCCCGGCGGCCGGGAGCAAGGGATATAATGGTATTCATATTTTCGATCAAGTACGCGGAAGGATTAGTTCCCAGAACACATCCCTCGCTTCGAAACCGTTCATCCCATTTAAGCAGACTATCTTTACGATCATCCTCTGGCATCCGGTACTCCTTTACAGGTATTTGCTGGAGGGGTTCCATTCTCCGTGAAAAGCCCCCCGAGGTCAAGGAGGATATGATTTCTCCCTGTGTAGTTCGCGTTGCTCACGGTAGCTGGAGCAACGCGCAAGGCATTGGAACCAAGCGCGGTGAGCTTTTCCTGTGTAGGAATGCATAGCGTATGATACTTTCTGCTTGATGGATACATTTTTTGCGAGGATGCATGCCCACATCCGCACCATTGTTTGAACTTTCCGTTGTCGTTCCGGTCCTGAACGAGGCTGCCGGGATCGCCGCATTCTTACGGGGCTTGGCCGCACAGCAGGGCGTTGTTTTCGAGGTGCTTGTCTGTGATGGTGATTCCGGAGACGGTACGCTGACAACAGTGCGCGAGTTGACTGATGGACTCCCTTTTGCTGTGCAGATCGTGCAAAAAGGGAGAGGTCGGGCGCAGCAGATGAACGCCGGTGCCCGTGCCGCGACCGGAGAGTATCTGCTGTTTCTCCATGCCGATTCATTCTTCCCGGACCCGTTCTCACTTTGCCAAGCCCTTTCCTGTCTGCGGCAGGCCGAACAAAAGAGGGGTAACGGCAGGATTGCCGCACGTTTTTCACTCCGCTTTCAGCATCGGGATCGTGGCGCACCCTTTTTTTACTATTTTGCAGAATGCAAGGCTCGCCTGGATCGACCCGGCTGTACCCATGGAGACCAGGGGTTCCTGGTAGGCCGCCCTTTTTTTACCGTGGCGGGGCCATTCGAGCCGTCGTGCATGATCATGGAAGATACCCGTTTCGCGGAAACAGTTCGTACACGCGGGCAATGGATCCTTCTCCCCGCTGAACTCGTTACCTCCGCCCGCCGTTTCGAGACGGAAGGGCCGGCAGTGCGACAAGTGCTCAATATGATGCTCATGACACTGAATGCCATTGGCCGGGAGGATTTTATCGGCGAGATGCCCGAGGTTTATGCGGTGCAGTACAGGGCCGGACGGTTGCGGCTTTTTCCTTTTCTGGACAAGATTCAGCGGTTGCTCAAAAGTCTGCCGTTCAGGGAGAGGGCGAGATTCTGGTTTGCCGCCGGTTCCTTTGTCTGTTTGAATGCATGGCAGATAGCTTTTTTTCTTGATGTTCGCGGGAATTTCCGGCAAGGCATTCCGGTCGGTCTTGGCAAGACTCCATGTCTTGATCACTTTGATCGCTGCTTGACGACAGTATTTTCCAGCAAGCCGTTGGCAGTGCTTGCTGCCGGCCTGACTTTTCTCTCGTTCCACATTGTTCGTCTGCTATGTCGCTTCTATGGTTGGTAAAGAATTTTCTCCCGCCAGCAGTCATTTCTGAATCTCACCAAATATCTTTTCCTGTGTTAGACAAAAGACAGTATTTACCGTAAGTTCTGTTTAGCCAATTGGTTCTGCCGGAAGCAGGGTGCAATCTTGCCATCGGCTTGATAGGTGCGCTCGAGCTTCAAGATCCTGTTATAGGCCTAATTTTTAATTAAGATATTGGTTTTTCTGCCGAAAAGAATTCATGAGAAGGAATATTCTGCGTAATGGTAGTACGATGGATGCGAACATTGATTTCTTCTCAGCATGGAACAGAATCGAAAAAACCAGGAGGGTCCATGTTCACAAAAGGGTGCCGGGTAATTATCCTCTTTTTCTTATTCCTTACGCTGAACCCTTTTCCGGCGCTATGTGCCGGCCAAAAGTTATGCAAAGTACTGGTAGTCATGAGTTACCATGAGTCGATATCGTGGGAAAGTGGTGTCCGGGACGGAATCGAAGCAGCTCTGGGTGAGACATGTGAAATCCGTTATCGATATCTGGATACCAAATATAATTTCGATCGCGCAGCGGAGAGGGCTGTAGAGGCCTATCGTTTTTACCAGGAGTATCAACCGGATGGTGTTCTTGCCGTTGACGACGATGCCCAATCCTTTTTTGTTGTGCCATACCTCAAAAACAAGGTGGAAACTCCGGTGGTTTTCTGCGGCGTCAATGCCGAGCCGGAGAAGTATGGTTATCCGGCATCAAATGTAACGGGAGTGCTGGAGAGAGCTCACTTTCGGGAGTCCATCGCCTTTCTTCGGCAGTTGGTCCCGACGGTTCATAACATCTGCTACCTCATTGCCGATAATCCGACCGGCAGGAGCTATTACCGGCAGCTGACACGGGAAGCGGTAACCTATCCCCTGAAACCGGCAGCAATCAGAATGGTTACCTCCCTGGAGCAAGCGAAAAGCGTCTCCCGGCAGCTTGTGAAAACATGTGATTCGCTTTTTTTGATAACCCTGGAAGGGTTGAAAGATGCCGCAGGTGTTCCCCTTTCGGAAAAGGATATCTTTCCCGTGCTGGTGAAGAGTTTTAACAAGCCGGTTATTGGTGTCAATGCCTTCAGTATCCGGTTCGGCCTCCTGTGCGCTGTGGTGAAATCGTCACGAGAACAGGGGAGTATGGCAGCGCGGATGCTCTTGGCGGCGATGCAGGGGACGTCCCTTTCCTCGTTGCCGATAACGCGTAACAGCGATGGCAAGAGGATGATCAATGTGACGGTTATGAAAGAGATGGGAATCAAGGCGCGACCGGTAGTCCTGCGCGGTGCTGAGTTGGTTACGACCATAGAGTAGGTTTTGTTTGCCGTAGAGGAGATCGCGCATGGCCGCAAGTATACGATTCGCTAAAATATATTTCCTGCTGTGGTTGCTGGTGGGGCTTTTGCCTGCTGCAGCAGATGCTGCAGGAATTCCCAAGGTACTGGTGGTGATGAGTTATCATGAGGGTATGCCGTGGGAGAATGAAATCCGGCAAGGAATTGACGAGTCGCTGCAGGGGGCTTGCGAGATCAGGTATGTCTATTTGAATACCAAGAATGATTTTGCCGGCGGTTCGCGCAAGGCCGAAGAGGCATGGCGGATATTCCAGCAGTTCCGGCCTGACGGCGTTCTTGCGGCAGACGATGATGCCCAGGCGCTGTTTGTTGTTCCCTATCTGAAGGACAAGGTGCAGACGCCGGTGGTTTTCTGCGGTGTCAATGCCGGTGCCGGCAGCTATGGCTACCCCGCGTCCAATGTCACGGGGATCCTCGAGCGTGCCCATTTTAGAGAGTCCGTTACCTTCCTGCAGCAGCTGGTGCCCGGCGCCAGATCCGTTGGCTTCATGACCAACGATACTCCTACCGGCAGAGCGTATGCCGAGCAGATCCGCCAGGAATCCTCCAGCTACCCATTGAAGGCCTACTCGGTCAGACTGGTAACGACCCTTGCCGAAGCCGTTACCGTTGCCGAGGCATGGAAGGATCAGTATGATGCTTTGTTTCTCATCGCAATGGATGGGCTTAGCTCCTATGACGGAAAACCGTTAGCGGAAAAAGAGAGTTTTCATTTCATATCACGCGCCTTTGAAAAGCCGGTTCTCGGGATCAATGAGTTCAACGTCCGTGAGGGGTTGCTCTGCTCGGTGGCGAAAACAGGTTGGGAGCAGGGAGCCTCGGCTGCGGCGATGCTGCAGAGTGCCATGGCAGGAACTCCGGTGCGGTCAATTCCCATTATCCGGAACCTCTCGGGGAAACGAGTCCTGAATATTACGGTAATGAAATCGCTTAACATCAAACCTAAGCCGGCTCTTCTGGTAGGCACCGAACTGGTGGAGACGGAGGAGTAGCCGTGACGCCTGGTGACGAATCCATAAGGGGCAAAGGCCCGTTCAAGCTTGGCATGATCCAGAAGCTGGTGCTGGTAAATGTGCTGGTTTTTCTTGTCTTCGGTATGGTCGTGCTGGCAGTGCTGTTCTCGTTTCGCAAGATGGAGGGCCTGTCGAAAGACCTGATTGACAACAATATCAACCAGGTAATTGCCAATGCCCAGTTGGGGCGGGACCTCCAGAAGGTGCTCGGCGATACCGACCTGCTTGTCGGTACCTTTCAGTATGGAAAAGTGGCTGTGTTGAAGGAAGGCGGACGGATCGTAGCCGTTGCCGAACGACTCGAGGCAAAGCCCCCGATTCCCGAGATGAAGGGCAACCTTCATCAACTGACCGGCCAGTTATTTTCGCTGTTCCACGCATGCGCTCTGGTAAAGGACTACTCCGAAAAGCTCGAATTACGGGAGAAAAAGCTTTTCAACGGTCTTGACTCCCTCGAACAGATCCTCGCCGAAAAAATGGTTTCCCGGGTGCTGGAGGGGAAAGATGCTACCATCCTGGAGCAGCTCAGCATCATCATTCCCGGGTACCGGGAAACCCTTCTGCAAATTTCTCTCGAACACGTCAAGCTCGGGCTGGACCGGAATGAAAAGGAACTCGCAGCCCAGGGCAAGCGCCTGGTGTGGCTGCTTGACGACCTCTTCCTGCGCCTCAGGACCATCACTGCTTCCGATAGTAAAATTGCCTCATCCGGCGTGCAGCTCATGGATGACGTCTCTGCCTATAAAAAGGAGACGATGCTGTTGCTCGCTGCTGTTTCCAGTCTTGAGGAACAGCTCAAATTCCTTGATACCGTGAAGAAGAATCTTTTGGCGGATATGAAGGCGATTGATGCCCAGGTATCTCTAGGTTCAGCCGGCGCGCTACGAGATGTTACGAGTGCCACGGGTTCTTCACGCAATTTCATCGTTGCCATATTCGTTTTCGTCCTCATGCTGTTGGGGGGCGTTACCTTTTCCTTTATCCTGGTAAATATCCGTCGTCCCATGAGGCTGATCTGCCAGGGCATCAATTCGATCCGCCAAGGTGATCTGGAAACGCGTATCCATCTTGACCGGCACGACGAATGGAGCGTTATCGAGCGGGCGCTGAACGAGATGGTCGCCGATCTGCAGACATCCTATGAAGAGTTGCAGGGAATTAATGGGGAACTGATCGAGGCGCGTTCGGAACTGCAAGACAAGGTGAGCGAACTGGAAGCCGAGATCGGAGAGCGAGAGCGGGCGGAAAGCAAGCTGAAAAACAGCGAGAAGAAATGGCATTCCCTCTATGAGAACCTTCCCGGTGGCAGCTTCACTGTCAACAAAGACTATATCATCGAGGATGTGAATGACATCCTCTGTTCCATGACCGGATTTTCCAGAGAAGAACTTGTCGGCCAGAAGTGCGGAATCATCTGCCCCAAAGGACCCCATAAGTGCCCGATTTTCGATCTCGGCAGGAAGCGGATAGAAAATGATGAAACCGCTGTCAAGGCAAAGGACGGCAAACTGGTGCCGATTATCAAGAGCGCCTGCAGAATCTCCATGGATGACCAGGAGGTTATCGTGGAAAATTTCCAGGACATTACCGACCGCAAGCTGCTCGAGGAACAGCTGCAGCATGCACGGAAAATGGAGGCGGTAGGCCAACTGGCCGGCGGAGTTGCCCATGACTTCAACAATATTCTGACGGCTATAATCGGTTATGGCACGCTGCTGCGGATGCAGTTGCCTGCCGATGACCCGGCCCGGGCTAAGGTTGATCAGATCCTCGGTGCGGCGGAACGGGCAGCGGACCTTACACGAAGTCTCCTTACCCTGAGCAGAAAGCAGGTTGTGGAGCTTCAGCCTGTCTGCCTGAACAGCTGTGCGGCAGGGATGCAGGGCCTTCTCGCAAGCCTTGTGCCGGAGGATATCGAGTTTTTAACCGAGATTGCTGACGAAGGGCTCACCGTAATGGGGGACAACAGTCAGTTGGAGCAGGTTCTCATGAACCTTGTTTCCAATGCACGGGATTCCATACCCGATGGTGGCAGGATAACACTGCGTCTCGAGCGTCGCGATATTGACCATGCTTTTTATGGCAACCATACATTCGCCGCGCCCGGCAGGCACGTGGTTATTACCGTTTCCGATACGGGCATAGGCATGGACGAGCAGACCAGGGAGCGGATTTTCGAACCCTTTTACACGACAAAAGCGATGGGCAAGGGGACCGGACTGGGGCTTGCCATCGTCTATGGTATCATCCAGCAGCACAATGGCCATATTGATGTGGTCAGTGAACTGGGGAAAGGGTCCACTTTCAGGATTTATCTCAAGGAAATAGAAGCGATGTTACCGGTGAAGCCAGTTGTCGAAGAAGCGGAAATCCTGGGCGGGGTCGAGACGGTTTTGTTGGGGGAGGACGAACAGTCGGTCCGGGACCTGGTCCGGTCGATGCTGGAAGAATTCGGCTACATGGTTCTGCTGGCTGATAATGGTGCGGAGGCGGTGCGGGTGTTCAGGGAAAACAGGGACAGGATCGATCTGTTGTTATTCGATGTCATCATGCCGAAGATGAACGGCAAGGAAGCCTACAACGAGATCCGGAAGCTCGATCCGTCGATACCGGCGCTCTTTATGAGCGGCTATACGGGTGATATTCTCAATAACAAGGGTGTCCGCGAAGAGGGCTTGAACTTTCTGACCAAGCCCGTGACACCCCGCGAGCTTCTCAGTAAGATGCGGGCAGTTCTCGATGCGTAACATGATGTGCACTGATTGCCGAATACGCTAATTTTTCTTGTCGGCACAAAGAGCTGCCTGCTGCGGGCGAGTTCTGCGCAGCTACCCGTTCGCGCGGTTCCCTGCAACAAAGGAGCGGATGGCTTCATTGTCCGGTTCCGTGATTGAAGTGAATTCCACACCGAATCCTGTCGGTAAGGAAGGTTTCTTTCTTTTTTGCTCGCCGTTTTTCCATGCCACGATTCCCTGTGCTGTGATAGGGGTGCTTAACGCACCGGGGAGTGCAATTTCCACGGTAACGGCTTGTTTCTCATCTATCTCCCTGTCGGCAGCGATGTAAATTCCACCGTAACTGAGGTCAGCGCTGACACCTGACCGGGAAACTCCGTTTGCGGTAAAAGTAACCAGGGTTTCGCAGGTAACGCGAACATCCCTCCTTTCGATTGCATCAAGGAAAAAACGGGCTTTTTCCAGAAAGAGTCTCCTGTCAATGGGCTTGGTGAGATAGTCGTTGCAGCCTGCTTTTCTGCACATTTCCAGATCTTCTTCTTTACCGTGGGATGAAACCATGATGACCGGAATGGCGCGGAGCATGCTGTCGGCTTTCAGCGCGGAACAGCAGGCGATGCCTCCCATGCCGGGCATGGTGATGTCCATGAAGATCAGGTCTGGATGTTCTTTTCGGGCGATTTCCAGGGCTTCTTCACCACTGGAGGCGCTAAGCACCTGCACGGGAGAAAGTTTTAGAAAACTCTTTTCCAGTTCCAGGAACAGTTTCGTGTCGTCTACCAGCAGGATTTTCGGTGTTGTCATCGGAGCATCTCCTCTGTTTCCTTTTCATCTATACTCTATGTACCATACTTAAGTTTTCTGTCCAGATTTTAACCTGTCTTCTCAAAGTGTCGCATCGCAGTTAATCAAAGCGAATGGAGCATCCCTTTTCTGCCAGGAATTTGAGTATGTTTGCCTTGTCCGGTATTCCTGCTCTCCCACCGATACGGGTGCATTTCATGGCAGCCACCGCGGATGCGAAACGGAGGGTGTCGGCAAGATCCAGTTGCCGGAGAAGGCCGAAGATATACGCGCCGTGAAAGACATCTCCGGCGCCGGTCGTGTCCCGGGCAGCCACCTGAAAAGCAGGCGTTACCATGATGTTATTGCCCTGGTAGGTTATGCTGCCCTGTTCTCCCAGGGTTATGGTAACGACAGACGCTCCGGTCCGGCCAGCAGTCTCTCTGAAGTTTTCCGGCTTTCCGTCCCAGCCGAGATCAACGGCGAACTGTTCCGAAGCCACCAGGTAATCGCACATTCCGGCAATTTCCAGCATGCCGGGCCGGACTTTCCCGGCGTCGAGCATTACCGGGATTCCCCGTTTCCGGGCCATGCGTGCGGCGAACAGGGATACCTCCATCATCAAACCGTCAAGAAGGAGGAAACTGCCCTCATCGAGAAAGGATTCGGTAAGCTCGCCGGGGAGCAAAGGGGTCCCCGAGGGTCGTTGCCAAAATATGGTGCGCTTGGCCGTTTTCTGTTCGATGGCGATGAAGGCTTTCTGTGAGACGGCATTCTCGCGCACTATGAGTCCGGCCGTTTTGATGTTTTCCCTGGCAAGGGATTCTCCGATTTTTTTCCCTTCCGGATCAGTTCCTGTAACTCCATGAAAATTACAAGCGATGCCGAGTCGGGCAAGGGTTACAAGGGCAGTTGCGACCGGCCCGCCGCCTTGTTCCTGCCAATCCATGACTTCCGATTTTGTGTCAATGGTGGGGAAACAGTCGACAGTTGCCAGATAATCCCATGAACATTGACCTATACCGATGACCTGCACGGTGCTCTCCTAAACCATGATCTTTAAAAAATCCGGAATTGACCGAATTCGTACCGGGCTATCGAAATAATAATCACCGTCTGCCTGCAGAGGCTTGGTGCCGCGAACTTCAAGTTCGGTTGCCGGGAAAGTAACGATCCCCGTACTTTTAAGTCCCCGGCCGGCGATGAGGGCGGGTAAGGTTCTCAGGTAGCCAAGCCTTGAGCCGTTCAGGATACAGATAACCTGGAGTTCTTGCTTGAAAAGAGATGCTCCGGGAGCAAGCAGAATATTGCCGCCGTATTTTGCCCCGTTACAGACAATCACGCTGTGACAGTCAACGACCCGGGAGTCGGAGACAACCTGGAGCCGATCGGTTTCCCACGAGCAGAGCACCCGCAGTGCGGAAAGAAGGTACGCCCCTTTTTTCAGGAGTCTTTTTTCCCGGGGAGCAACCCCTTTGACGATCCTGCCGTCGAACCCTACTCCTGCCATGAGGAGAAAAGTGCGTTGTGTTTCGCCCTTTTCGAGCTGCCCGATACAGAAAGATCGGGAAACACCGCCGGCTATTTTTTCCAAAGCCTGTTCCATCGACATGATTCCCAGTTCACGGCACAGGACATTGGATGTTCCGAATGGTATCACGGCCAACGTTGCGATTCCCGGAGTCAGGCCATTAACGACGGCATTTATCGTTCCGTCTCCTGCTCCGACAATAATAAGAGGATGTTGCTGGCTGCGGCAGACCGTTTGTGCAATTTCGACGGCGGACTCGGGGGTGCTGACTTCCTGCAGGTGAGGGGTAAAACCACGCGTTACGAGAAAATCCAGCGCAGCTGAGAGTCGTTGGGGAGAAAAACTGCCCGAAAGGGGGTTGATTATGACTGTACAGGCGTCCGGCATAGAATCTCGTCCTTTCATTCTTGGACTACAGTAAAGGCAGCGTCCCGTTTTCGCAAGGAAAAGTTTCGTAAAACCTGGCTGAAAACAGCAGAGGAAGGTGTTGCAATGTTGCTGAGATTACATAGTTTTCATCCGGAAACCCCGGATGTGAAACTATTGGTTTTCAATTCGGAAACGAGGGGATTTTTGTCCTGGCAAGGAAATCAAGGAGTTGCGCGGAGGCGTACCCAGGTACGCCGCACAAGCAAGCCCGCGGATTGACACAGCCAGGGCGAAAAAGAACCGTTTCCGGATGAAAACTACATAGTATGGCACGCCGTGATCCGGGGTTTCGGCATGGTATCTCGACGGTAGGGTAGGGAGAGAACCGGACAGATTCGCTTCCGGCTCCGGAGTTCTCACAGTGATTTAACAGGAAGGAGTGCACTAACGCCTGGTGTTGCTTGCTTGGCTGGAATTTTTCAGGGTTAATTTTGCAGAGTATGGAGGAGCGGAGCTGATCATATTCTGATAGCAGGAAGTGGCTTGCCGGCGCAGAGAATGCGTTATGACGACACCCCCGGCTGTCTGGGTGTGTCGCAGGAGCGTGTTCCGGCTGAATGTGAGGCGGGCATCGAGGGGGAGCCCCGATGCCCGCAGACTGCGAAATCGTATCGAGTTTTGATCGAAAAACGTCTCTGGGCGGCTACTCTTCCCGGTACCACCCGGACAGCATGGGTTTGAATACGTTGTCGACGATATGGATTATGCCGTTTGAGCATTCAATGTTGGTGGTGACGAATTTTGCATTGTCCACCATTGTTTCGCCTTCTTCGATTACGACTGTCAGTTGCTTGCCGTTTTCGGTGTCAAGGGTTTCCATTGTACCGATGGCTTCCGCGGTAAGCTTGCCCAAGGCAATATGGTAGGTGAGGGTTGCAAGAAGCTCCTTCGGATCATTCAAAACATTTTCGATATTCATCCGAGTGAAGGATTCGTTTGTTGGTGCAAAAAGGGTGTAGGGACCTGGACCTTTCAGGGTGTCGATGAGATTTACTTCTTCCAGCGCTGACAGAAGTTTGCTCAGCGTTGTGTTGCCACATATGGTATCAATGATGTCGGCCATGCGATTTTCCTTTCCCTCGTTGAAGTTTCCTGTGTCAGCAAAACAGGTTCTGCTTTTAGCGGATGGTGAACTGTCTGTCGGAATGAAAGCATGTTCGATAAGTGGCAATGTTCATGTACACGTATGCATGAGAACAGCGGTTCGGCTATTTTTTCTCTTCTTTCTCACCGGCGGAGAACTTTTTCATGTTCTCCAGTATCTCGCGTAATCGGCTGTCAACCTTCTGGTTGATGGTGCCTTCAGGATAGCTCCCGTCGGGCTGTCTTTCACCGGCCGGCATGCCGGTGAGGATCTCGATTCCCTGGTCGATGGTTGCCACGCTCCAGATGTTGAATTTCCCTTCTTTTACCGCTTCCACTACTTCATCCTTCAGCATCAGGTTGCGCAGGTTGCTGCGCGGGATCATGACTCCTTGCTCGCCGGTGAGTCCTTTTGCTTTGCAAACGGCGAAAAAGCCCTCGATCTTGTAATTGACACCGCCGATCGGCTGTACCTTGCCAAGCTGGTTGACGCTGCCGGTGACGGCAATGCCCTGCTTGATCGGAACACCGGAGAGAGTCGACAGGAGGGCATACAGTTCCGTGGATGAGGCACTGTCTCCCTCGATACCTTC
>JAQUHN010000272.1 GCA_028683555.1 Geobacteraceae bacterium | reverse complement strand
GGACTCCCAGCCTTCGACATCCCAGTCGCCGCAATCCATATAGGAACAAATATTTTCCATGAATCAACGACGGCTCGGGGTATCGCCGAACACGTGAAGCGGGTCAATGAGACGTCGCTTTCCTGGCCAGTCATCATGGACCCCGATGGGTTTATCGTGGACGGATGGCACCGGGTTGTCAAAGCCCTTATCGAGGGTAAAGAGACCATTAAGGCCGTCAGGTTCGAAACCATGCCGCCAAGCGACGGAAAGGACAGTGAAGAGTAATGGCCGGCCAATTCGTAATCGACCTGCAGCGCTTCGCCAAAAATGCCAACGCCGAAGTCAAGCAGGCAATCCGCAAGATCACCCTGGAAGCGTTCAAGCGGGTAATCCTCCGCACCCCGGTCGACACCGGACGGGCGCGGGCCAACTGGTCGCTGAGCACCGGCGCACCGGTCACGTTCTCCATCGTCGGGGAAGACAAAAGCGGATCGGCCACGCTCAAAAAAACCTCTGACGGGGTGATGGTGTGGGAGTGCTCAGGAGGCATTTTCCTGAGCAACAACTTGCCCTACATCCCCGTGCTTGAATACGGCAAAGACGACGGGACGCCAGGGAGCAACCAAGCCCCCAACGGTATGGTCCGCATCACCGTTGCCGAAATGCAGGCCTGGGCCAGATCGGCAAGCAACGTCAAATCCACGCTCACCGAAATCCGCAGTCAAACGAGGTAGGTATGGCGTATCCAGACCAAATGCTCCGCACGGCGTTCATGACGCGGCTGCTGTCGTTGCCTTCCGTGCCGGCCATAGCCCGCGAGAACGAACAGTTTACGCCGCCAGCCAATGCCCCATACCTGCGGCCAACACTCGGACCCGGAGAACCGTTCCAGGCTGAGTTGGGAGAGTCTGGCCAGAACCGGCATGTCGGCATCTACCAGATCAGCGTTTTTTATCCCGCCAAAACCGGAACGGCGGCGGCCGGCGCACTGGTTGCCTCTATCGTCGCCCACTTCAAGCGCGGGACGACCCTGGTCCATGCCGGCCAGCCAATCACCATTACCAAGGCCTACGCATCGGCCATGCGGCAAGATACCGGCCTCGCACATATCCCCATCACCATCGAATATAGGCTACTCGCCCCCAATTAACAGGAGACAATCACCATGGATATCAACGCAGCAGACGGGAGTAAAGTCCTCCGCACCATCTTCCCTGAGGCCGTGGCCGGAACCGCCGCCGCAGGGGCATACCAAACCTTGCGCCTCAAGGCTGGGGCCAAGATCGAGCTTACCCGCAATCTGATCCAGTCGAACGAGCTGCGGAGCGATCGGCAGCAGGGCGCACCTGGCAATGGCACCAAGTCGGTTTCCGTTTCGCTCCCAGTAGAGTTCAGCTATGGGACGCACGACGCTCTGATTGAGGCTGTCATGGGCGGAGCTTGGATGGCGAACGTGCTCAAGGTGGGCAACGTGGTCAGGACATCGGCAATCGAGGAGACACACACCGATGTCGGCATGCTTGAGCGGGCTACCGGCGTGCAGTTCGGCATGTTCTCGATCAGCAAGAAAAACGACTCCATCGTCGAGGGTGAGTTCTCCGGCATTGGCAGGGCCCTGAAGATCGCGCAGACCACCGGCGTCAACCTCGCCTACGACTCCACTGGGAAGACGATCACTCGGGCAACGGCCGGGTTCATTACCAAGGACGGTTGGGCCGTTGGCGACAGTATCACCGGCCTTGGCAATGCCGACGCCGGCAACAACAATACCACGCCTTGGGTGATTACCACCCTGACCGACACCGTAATGACGTTCACCGCGGCAACCGGCATCGTGACCAAGGCGTCGGCGGCAGGGATCACCCTCAACCTGGGAACCGTGGCAACAAGCGTCGTTGCGGCCACGACCAATGACCCCTGGGATTCGCTCACGGGCACAGTTTCCGAGGGCGGCGTGGTTATCGGATCGGTTACCGGTTGGGACCTCAATGTTGAGCAGGAAGTGAAACCGCTGAACGTTCTGGGCAGCGACACGGCCCAAGGATCGCGGGTAGGCGTTTTGAAGGTTTCCGGGAATTTGTCGATTTATTTCGAGAACGAAACTTTCCGCAAAAAGTTTGCCAACGGAACCAGTACCTCACTTTCCTTGGTGATGGGCAACACGGCAACCGGCACGCTGCAATTTGACATGGGCACCGTGCGCTATTCCAGCAACTCCAAGAACAGCGACGACGCAGAAATTATCCAGACCGCAGCCTTTTCCGCGACCTACACCGCCACCGACACCACGCTGAAGATCACCCGCACCGCGCCGGCCTGATAGCTGGCTGACATCTTCATTCTCGCCCCGGACTCCAACGAGTTCGGGGCTTTTTTTATCAAAATCACAGGAAAAACAAATGACTCTCTCTCTCAACGATCTGAACCTGAAGAAAAAATGCGACACCCCCGCCGAGATGGACCTAGTCGGGGTAGACGGCAAAGAAACCGGCGTCAAGCTCCTGGTGCTTGGTGGCCACTCCGAGGTTGTCAACCAGCATGTCAACCGGGCACTGAACGATGCGCGGCGCAACGCGGCCCTTGCCGCCAAGCGCGGCCGGAAGACTGTCCAGTACACCCCGATCGAGGATGACATTGAATTTGGCGTCGAATCGGTCGCTGTCCGGATTGTCGGGTGGAGCGGGATTACCGAGCAGTACAGCCAGGAAAACGCGCTGGCCCTCTGTGCATCGAACGCCGAAGTCTGCCGGCAGGTGCGTGAGTTTAGCGAGGACATCGCAAATTTTACCAAGGGCTGAAAGAGGCCCTGCTTGAATATGCGCTCGTTGAGCGAAGGTTGAACGCCAAGGCCGGCCCGGGTGGGTCGGTCAGGGAGCAACTTGAAGGGGTTTGGGAGCAGACCGGAAAGCGGCCAGCCGAGCTTGTCGAAAATGAACTGCCCGAAGGAACAGCGCACATCTGGGAGTGGTTCCGGGAACTGAACCGCACCAGAGATGAGGGGTTTAACGGCCCTAAGTCAATCACCTATTCCGAAATCTTGGCCTGGTCGATCCTGACCGGGAATAACCCCACCCCGTGGGAAGTCGGCTGTTTGACGGCGCTTGACGCTGTGTGGCTCAACTCAAGAGGAAAATGATATGCCCGTTGATCTCGCAACGCTCGCGCTCAAGGTCGAGGCGCTGGAAGTGGACGCCGCGTCCAAGAAGCTGGACAACCTCACTGCCGCCGGCGGCCGGACTGAAAAGGCCGCTGGTGGCATGTCTACTGCATTCCGCGCCCTGGGAGCTGCTTTAGCAACCGTGCAGCTGGCCAACATGGTCAAGGAATCTGCCCTCATGGCTGCCAGCTACGAAACCATGGGCGCCGCCATGATCACGGTTGGGAATAACGCCGGCTACACCGGCTCGCAAATGGCTGAGTACGAAAAGCGCCTGCGCTCAACCGGCATTGCCATGATCGAGAGCCGGGAGACGCTTACCAAAATGGCGGCGTCCCATATCGATCTGGCTAAGGCCACGGACCTCGCAAGAATCGCACAGGACGCGGCAGTTGTCGGCAATATCAATTCCTCTGAGGCCTTCGACCGGATGATCA
>JAQUHN010000271.1 GCA_028683555.1 Geobacteraceae bacterium | reverse complement strand
CCGAACACGGAAGTTAAGCCCCTCAGGGCCGATGGTACTGCACGGGCAGCTGTGTGGGAGAGTAGGTCGCCGCCGGGATCTTTTAGAAAAGCCCCCGTCTCATTTCGAGACGGGGGCTTTTTGCATTTCTCTGTTGTTGAAATGCAGCTGGTTCTTCATTATGCTTCATGATAGAATCCGCTGGCACGTCAGCTCAGCCTGACAGTAAGTGCTCGTGGCGTATACGCCAACTGACCGGTTTATAGGGGGGGGATGGCGCAAATGAAAGCCGTACTACAACGTGTGACAACTGCTTTCGTGGAAATCGATGGGGTCAGGGTCGGTGAGATCGGCAGTGGTATCGTGCTGCTGCTCGGTATCGAAATGAATGATTCTAAGGATGATGCCTCCTGGCTCATCGATAAGATGCTCAACCTGCGGATCTTTGAGGACGATGCTGGCAAAATGAACCGTTCAGTTATCGACTGCGGCGGGGCGGTACTGGTTGTCTCGCAATTTACTCTTGCCGGCAATTGCAATAAAGGTCGGCGGCCGTCTTTTGATACAGCTGCACCACCCGTTTTGGCCAAGGAATTGTATGAATTCTCTATCGAGGAGATAAGAAAAAGGGGGGTTGCGGTGGCAACCGGGGTTTTTCAGGCTGATATGAAAGTACATCTTGTCAACGATGGTCCGGTTACCTTCGTTCTCGAAAGCCCGCTCCGCACCTGTACCGTCAAATAATGAATACGTTGAACTTCTGCAGGTAGTTGACGGTCTAAGTTTCTGTAGGTTTTCCTCTCTTTGTCCACCCTGTGAATGGTATATCTATTCTATCCTATTTCATAATGACATTTGCTCGCGTCTTTGCCGACGGTATGTTACTCACTGTTGAATGAAAAAATGCCTTTTACGGAAAATTCCGTACCATGCTACAACTTTCATTTTGTCGAGCGTATCAACAAAACCTACTTGATTTTGCAAAGACCCTCTCTCATGCAATTAAAAAACATACTCGAAAAACTGTATGCAGATCGTTCACCGCAACATTTGAATAATGATCCGGTATCGTTCTGTCATCGGTATACGGACCCGTTGGACCAGGAAATAGTCGGGTTGATTGCTGCTTCATTTGCTTATGGAAAGGTGAGTTCAATCAAGCGTAGTGTGGAAAAGATAGTGACAGCACTTACGCCCTCACCTCGACGTTTTATAGAATCATACGATCCTCGCTGCGATTGTCGAACTTTGCAGGATTTCAAGCATCGTTTCAACGATTGCCGAGATCTCACTGCGCTTTTGCTGGCAATTAAAACAATGTTGAATCAAGCAGGTTCTATCGGTGAGTATTTTATGCGCACCTATGATGAACAGGCCGAAGACCTGACTTCCAGCCTCGATGGGTTTACTTCTGCAATCCTGCGGATGGACTACTCTCCAATTTTCCACTCGAAAAATATTCCGAAGGATTCTCGTTTCCCCTTCCTTTTTCCATCGCCTGCGGCGGGCAGTGCCTGTAAGCGTCTGTGCATGTTTTTGCGTTGGATGGTGCGACCCGCAGATGGTATTGACCTCGGGTTATGGCAGGCGATTTCACCGGCAAAGTTGATCATTCCAGTTGATGCGCACATTCAAAGGATATCCCGGATGCTCGGATTTACCACGCGCAGGCAAGCCGATTGGCAAATGGCCCGTGAAATCACTGTGGCTCTGAAACAGTTCGATCCCGAGGATCCGATCAAATATGATTTTTCGCTTTGCCATATTGGCATATCCGAAGGGTGTAACGGAAGCAAGGGAAGAACGTGCCTGGCGTGTGCCCTTGCCGAGGTCTGTGGGGAGAATCAGCAATGAACAACACGCCGGAAGTTCTATTGGGAGCAAATCCGGGCATGAACCTGGACATTTACCGTTTTGAAGGACTCATTTGTCAAATTACTGCTTATGATCTTGCAGATGTCGTACCTGCCTTGCAGCAGATAGAATCTTTTGTACGGGAAGGTGCATACGCAGCAGGATTTATTTCCTACGAAGCCGCTCAAGCTTTTGATATTGCTTTGACAACACAAGAGTTGCACGGTTTTCCGCTCCTATGGTTTGGTGTTTTTCGTGAGCGCCGGCTTGTTTCGATGGATGATTGCACTGAATCATCTGATAGCCGCACGTATATGATATCCACCTGGCAGTCGGACGTCTGCCGTGAAGAGTATCTTTCTAACGTCGATAAAATTCGCGACTACATCGCTGCTGGAGATGTCTATCAGGTTAATTATACTTTTCGGGAAACCTGTTCCTTCAGCGGTGATGCACGACAATATTTCCGTGAACTGTATCGAGCACAAACAACCCCTTTTTCCGCTTTTATTGACCTGGATCGATTCAGTATCCTTTCAGCATCGCCGGAACTGTTTTTTAAGCTCGATGAGGGTGTTCTGACGGTCCGGCCTATGAAAGGTACTGCCAAAAGAGGTGCAAGCATTGATGATGATAAGGAAATTGTAGCCGGGTTGTTGGGCAACGAAAAAGAAAGAGCCGAAAACCTGATGATTGTCGACCTGTTGCGAAATGACCTCGGGCGGGTATCCGAAAACGGCTCGGTTACGGTTAATTCGTTGTTTGATGTGGAAACCCTTGGAACGGTCCATCAGATGACATCTACGGTTTCTTCCCGACTCAGGGTGGAGGTTGGCTTGGTAGACCTATTCCGAGCCCTTTTCCCTTGTGGATCGATTACCGGTGCGCCGAAAAGACGGGCCATGGAAATCATCGCCGAAATGGAAAGTTCTCCGCGCCGACTGTATACCGGCTGTATCGGATACTTTGCACCCGGCATGCAGCAAGCTGTTTTCAGTGTTGCGATCCGGACCGTGCTGATCGACAAGCAATCCGGCCGGGGAGAATTAGGGGTCGGAAGTGGAATAACCTGGTATTCGGAGCCGGATGCCGAATTCGAAGAGTGCTTGGCTAAAGGACTTTTTGCGCAAGAAATGGCGCCTGAATTCAACCTGATTGAATCCTTTCTTTATGAGGAAGGGAACGGTTTTTTTCTTTTTGATAGACACTTGGACAGGCTTGCCCAATCCGCTTCATACTTCGGTTTTTCGTTTGATTCCAACTCGGTCCGCAGAGCCGTTGAGGACTTTGGCCGCACTATCGATGGGAATAGCAAGGTTCGACTTCTTTTGTCACGCGACGGGTCGCTGGCCCTTGAACAAACGCCGATAGTTGCCGCGAATGGGGCTTGTGATGCAAGAATTGGGCTTGCCGGCACGCCGGTAGATTCTACGAACCCATTTTTGTATCATAAAACGAGCAATCGGGCGCTGTATCTTTGCGAACTGGAAAAGAGGCCCGACTGTCTTGACGTCATTTTCGTAAATGAACGGGGAGAGGTGACCGAGGGGGTAAACCACAATATCGTGGCGAGGTTAGACGGGCTGTTGCTGACCCCACCTGTTTGCTGCGGTCTTCTTCCCGGTACCTTTCGAGCTGAATTGCTTGCATCGGGAGAGATTGAGGAGCGTGTCATCATGCTTTCGGACCTGACAAGAGCGGAAGAGGTTTACCTGGTCAATTCGGTACGAAGATGGAGGCGGGTCCGGCTCGT
>JAQUHN010000077.1 GCA_028683555.1 Geobacteraceae bacterium | reverse complement strand
CCAGCAACTTCCCTGTAATGAAGAAAATAAGGCCTGAGCCGTATGAAACATTTGCGATGGACCACGGGTATTTTACCTGCCTGATACCGGCAAAGTGGAAACTGGCAAGGGATAAGGCCGGTGATGAAAAGGCCGGTATTTTTGAAATAAAATTGACGATGCCGGATAAGGCAAAACCGGAGGACGGCGAAAAGTATTTCGTTCCTGATCCCCTTGTTTACGCGGGATTTTACAGCGCAGGCAATAACCAGGGCAAAACCTTTGAAAGCTTTACCAGGGATTATGAAGAACTGTCGAAAAAACGGAAAAACAGTGAAAAGTCCCGCTATGAATCGCCAAAGAAGATAGATTTCAATGGTAAAGAGGCGCTGGAGTATGTTTACGAGGTATATCAGCAGATACCGAGAGGGCCGTTGTTCACCACCAAATATTGGCTCAAGGCGAAATTCATCGTGATAAAGGCACAGAGCGGCGGCTTTTATGTTCTGGCCTTCAAGAGCCCCGCCGAGTTTTATGACCAGTATCTTCCGGTATTTGAAGAGGTGGCACGCTCATTCAAAATCGGCGATGAGTGACATCCGGAGATCACTTGAGGAGGGAACTATGATCAGGTATTTTTTGGCTGCAATTGCCGTCGTCGTACTGTTCGGTTCGACAGGTTTTGCCGAAGGACTCAAGCTGGAAGACGGCCAGGAAGAGTATGTCACGAAGATTGTCACCGCAAAGAATGTAAAAGGGGTGAAGATAAGATTATCGCAGCAAGTGCTCAAGGATTGCAATCAGAAGGGAATTGACCTTACGCACGCGCTTGTTTCAGGGGCTGGCGACGGCTGGTATGACAAGCATTTCCTGGGCGGGCATATGCTCCAGACAATGATGTTCTGTCCCCCGGAGACCGCGGAAACAGAGACGATCTACTCCTCAACGGTATTCATCAAATCGTTTAGCAATGAAAACGTGAATAATGAAGTACGCGTTTCCGTCGTCATCCCGAAAGGATTTGCATTGGAAGTGGTGGAAGTCACCAATTCATCTTCGGAAGAGGAAAATCCTGCTGCTGAACCGTCTCGGTAAATGCGTTCGTAAGAAAATATTTCAGGCGTATGGATTTGCTAATAAAATCTTGTATCGTCTTATTTGAGTAAGCCGGGACTGAGCCGGTTACTACTTTCTGCGCCGGGGGAAACAATGAAAAAGGTGAACGTGGTTTGTCTGATTGCCGTCGTTGCTGTTGGCGCATTGCTGCTTTCTGCTGGTACGGTGCGGGCAATGAGGATGAGGCCGCCTTTGCCGTTCGACTGCACGGCCGCAGAAAAAACCGCTGATCCAAAGACCAAAGTGAGCCTGTACACGCGGTGTCTTGAAGATGGCGCATTTTATGCGGACTATCAACGCAACGAAGTCTATTTTTATCGCGGCAACGCGTTATTCGAACTGGGCCTTTACGCCGAAGCGCTTGCAGACTATGACCGGTTTATTCGGGCGACAGGCGGCCATGTCTGGGCGCTGCATCAGCGCGGAATGACCCACCGGGCACTGGGGCAATACACGCTTGCTCTGGCTGATTTCGACAAGGCACTGGCATCCAATGCAGATGCGACGGCTGTGCTTTTTGATCGCGGCCAGCTCCTTGCCGATATGGGGCAGTACGAAAAGGCGCTGAAAGACTTGCGTAGGGCTGACGCGTTGGCTACCGAATATTATCCGACAGAAGCCTCGGCAGCAAATGCCCTGGCCTGGTTACTGGCGACCTGTCCCGATCCGAATATCCGTGACGGCCGGGAGGCGGTGAGTCTGGCGCTCAAGGCGGTGCGTATCGACAAAAATGCCGAAAACCTTGACACACTGGCAGCTGCCCAGGCACGGAACGGCGATTTCACGTCGGCTGTTGAAACCCAGCAGGCTGTGCTGGATCTGCTTCGAAAAGACCAGGCAGAACAGGCGACCATCGAGGAGTATCTTCCGCGCCTCAGCCTCTATAAAGAAGGCAAGCCTTACACTGCATTGCGTGACCACAAGCAATGCCAATCAATAATGGAGGATTCCCAATGACCGCCAGGATGATCATGATGGTAGCTCTCACCCTGATGTTGGCATCACCGGCCTTTGCCGAGGAAAAAGTGGATACCGAGGCCGCAAAGGAATACTTCAAACACGCCGGGCAGGTTACGGATCCCGGTTACCAGGATTACGTGGCCACCAGTCAGAAGCAAGAACAGGAATCAGGCAAAAAGGAAAAATCGTCCGATACCTCCTACACTGACCAGCAGAAGCAAATCAACGATCGCGTGAAGAATTCCCCGCAATACTCTGTGCCGCTTATAAACCATCATGGAGCATACGGGCAAGCGAAGTAGTCATTCCGTATCAGTTAAACTTATGTGTCAATCGGGTCTGTATCAATCTCATATCTATCAACGGGGTCAGTTATTTGTTTAGTGATTGGAAATCCTGGGACAGTACATCTAATTGGCTTAGTCAACTGAAGTCAGGTTAGTTTTATATACGATCCCAGAATACCACTACCACGTTTGAGTAACTGACTCAGGTGTCACTGCCAGCGTGGCACGCAACCAATCGAACTTCGACTTCAGTAGATCAAAATCAGGGCCCGAGGTTATGAACGCTGCCTTGCCCTTGATCAGGAAACCGGCGCCAGGACCGTGCAATCCCTGGACCTTGCTGCTTCCCAAGGTAATCAGTACTTCGGGGTTAAAGGTGATGTTTGTCTCGGTCCGGTGCATGTAGCCGGCAGGGATCAGCAAGCGGCCCTCGGCTGATATGCGGATGTAACTGTTCCAGGTGTTGACCAGATGCGGTCCGTCCTGGCCCAAAGTTGCTATGGCAACGATGCCGTCCTGTTTCAGAATTTCCAGCAGTTTTTCGGGAATCATTGATACTACCTCCTGTAAATAGATTGTTGTCCAGCTATACGCGATAATGGGAAGAGCTTATGTTCATTCTGGACCAGAACGACCAGGAGCCTTTATATAAGCAGCTCTATAAGCAGATCAGGGCTCATGTCCTGTCAGGGAAGATACCTGCCCATTCCAAACTTCCGTCCGTGAGGGACCTTGCCGCCGAACTGTCGACCAGTCGCAACACGGTTGATGGTGCCTACCAGGAACTGTATGCAGAGGGCTATATTTACAGCAAGGAGCGTAGCGGCTACTTCGTGTCGGCGCTCGATCAGAATGCCGCACCCTTATCACTGAACAATGAGCCGCGCAAACCGAGCCGTGCTCCAAAGCCTTCGCCTAACTTCACGTACGATTTTCACCCTGCTCGTCTCGACCCGGCCAGTTTCCCCGTGGCACAGTGGCGCACCTGCTTTCTGGAGTGCCTGCGAGAAAGTTCCCGTGAGTTTTCCCAGTATGGCGACCCGCAAGGAGACTGGGGGTTGCGCAGCAACATCCAACAGTATCTGGAACGTTCCCGTGGCGTCATCTGCGAGCCTGACCAGATCGTCATCTGTGCCGGCCTCCAACACAGCCTGGACTTCGTGGCTCACCTGCTGAAAGAAAATCACTCGACGGTGGCGGTGGAGAACCCCGGATACCGCCTGCCGCGCGCCGTCTTTCAGAATAATTCCTTTACCATCGTTCCGGTTTCCGTCGGCTCGGGCGGCATCGATCTGGAGGCCCTTCGGGCCAGCGAGAGCACCATCGCCTATGTTACCCCGTCCCACCAGCTGCCCATGGGCCATGTCATGCCTGTTGCCAATCGTTTGAACCTCATTGACTGGGCTGAATCAGGTGGAAACCTGATTATCGAAGACGATTATGACAGCGAACTCCGCTACCACGGCAAGCCGATCCCTTCCCTGCAAGGGCTTCGACCCGACGGGAACATCATCTACACGGGGACATTTTCCAAGATACTCTCCCCGGCACTGCGCCTGAGCTACATGGTACTTCCGCGTTCGCTGCTCGTCCGGTTCCAGGCGCTTTACCACGATTATTTTTCCACCGTTTCGCTCCTGGAACAAAAAACCATGGCAAAGTTCATGGAACTGGGGTACTGGGAGCGTCATGTCCGGCGCATGCGCATCAGCTACCAGAAGAAACACGATGCCATGCTCAAGGCCATCAAGCACTATTTCGGCACCAGGGCAATCGTGGTCGGCCAGGGTGCCGGTCTGCATGTGGTCATGCAGTTGCAAGACGAAAACCCCGGCGAAACCGAGATCATTTGCCGAGCAGCAGAACATGGGATCAATTTGTTTCCGTTCAGCGCAACCTGCGCTGTCGGCGCACCTGCCGCAACCAGCCTTCTTCTCGGTTTCGGCGGGTTGTCTGCTGCCGAGATTGAACAGGGGATTGAGATATTGTCCCGAATTTCGTCTAAGATGCGTTGAGATGCGCGAACTGTAACCTTACGACGATGATAATAAATAATTGCACCCATGAGCAGGGGCAGAATTGAATATAATTATGGGGGCAGATTAGGTTCCAACCCATCCTCTGGCAGGCGGACAAACTGTTGCTCCTCATTGCCGTTGGTTGACTTCAGGGAGGGAGGTCTTTGGAAGTTGAAAGTTCTGGAGGGACCAGACCTGCCAGGTTTTCAAAACCTGGCAGGTCTCGCTGCCGCACGAATTTCGTGAACAGTATATTTAATTGACTTAATATTGGTGGCTGCTACTATTTGGCCATGTTGAATTCCGTCCAAATACACAACATCCCTGGCTTGCGATCCTTGCCCTCACTGCCATTAAGGTTATTGTCGAATCCGTAACGGGCACTCCGCTCTTTGTCTCGGAAGCAACCATGCCGTTCCGTGTTCTCCCTGCGGCACACTTTATTGGGATTGCCGCGGCCCTGGTCACGTTCTTTTGGGCAGTTCCCGGTACGTCACTCTGCCCGGAGCGGCAAGAACATTAGGGCGTCATGTCTTTGTGCCGAAAGGGGGAAATAGGGCTACTTCCCTATTTCCCCCCGAGACCTTCGCTGGTCAGAACAGCGGTGCCGTGGCCGGCAGCTTCGTCGAATCGATTCCTTCACTCAATGCGTTGCTTACTGTCACGTTACCTCTTGCTGTAAAGTGATGTGGCCTGGCATATTTGCTTATCGACATTGATGGTGTTCACTTGATTGCATATCCCCGGAGCATCCTACCATGTCTTCCTTTGTGGGAATGCCTGTGACGACGTTTTCTTTACTGATGAAGATTGCTACCGATTCTATCTTCTCCTGCAGGAAGATGTGGTATGATTCGAGCATCGCATCCATGCGTTCTGTCTTATGACGAACCATGTACACCTTGCAGTACAGGTGGGTGATGTGCCGCTATCGAAGATTCTGGGGAACTGGGGAACTTGAGGGCGGACCAAACTAATAGCTTGGAATTGTGGATAAAATGATCATGTTTGTGCCATTTTTGTGCCGTGGAATCACGTTTTCGGGCAAAAATGGGCCTTTAAGAAAGTCATCCAGCATTGTAGCCAGGAAAATGCACCCGTATGAAATGCCGACGGGTGATTTCCCGGCCCGTTGAAGATTTCACAATAACATCTCTGAATACATCTGCAGACGCCGGCAGTGATATTTATACGGCGCCACAAAACCCAAAAGGGGGGCAGATGATCATGGATGTTTTTCAAGAAGCTTTGATTGCCGCCAATCGTAAGGAATATGGTCGAGACTATGATTTTCTACAGTTCTCGACAGTAGAACAGGCGGCCGCAGCGCATGCCGAGAGGGCCGGGTTGCTGGTATGGCTGCGGGAAAATGCCGAATTCGGTTGCTGCGACACCAAGGTTGACTGTCGCGGGCTTTCCCCCGGTTGCAGCTCTTGCGCCACCGGCAGCTGGTCATGCCTGTTCATCAATGGCCGCTGCAACGTTTCCTGCTTTTATTGCCCCACCTCGCAGGATGAAACCGAAGGACCGTTGTCCAACGGAATCCTTTTTGCCACTCCCGAAGATTATGCCGAGTATGTTGCCCTGTTCGAATTTAGCGGAGTCAGTGTTAGCGGTGGTGAGCCACTGTTGACACTGGACCGGACCCTGGCATATCTAAGCGCTGTACGACGGCGCTGCGGAAATGCCGTGCATCTCTGGATGTACACCAACGGAACACTGCTTACCAAAGACAACGTCAGCGAGTTGCAAGATGCCGGGCTCGACGAAATCCGTTTTGACATCGGGGCCAGCAATTATGATCTTGCAAGGCTCCATCTCGCGGTTGGCGTCATTCCGACTGTGACGGTGGAAATACCGGCAGTTCCGGAAGAAGAGCTGCTGCTGCGAAACAAGCTGGTCGAAATGGCGGCGGCGGGAGTCAAGCACCTCAATCTGCATCAAATGCGATTGACGCCACACAACTTCCGACACCTGGCCGGCAGGGCCTACACCTTTGTTCATGGTGAAAAGGTGACTGTTCTGGAGTCCGAACTGACCGCGCTGCGACTGGTACGTTATGCAATTGAGCGGGGGATTGATCTGCCGATCAATTACTGTTCTTTCCCCTACAAACGGCGATATCAGCATGCGGCCGCCCGTTCACGGGGAATTCGGTTTATCCAGGCCGGCCACGAAACGGCGACGGAAGCAGGTTATTTGCGGTCTATCGACGCGGGAAATGTACAGTATTTCGAAGCGGTCACTTTGCCGTGCGGTAACAATCGCCAGCCGGGTTTTGAGATTTCCCTGCCGTCAGGACAGCAGATAATTGTGGAAAAACGACCGGTTTCTCCACTCATGCCGGTTGACACATCGCTGTTTGACGATTTCTACCGGCAAGCGGAGCTTCCTGACGAGCTGCTCAGGTTTGAGCGGATCACAATCGGTCTGGCTGAATATTTCTGAGCCATATAATTTGAAATTCATCATTTTTAATGGCATATTCGGGGGCCGGTAAGAAGTGGCGGATGTTTTGAGCTTAATAAGGTAATTTTCGGCTATGCAACACTGCATCTATGAGTGCGACGGTAATTCCAAAACATAAGGAGGGTGAATGCACGGAAGAAATCTATCGGTTGTGGGCATGATGCTGTTATGCGTTGTTTTTACGGGCGCGGGGATCGGTATTTGCCGTGCCGAGAGCAGCAAGGCGGCAGCACAGGATAACGAGGCGCACGACACCGAAACCGGCAAACTTTTCGATGCTCACGGTACCGGCATTCGCTACCATTTCCACGATACGGACATGGATTTCAACTTCGGGTCGCTCGTGCTCGGCTCCACGGTGAACCACGGTGTCGAGATAGGTGAGGCTTTCTACACCGCCTCGCAGATTAAGGACGGCGATGCCGCGAGCTGGCAGGAGGAATGGTACAAAATGGCGCAACGCGCCGAGGCGCGGGGCGAAGGCTCCCTGGCCGCCGGCCAGCGGCTAAGTGCCCGCGACCAGTTGCTGCGGGCCGCGTACTACTACCGCTTTTCGCTTCTCTCGATTCTACCCACCGATCCCCGTCTCGAGGAACGGGCCAGGAAGAGCCGGAACCTGATGCAGAAAGCCGGGGCGCTCATTGATCCGCCCCTGGAATATTTCGAGATTCCCTTTGAGGGAACGGTCCTGCCGGGGTTCTTCCGCAAGGCAGCTCCAGGGACCAGGCCCGCCAAAACCCTGATCATGATCGGCGGCGGCGAGACCTTTGCCGAGGATCTGTTTTTCTACATCGCGCCCCAGGCCTATGACCGGGGCTACAACTTCATGACCGTGGATCTGCCGGGCCAGGGGATACTGCCGATGGAAGGGAAAATTTTCCGGCCGGACATGTATGTGCCCATGAAGGCCGTGGTCGATTATGCCTTGAGCCGCCCCGATGTTGATTCAGCCCGGCTGGCCGCGTTCGGTTACAGCGGCGGTGGCGGGTTCGTGCCCCAGGCTGCCATGCACGATCCGCGCATCAAGGCGATTGCCATGAGTTCCGGCGTGGTCGATGCCTACCCTCTTTTTTCAACCATGCCGGCTGTCGTGGCATCGCCGGAGGAGGTCGCTGCCTGGACCAGCTTTCACCGTAACATCGTCAAGGCCATCTGTTGGCGATGGGGCGTTCCCATGGACAAGCCGTCCGGCCTCGCGGCCGCCAACAAGGGGTTTACCTTCGATCCTGCCGGGATCGGCGTGCCGGTCCTGCTGATCGTCGGCGAGGGAGAGTACCAGAGCGACGAGGTAAGGCGGCAGCAGCAGGTCATCCTGGAGGGAGTTGCCAATCCCATGAAAAAACTGGTCGTGACGCCGGCAAATGAAGGCGCGTCGAATCACTGTATCATGGAGAACCGCAGCCTGGTTAGCCAGGTTCTGTTTGACTGGCTGGACGAGGCTTTCAAAAAGTGATCGATGAATTGCTGGTTGCATTCGACCGAAATCCCACTACCTTTTCAAAGGATATGGCATGAGCCTGGTCTTTCTCAGCGATCAGTTGATTCGCGACAATGACGAAACAGACCGTGCGATTTCAGCCTTGCTTGAAGCGCGGAACAATCCAACGATATTCTATATTCCATCCCAAGCTGATGGGAATAGCTGCTTTTATTCAAGAGTTGCTGCGTATTATGCGCGGATCGGTATTCGAGTCTCAGACTGTTTCGATCTGGAAGATAATTTCGATGCAGGCCGAATCGATGAAATGATTCACGCGGGAGCTGTTCATTTGAGCGGCGGCTCAACCTATCACTTTCTGCAGAATCTACAGAGAAGAAGGTTTCTCCCCGTGCTGCAGAAATTTGTTGCCAGTGGAGGAGTCCTGATCGGTGTCAGCGCAGGGGCATTGCTTATGACCGAGCATATCGAAGCTTCTTTGGCCTACGGCGATCCTTTCATCGAAGGCCTGGATACGCAAGCCCTGAATCTCGTCGATTGGGAATTCTTTCCACATTTCAATTCCATGATAACGGAACAGCAGATCATTGATTATTCGGTGCGGTCGGAAAAAAGAATACTTTCGTGTGGAGACGGTGAAGGGATTATCGTGACCGGGCAGGGGACCCGGTATGTCGGGAATGTCAGAGAGTATTACAGGGGAACCCGGCAATTTTAATCGGGGTAAGGTTAAGTTTTGCATGGTCGGCACTGAAGGGCACAGGGAAATGATGGTAGGGAGTGACTACCGTGCTGATGTTCGAGTTGCTTGTCAGACCTGCCAGGTTTTCGAAAACCTGGCAGGTCTTGTATGAAGGGGAATTTGGCAGAAAAGGGAACCAAGTAATTGTTTCCCTTGCCGGCCTTTGCTCTCTTTCTCAAAGGAGCGAGGTGCTGAAGTAACGCTCTGCCCGGTCCGGCAGAACGGTCGCAATATTGCCCGGCATCCGGGCCGCCAACTGCCGCGCTGCCCAGACATTGGCCCCCGAGCTGATGCCTACCAGCAGGCCGTTTTCCTTGCCCAGTCGCCGGGTGGTAGTAATCGCATCGTCATCGGAAACCTCCACTACATCGTCTACCAGGGAAAGATCGAGGATGGCCGGCACAAAGCCATCGCCGATACCCTGGATCTGGTGGAGGCCCGGTTCGTGCCCCAGAATGGCAGAGAAATTCTGCGGCTCAACCGCTATCACCTTGATTGCGGGGTTTTGTTCTTTGAGAAATTTACCTACGCCCTGCAGGGTGCCGCCGCTTCCCACCCCGGCAACAAAACACGCCAGGTCGCCTGCCATCTGTCGCCACAGTTCGCGTGCCGTCGCTTCATAATGGATGCGCGGATTGTCGGGATTCTCGAATTGCTGAGGCACAAAGATATTCGGGTCTTCAGCCGCCATCCGGCGCACCTGCTCCACCGCACCTTTCATGCCGGCACGCGAAGGGGTCAGTACCAGTTCACCGCCCAAAGCGCGAATCAGCTTCTTGCGCTCTTCGCTCATATCCTCCGGCATCACGATTCGGACCCGGTAGCCTTTCAATTGCCCGATCAACGCTATGCCAATGCCGGTATTGCCTGAAGTCGGCTCGACGATGATGGAATCGGCATGGAGCCGACCGTCACGTTCCGCCCCCTCGATCATCGCCAATGCCACGCGGTCTTTTATGCTTCCGCCAGGATTGAGAAACTCCGCCTTGGCGTAAACATTCTCCCCGTTCAAACGAATCAGCGGCGTATTGCCGATTAACTCGAAAAGTGTATGGGTTAACATATGGCCTCCGCGACTGATAGCGCCAAGCGATTGAATGACTGCGGGTAAACCAGTGGGATACAAGGTGTCTCATGCGAAGGCGGAACCGCTTTGATTGCCCCAGCCAGACTGCGTAGTTCTGCTAACTATACATCATAAATTGCTCGGAACAACTGAGCTGCGAGCCAATGAAATTCAAGCGCAATGGTTGGGGATGTTCTTGTCTGGTTGTCTTATGTATCTACTGATCAAGCCGCAGTTGCCAGCCGCAGCAACGAGCTCGGCACTCTGCGGGCGCCCGGCTTTCAATGAAACAGCATCCTCGCCGCCTTTCAGATGAAATTTCTGTTGAGCGATTTCGTCGGCGGCTGCGTCGGGTTGTTTTTCGCTTTCCTCCTCCAGTTGTTGACCATTTTTACGCTCAATTTGCAGACTTTTTCGGAGCTGGCCTTCAGCTTTACCTTCACCTTTGAGATTTTCTACAAGTCCCTGCTGTTTTCGCTTATCATGGGGTTCTTCGGCAGCGTGCTGCCGGCGTTCCGTGTGGCGCGGAAGAATATCCTCGAGGCCTTGCGGGTAATCTGACAGACTTCACTATTCATCGGGAGTGTACCATTCATGAAGCGTTTTCATCTGCGAACAAGAAATCTTGCCTTACTGCTCCTTATTTTTTCCTTGCTGATATACGTGGCCGACTACCTGCTGTTCGGCCGGGCCGGGGACATCGTTTCCAGTCTGATGGGGAACCTGGCCTTTCTTCCCATCTATGTCCTGTTCGTTACCCTGATGATCGAAAAGATACTGAAGGAACGTGAGCGAGTGGCGCTTCTCCGTAAGCTCAATATGGTGATCGGTGTTTTTTTCAGCGAGGTCGGCACTGCCCTGCTGGGTGATTATTCGGTTTTTCTGCAAAACCACGGGGACCTTGCCGCGCAGCTGCGGGTGGACGGGTCGTGGTTGCCAAGCGACTTCCGCAAGGCAATGGCTTTTTTTAAAAAAACCGAGCTCAACGTGGACTGCACGAAAGGCGACCTGGCGGCACTGAAGGCTTTTCTGCTGGGGAAAAGGGCTTTCCTGTTGCGACTGCTGGAAAACCAGAGCCTCCTGGAGCATGACGAGTTTACCGACCTGCTGTGGGCCGTTTTTCATCTCACTGAGGAACTTGATGCACGACATCAGCTCGTGAACCTTCCCCAATCAGACCTCGAACATCTGGCTGGAGATATTCGGCGGGTGTTTGCTTCCCTGACCAGGGAGTGGCTCCGCTACATGGAGCACTTGATGGGTGATTACCCCTATCTCTTTTCTTTGGCGGTGCGAACAAACCCGATGAATCCGGCGGCGCGGGTGGAAGTGGGGTGATTGCTTCGCTGGAAGGGTGGCTGGGACGCTGGTGGCTGTGAAAGCATTTTCCGCAGCCACCAGCGCCCCTTCGCTTTCCCTGCTTTTTGCTATTTCCCCGCTCACGCTCCCGTGCTTTTCGGCGTTGCCCATCAGTTTTATCCCCACCTTTGAGATCTTCTGAAAGTCCCCGCTCTTTTTTCCCTTCATGGTTTTTTGCGGTGTGCTGCCGGCGTTCCGTAAGTATCATTCTTTCGAGTCTGCCAGGAAGAAAATATTCATTATTGATAAATGTTAGCTGGAATTGTATGGTGTTCGCTTAATTTAAATGTATTATGTTTTTCTTGTCAGGTATCAATGCCGTTGGTTGATGACATGCTCGATCGTTGGTTTTTTAAATTGTTCAGAGAATTCTGGAGACAGCATACTTGTTTCGAACTGAAGTATGGTATTCCCGGAACTTGACCTCCGACACCATCCATTTCAACCAAAATGCTAGCCAAGAAGGAGGATTTCATGTGCAGGCTTATGGGTAACGTAGCGTTGTTGATGGTTTTTCTGTCGATGTTCGTGCCTGCCGCCTCGTTTGCCCAGACTAATCCGGAAAAAGAAACGATTCAGAGAGAAGTAACAGCTCAATTTAATCAACTCATCTCTGCAATAAACCAAAAGAATGCTGTTGCATGGTCCGATTATTATAGTAAGAATGAGTTTGTGTCGGCAATCGCCGGAACAGATTTTTATGCTAACAGAAGTGCGTGGGTCGGTGAAATAACAAAATATTTCTCGATGAGAGAACGTCAACAGGTTGAACCTTTCGAGGTCAGAGTAACTCCCCTGGCTGCAGACCTGGCCCTCTTGACAAGTGAAGAAAGAGCAGAGATGCAGGTGAAGAATGGCGAGAGTATTAAGTCCAAGCATGTTTTTTCGATGATATGGAAAAAAGAACCGGGCGGCTGGAAGGTTCTGCATTCTCATGAATCATGGATGGACTATGATCAGCAGAAAACCGGCAAATGAAAAGCAAACAAAGGTTCAGGCCCGCTCATTTGTCATCATCAGGGGAAAATGGGGGCTAGAGGGGCAGGACTGCAAAACTGCAAAAAGATGGTAACCTTGCTCAAAGCGGGGAACCGCTCCGAGTGTCGCTATTTTGTCTGTGAAATAATTTCTGCCGTCTGTGAAGTTTATCGGGTTGGGGAGGAGCGAACCCGCCTGGGCGGAAGATTGTCGGCGGAGATCCGTGGTGTGGCGGCGCTGCTCTCATTGGAGCTGCCAGGATGTGGCTTGATGAGTCTTGCAGCTGAGGTAGCCCGTGTTGCGACATCCTTGCGTTACGCGACACGCAGGGTTGCTGAAAGGGCAAAAGAAGGGGCTGCTTTGCAGCATTAAATCGAAAGGTTACGTCATGATTTCGCAGCATTGCAGGCCTGGGCCCACGACCGTAGCGAAAAGAATTATCTATGCAGTCATTACCGGCATTTTATCTGTCCTGATCCTGGCGGGCTGTGCAAGTAGCTGCAGGGATGTGAAGAGTCAGGGCTTTGAAATGAGCTCCCTGGTGAAGAATGATATAGATCTGGTGACGGAAACTCATCAGCGGGTTGTCTTTGCCGCCCTCAGGGAACTGGCGGTCAAGTTGTACATGCGCAATCCCCGGGAATGGAAAAAGGAAGGAAATAGGTCACTGGACGTTGCCGTAGCGTCTCTTGCTGTCCATCCATTTCCGAGTGTTGAGGGGAAGACAAGTATCGACTGTATTCGCCTTGCCTTTGATGAGGAATTTCTCGGGGACAGGGTCAAGGCTCTGGTTGCCGGCCTGGAGACCATGGTGCTGAATTCCTATGACGGGCACAGCGAGTTTTACCTTTACACTATGCTCGATGCGCAGAAACTCTATAACAGCGCCCGGAATATCGAGCTGGCCTCGTGGTTGCTCCGCACCAAACAGGATTGCAACAACATGCTGTTTCTCGAGAGTTCCGACGAAGGGGGCAAAATGAGCTTGAGTATTGAACGATTGTTCGGAAAGATGATCAATGCCCAGGATATGATGGCCCAGATTGTGGCAGACAGGTCCAACCGGACGATCAAGAATGTTCTCCAGTCGCTGGTAACGGCATTTATTCCGATCTGATGTTTGTTTAAACATGGGACACGTCCCTATTTGTACTAGATTAACCGGGAAGTACCCCTTTTCATTCCCGAGTGGTAGGTGGAGAAAGGAAGTTTCTGTGGGTATATTGTCTGCAGCAATCGTTCTTGTTTTCCTTGCAGGTGCAACCCTGTTCTATAACAGGCTTGTCACGCTGCGCAATATGGTCAAGGAGGGATGGAGCGGCATCGATGTGCAACTTACGCGCCGCGCTGCACTCATTCCAAACCTGGTCGAAACGGTCAAGGGCTACATGGGGCACGAACGGAAACTGCTCTTCGAAATTGCCGACCTGAGATCTCGAAGCCTCCGGACCGAAAAAGTCGCTGAAAAGGGCGAGATCGAGACAGCCCTGTCCCGGTCCCTGGGCAGTCTCATGGCCGTAGCGGAGGGCTACCCGGATTTGAAGGCCAGCCAGAACTTCCTGGAACTGCAGAAGGAGCTCTCCGCTATTGAAGACCAGATCCAAATGGCGCGACGCTACTACAACGGCACCGTGCGCAACCTCAACATTGCCGTCGAATCCTTTCCGAGCAATCTGGTGGCCAAGCAGTTTGCCTTTGTCCAGGCGGAATTTTTCGCCCTTGACGATGCCGATGACCGGCAGGCTCCGCAGGTCAGTATAGAGAGTCAAAAATGAAAAAGATTCTGCTCATCCTCCTTGTTCTCTTGCCCCGGCTGGTGTTTGCCCAGGGAGAAGAGCGAATCCTCAGCTATGAATCGTTCATAAAGGTCAATCCTGCCGGGGATATGACCGTGACCGAGACCATCACGGTTGTCTGTGCGGGCGACAGGATCAAGCACGGCATCTACCGCGATTTTCCCACCCGCTACAAGGACGAATACGGCACTACGATGAAGGTGGCCTTCGAGGTCCGGGACGTCCTGAAAGATGGCAAGCCCGAACCGTGGTGGACAGAGGACAAGAGCAATGGCGTGCGGGTGTATATGGGCCGCAAGAATGTCACCCTCAAACCTGGCGAATATATCTATACGCTGACCTACCGCACCGACCGGCAGCTCGGCTTTTTCGACAAGCACGACGAACTGTACTGGAACGTCATCGGCAACGCATGGGAGTTTCCGATCGATACGGTCAGCGCCACGGTGGAACTGCCGCCCGGGGCCGGGATCCTCTCCACCGAGGCCTACACCGGATTGTCCGGTGAAAAAGGTGCGGATTTCTCGGCCGGCCGCGACAGTCAAGGTCGCGCCGTGTTCCGAACTGCCAGGGCCCTCAATCCCCAGGAGGGGTTGACGATCGTGGTCATGTGGCCCAAGGGCTTCGTTCAGGAACCCACCAGGGTTGAAAAGGCCAAGGCCTTTTTCATCGATAACGGCAGTACTGCCGCTGGCGCAGTCGGCATCGTGGTTTTGCTCCTCTACTACCTCTTTACCTGGCTCAAGTTCGGCAAGGATCCGGAAGAGGGCGTGATCATCCCGCTCTATGAGGCACCCAAGGGGTTTTCGCCCGCAGCCGTGCGCTATGTCATGCGCATGGGTTTCGATGACAAGGCATTCGCCGCGGCCATCGTGAACATGGCGGTTAAGGGCTACCTTACTATTGACGAAGACACCAGCGGAGACTATACGCTTACCAGGAAGGGCCAGGACTCCAGTAGGCTATCCCGTGATGAAGCACAGATTGCCAAGCAGTTCTTTTCCGACAGGACCTCCCTTGACATAAAAACCGCGAACCATGCCACCATCAAGAAGGGCCTCAAGGGTCACCGGAAGAGCCTGGCCGTGGATTATGAAAAGACCTATTTCCTTACCAACAAGGGCACGCTGATTCCCGGGCTGGTCATTTCCGTGAGTGCCCTGGTGATAATTGTCCTCCTGGGCAGGAGCCTGGCTGAGGCGGGGTTCATGACCGTCTGGCTCTCCATGTGGACAGTCGGCTGCGCAATG
>JAQUHN010000076.1 GCA_028683555.1 Geobacteraceae bacterium | reverse complement strand
GCGATGGAAACAGCGAAGCCGGTACTCCTCGAACCGATCATGAAAATGAAAATAACTGTGCCCGAGGAGAATATGGGAGATGTCATCGGTGATCTCAATTCCCGTCGAGGCAAGGGTGTGGGTGTCGAACCGAAGGCCAACTCACAGATCATCAGGGCCGTTGTGCCGATGGCGGAGGTGCTTACCTATGCCAATGAGCTTCGATCGATGACCAGTGACCGTGGGCTTTTCTCTACTGAATTTTCACATTATGAGGAAATTCCGAGTCATCTGGCTCAGAAAGTAATTAACGACGCTGCGGCAAAAAATAAAGAATAGTCTGCCCATGCGATGGAGGCCAACAGTTTGGGAGGGGGGAGTAACGGATGGTTAAAAAAGTTTTGTCCGTAAACGGGAAATTTAAAGGTGTGGCCGACTCCAGAGGGAGCAGCGTCAAAGGCATACTGTTTTTTCTGTTCGCGCTTGCGGTCTGCTTCGGATACTTCTACTTTTTTACCGACGTTCTGCGGCCAAAAGAAGAAACGCCGGGGCAGCCGGATGTTTATACTTCCGACATGAAAAAACCCCTTCCTGAGCGGCTGGTGCAGTCTGCCGCAACATCCGCGGAGCAGGCAGCTTTGCCTGCTCCGTCAGCCGATGCTCTTTCCGAACCCCCTTTGCCGGAGGCCGCTTCGGCAAATCTGAAACCCTCTCCCGGAGATGCCTCTTCGGGAGAGAAAATTGTAAAAACACCGCCAGTGGCTGAAAAAACGGTGAAGCCACCGCCGCCGACTGCCAAAACAGCTGCAAAAAAGGTCGGAGAAAACAGCGAAAAAACGACAAAAGCACTGGTGAAACCGGCTTCGGCACCGGTTGCCCCCAGGACGAGTGCCGCCAAAACCGCTGCCAGCAAGGTTGCCGCCTCTGCCAATGGCGTGAAAAAGGTAGTAGCCGGACCTAAAGCCGCTTCTCCTGCAAAAACAGCAACTGCAACAAAGACTGCAACGGCAAAGAAGAGTATGGCGAACGAAAAACAACCCGCTTTGAAAACCAGCGGCGGGTTATACACCTTGACGGTCGGCACCTATGTGCTCAAGTCCTCGGTTCTTGCCGATAAGTTGAAGCTGGAGAAGGCCGGCCTGCAGGTTTCCGTTTCGTCTGGAAAAGTAAAAAACGAGACAATGAACAGACTGCTGGTGGCCGAAGTTGCTTCGTCTTCAGCGGCACAGGAAGAGCTGTCCAGGTTGAAGAAAACCAGCAAGGATGCTTTCCTGCTGCGGGGCAACGGTACGTATGGAATATACGCCGGTTCCTATTTCAGTAAGGACCGAGCACTACAGGAGCAGGAACGTTTGCGGAAAGAGGGCTTCGCGCCCATTCTGAAGCAGTCTCAAGCACCGGTTTCGATGTATTGTCTGACTGCAGGAAGTTTTCAGACCCGCGAGGCGGCGCTGAAAGAGGCTGAGCGGTTGAAGAAATTGGGTTTCAAGCCATATCCAACCCTGTTGAAGAAGTAATATTCGGTTATGGATGATTCGAGAAAGGTAAGGGTTACAATATCGCGGGCTGCCGCTCGCTATGTTCAGCCGGATACGCCTCGGGAGGAGAAGCTGAAAGCCGCTCGTGGCGAGGCGGGGCTTCTTCCGGCGGATGTCCCGGTTGTACAGTATTTTCTCACGCGGGACCCTGATCCGGAAATCAAGACTGAAGCTGTTTCCGGACTCGAAGGCCTCTCCGAGCAGTTGCTCCTTGAAATCTGCTCCGATCCGTCAATTCACCCGCGCATCCTGCAACTCCTTGCTACGCTGCATGGTAAAAAAACTGCTGTGGCGAAGATAATTTTGCTTAACCCGGCAGCGGATGCGCAGACCCAAGCCTGTCTTGCACAAATGGCTGGGCAATCTCCTGACGATACTGGCGCCAATGGAGACCAGGATCAGGTGGCAGGCCAATCGGCACTCGCAGAAGGGGAAATAGATGAGATTGCCGAGGAAGAGCAGGAGGATGACGCAGAAGAAGAGTTCAAATCCAATTACCAGCTTGCCATGGAAATGGGAATCTCGGAAAAAATCAAGATGGCGTTGACCGGCGACAAGGAATGGCGAATGTTACTTGTCAAAGACAAGAACAAGATGGTTTCCGGATCTGTCATAAAGAATCCCCGGATTACAGAAGGCGAGATTTTAACTATTTCGAAGTGCCAGTTGAACAATGATGATATTCTCCGCGAAATTTGTATCAACAAGGATTGGACCAAGAATTACCAAATAAGGAAGGCTTTGATAGAAAACTCCAAGACTCCGCTTCATTTCACCTTGCGTTTTCTTGGAGGACTTACGAACAAGGATCTTGGCCTGCTGTCGAAAAGTAAAAATGTCTCTTCCGTTATCTCGACTCAGGCGAGACGGATGATCATGAATAAAGAGAAAGAGAAATAGGGAGGTTTCCCATGGCTCTGGTACATGATGCAAAAAAAGAAATTCACGCAAAGGTGGTCTACTTTGGTCCCGGTCGGGCTGGTAAGACAACCAATCTGGAGTTTATCTACAATAAGCTGAAACCCGAATACCGGGGAAAGTTCAAATTTCTGAACACACCGAGCGGCAGAATGGTTTTCTTTGACTTCATGAGGCCGGAACTGGGCGGGGTCAAGGATTTCAAAATCCATTTTCACCTGTACACAGTTCCGGGAGATGACGTTGATGGGGCGATTTGGAAGAACGTGCTCAAGGGTGTTGACGGGATAGTGTTCGTTGCCGACATGGACTCGTCAAGGATGCTGGAAAATCGCAGGAGCCTTGAGAGTCTCAAGGAATTCCTCGGCGCCCATGATACAAAGCTGGAAGACATACCCTGCATTTTTCAATTCAACAAAAAAGATCTTTCCGACGCCATGGTTCCGGAGGATATGAAAAATCTGCTGGATACGGGAGATCTTCCATTCCTGCCGGCTGCTGCCAATTCTGGCCAGGGTGTTCTGTCAACTCTTTCAGAAATGGTGAAAATGATCGTTCAGACGCTGCGCGACACGCTTCTCGAGCAGGAAGACGAACTTGCGGTGGCCACTGACGAATCCGGACCGGGAGCGGCGTTGCAACCTGAGCCCGAGGCTTCTCCCGTGGCTGCGTCAGCATATGATTTTACTGCTGCACCGGACTACCGCGAGTCTTTTGTCGAAGAACAACCGCTGACCCTGCATGACGATCTGCAGGAGGATGTTGCCTGCTCCGAAGAACCGGTTTCGCCTGCCGATGAGCCGGAAATGCCTGATTTCGAACTGCTAGCTTCATCCGATGATGAGTTGGCCGGTGATTTCGAAAGTGAGGAGTCGACTGTTACTTTCGGTGAAAATTTCGACGAGCCGGAGCCTGCCACCACGACTCCTTTGACGGTTACTGAACTGGAGGGAGTTTCTTCCGATTTACCATCGCCGGAAATTGAGCTTGATGGCTGCCTTGAGTCGCTTGGGGATGGCCACTATCGTTTGCCCCTTGTGATTCGCTATGGGGATAATGAAAAACGAACGGCACTCACTCTTTCTCTCGGTTTCGAGTAGCGAGAGGTGCCATTGGTCTTCTCTGGTTTTGGTGGCCGGTTGGCAGAGCAACTGGCTCCGGAATACAGGCCTCTCTCAGGGTGGGACCGGCTGATGGTATTTATTGCAATCGGAGCTTGCCACAGGGCTTGATCAGGTGGCCGGAGCAAGAGCCTGTGTCTTGGCGGGGTAATTTCAAGGGAAGTGAAATCGACAATCTGCCCGGAGATGCTGGATTCATTCTTTCGGCGGCTCTTCATCCTGAAGAGCTCCCCTGCTGTAAACCAGCCGGATATTTATTCGGCGGATTAATTCTTCAATCTCGCGTAACTTGTTTTCGTATTCCTTCAGGTAATATGCCTGCTTGGCCTCGCTGTGGAAGGTTGTCCCTTCTTTCAGCATTTCAATGCGAATCTTTGCCACCTGCTTCATGGTTTCGAGTACTTCGCGGGCATCTGCCATAGTTCTATCCGTTCGTATCAGTGCCTTCCAATCCTAGTGCCGTGAAAGGTACACATTGTTTTGGCCGAAGCTCTGATCGTTGCTGCTAGGTAACTTCTGCTCTTTGTGCGGGAACCGAGCTACGCCGTCCTTGTGCTGTACGTGCCTTCAGTGGTTCGAGAAGGTGATAGGCTACAGCGAGAGCCCCACGGCCGATACCAAGCTGGACGTCGTCTTCATAGCCATGGAAGTCTGATCCCCCGGTCATGGCAAGATCGAGTTCCCGGCAGAGTCCTTCCAGAAAAATCATGTCGTCTTTGAAGCAGAGGTTGTTGAACACTTCCAGGCCGTCCAACCCCATGACTTTCATCTCCCTGACGAGAGTATTCATCACTCTACGATCATCGGTAATGCTTTGCGGATGGGCGAGTACCGAGACTCCCCCGATCCGGGCGATTTCCGCAAGTGCTTCCTGCAGGGGAAAGTAACGTTTCGGTACATCGCACGGATGCAGATAGCGATTGAAGGCGTCCTGCACATGGCGGGCCAGGCCTTTTGACACCAGCAGTCGGGCAATATGAAGCCGGCTCAGTGATTCCTGCGCCATATCGATCAGTTCGTCGTATGAGATACAGGCTTTACGTTCCGAAGCAAGTTTGCTGTTGATTTTATCGACAATCGCTTTTCCTCGTCGATCGCGCGCCTTGCGGAACTCGGCAAGCTGCGCAGTGAAGCACTTATCTTTGTGGTCGATGTAGTAGCCTAGCAGGTGAATATCATGGAAATCGCGGAAGCCGATGGAAAGTTCCACCGCAGGGATAACTTCGACACCAAGCCGATCGCCCTGTTCAAGTGCCTCATCGACACCGGAAACTGAATCGTGATCGGCAATGGCAATTGCCTTCAGCCCTTTCTCCGCTGCCATGGCAACAAGTTGGGAAGGCGCATAGACTCCGTCCGAGTGATAGGTGTGGATATGGAGATCGACAAACTGTTTCATCAAGCTTCCTCGCTGTTCAGGATTCTTCCAGTATAGGGGAGAAAATGATAATCTTCAACCGGGGAAACACCCCGGGTCGCTCTTTTCCGTTGTTGCGGAAATTCTCTTCCGCTACAATGTAGCCTTTCGGGCAGTATATGGGGAGAACTGTACATGGACTCCGTACAAATCCACGAATGTATAAAATTGCTCACCGAAGCGGTTCGCCATTGGCAATCGCCTGCCGTTACCATCGTATCCCAACGCGAGGGCAACCCTTTCAAGGTTTTGATATCCTGTATCCTTTCCCTCCGTACCCAGGACAAAACAACCGGACCTGCTTCCGAAAGGTTGTTCGCTTTGGCAGATACTCCGGAAAAGATGGTCGAGCTTGCTCCGGATGTTATTGAGAAGGCGATTTATCCGGTTGGCTTTTACCGCAACAAGACAAAACAGATCATCGGCATTTGCCACACCCTGCTGGATGCATATCAGGGAAAAGTGCCGGATGATCTCAATGAATTACTGAAGCTGAAAGGGGTGGGCCGTAAAACCGCCAATCTTGTGGTAACACTCGGTTTTGCCAAGCCGGGGATCTGCGTCGATACCCATGTGCATCGCATCTGCAACCGCTGGGGGTATGTGGCTACTAAAACTCCCGAGGAAACCGAATTTACTTTGCGCAACAAGCTGCCGCGGGAGTACTGGCTCCAAATCAACGACCTCCTGGTGACCTTTGGCCAGAATCATTGTTCTCCTCTCTCGCCGCGATGTTCAACCTGCCCGCTTGCGGGACTATGTGATCGTGTTGCTGTGGGGAAGTCCCGCTGATATGCTGGTAAGGCAATCGGCTAAAGGGCGGAAGCCTATGGCAAGAAACGAAAAAGCGATCCTGACGTGCATCAGGATCGCTTTTTGTTTTCGGTAAAGGGATGAGATTTGTTTACGAGAGGTTCCAGGTGATCATTTCCCACATATCCCGCCAGTTTTTACCCATTTCCCGCACAACAGAAGGCTCGAATCCGCAGTGCATCATGCATTGGGCGCAGCGCTCGTCTTTGCCGACCCCATATTTTTCCCACTCGGTCTTTTCCATCATTTCCCGGAATGAAGGGTAATGGCCATCGGTAATCAGGTAGCAGGGCGCTTTCCATCCCTGGGTGTTGCGGGTCGGATTTCCCCACGGTGTGCAATCCAACTGTTTGTCACCCATCAGAAAACGAAGGTACATGGGGGTAGAAAGAAAGCGGTGGCGTTTGCTCATCGCGAAAACCTCACGGAACTTCTGTTCGATGTCGCGGCGCTCGAGGAAGAGCTTTTCGCCGACTGCCTCATAGCCGAAACCTGGCGCAACGAGAAAACCATCGACACCGATGCTCCTGAGGATGGTAAAGAGGTCATCGATTTCTCTCAAGTCGGTTTCCTTGAAGATGGTGGTGTTGGTGCAGAGGCGGAAGCCGAGTTGCTTTGCCTTGCGGATCCCGGCGATTGCCGTGGTAAAGGCGCCCTTCTGTTCCAGAATACGGTCGTGGGTTGTTTCCAGCCCGTCCATGTGGACATTGAGGGTGAAGTTGGGATGTGGCACCATCTTGTCCAGGTTTTCCTCCAACAGCAGGCCGTTGGTGCAGAGATAAATATGTTTTCCCCGGGCCAGAACCTGCTTGATGAGTTCGTGGATGTGGGTGTAGAGAAATGGCTCGCCGCCAGTTATCGTGACCACGGGAGCCGGGCACTCGTCAACTGATTGCAGGCATTCTTCAAGTGACATTTCCTGCGAAAGAGTTTCCGCGTATTCCCGGATACGACCACATCCGGAGCAAGCTAGATTGCATAGATGGGTTGGCTCCAGCATCAGAACAAGCGGAAACTTCTCTACCTTTCTCAGCTTGTTCCAAAGGATGTATTTTGTGAGATCAATATTCAACTTCAGGGGAAAACGCATGATTCTTGTTCCTTTCAGCACTGGTGATTCAGTAGGGATTTCCGTATTCCGTCCAGTTGTCAATGACATCACGGCGACAAGACGGAAGGAGCGGGAAATTACATGACACGTACGCGTGCGGGAGCCGATCTCACCTTGCGGGAAAGGATGGATCTGGCGGCATCGGCAATACCGTCCGCGTCGAGCCCGAGATCCTTGCGCAATTGAGCCTGGCTGCCGTGTTCAATGAAGCGGTCCGGTATGCCGATTCTTTTTACCTTGGTTCCGGTGAGCCCTTCCGCTTCCAGGAGTTCCAGGACAGCACTGCCGAACCCGCCGGCAAGGGCGTTTTCTTCAACGGTCAGCAGGACTCCTGTTTTGCGGGCCGCCTGGAGGATCATTTCGCTGTCCAGCGGCTTAACAAAGCGGGCATTGATGACTGTGGCACTGATTCCCTGCGCAGCGAGCTTTTTCGCCGCCTCAAGGGCCGGATAGGTGGTTGTTCCTATTGCAATGATAGCCAAGTCCGCACCGTCCTCGAGAATTTCTCCCTTGCCGATTTCCAGTGACACGGGAACTTGGTCCATGGTTACGCCGTATCCCGCTCCGCGTGGATACCGGAGCGATATGGGACGGTTGGCATACACGGCTGTTTTGAGCATATGCTGCAGCTCGTTTTCGTCTTTGGGCGCCATGACGGTCATTTCAGGGAAATGCCGCAGATAGGAGAGATCGAAAACACCGTGGTGGGTGGGGCCGTCGTCACCGACGAGCCCGCCGCGATCAAGTGCCAAGGTTACCGGAAGCTTCTGCAGACAGATATCGTGGAATACCTGGTCGTAGGCTCGCTGGGCAAAGGTGGAGTAAATAGCGGCGACCGGTCGGAAACCTTCGGCAGACAAACCGGCGGCAAAGGTCAGGGCGTGCTGCTCGGCGATTCCCACATCAAAGAACCGATCGGGGAAGCTGCGGGCAAACGGGGAAAGGCCAGTTCCGTCGGGCATGGCCGCGGTTATGGCAATGATTTTCTCATCCGCTTCGGCAAGTTTTAGCAGTGTCTGACCAAAAACAGCCGTATAGGACGGTACGTCAGACTTTTTGGCTTTCAGGGCTCCGGTCTGGATGTCAAAGGGCCCCACTCCATGAAAGATGTCGGGATCTTTTTCCGCCGGCGGGTAACCTTTGCCTTTGGTGGTCATGACGTGGATAAGGATCGGTCCGTCAACGGATCGGCAGTTGCGGAATACCTCGATCAGTTGGGGAAGGTCGTGGCCGTTGATCGGCCCCACATAGTCGAAACCGAGGGCTTCAAAGAGGGTGCCCGGCGTGAGAAATCCCTTGAGCGAATTTTCGGCTTTCTTGGCGAAATGGAGAATGTTGGTGCCGATTGCGGGGATCCCTTTGAGGAGCGACTGCATTTCCTTTTTCAGGTCGCGGAAATAGCTTCCGGTCAGTTTCCTCGAGATGAAAGAGGAAAAGGCGCCGACATTTTTCGAGATGGACATATCGTTATCGTTGAGGATCACGATAAGATTTTTTCTCAGATGCCCGGCCTGGTTGAGGCCTTCAAATGCGAGCCCTCCGGTCAGGGAACCATCGCCGATAACGGAAATAACCTTGTTGTCGCTGGCACGGAGGCTTTTCGCCGTTGCCATGCCGAGACCTGCTGAAATGGATGTGGACGAGTGACCTGCGCCGAAAGCGTCATGGGGCGATTCGGCAGGCTTCGGAAAACCGCTCAGTCCCTTGTATTGACGCTGGGTGGCAAAGGTGTCCCGCCGGCCGGTGAGGATCTTGTGAGTATATGCCTGGTGCCCCACGTCCCATATGATCTTGTCAACCGGTGAATCGAAACAGTAGTGGATAGCAAGAGAAAGTTCCACGCAGCCGAGATTCGACGCCAGATGACCGCCGGTGCAGGATACGGTTTCCAACAGAAATCCGCGAAGTTCTACAGCCAGCGCGGCAAGTTCTTCGTTATTGAGAAGCTTAAGATCAGCAGGACTGTCTATTTTTTCGAGGAGTGGGTACATGTAATACTCCCGATGTGATTCGAAGTTGATAGGTATGTATTAATTTCTATAGTGTATACGGATTGTACTAAGAAAGAAACCCTTCGTCTACCCTGTGACGAAATTGGCCGGCCCGACTGCTAGTGGGCGTATCCTTCGGCGCGGAACCATGCCACTGCTTTTTCAAGGGCTTCTTTTACCGGATGCTGGGGAAGTCCGAGTTCGCGGATTGCCTTTGACGAGTCGAAAAACATCAGCTTGCCGGCCATCTGCACCCCGGCCAAGGGGATAAGTGGCTCTCTTCGAGTCAGTTTGGATATCCCTTCATTGATGTAGGCAGCGATAAGGATTGGTGCGTAGGGAAGTTTCACCCTTGGTGCCGGCAAACCGGAAATATCCTCCAAAAGGGTGAAAATGGTTTTCAGGGTCAGGTTTTCGTTGCCCAGGATATATTTCTCCCCAATACGTCCGTGGATGGCTGCCAGGACATGTCCTTTGGCGCAGTCCTCCACGTCAATGAGATTGAGGCCGGTATCCAAGTAGGCAGGCATCTTCCTGTTAAGAAAATCGACGATAATTTTACCGGTAGGCGTCGGCTTGATGTCCAAACGTCCCACGGGAGTTGACGGATTAACGATCACCAGTGGCAACCCTTGGTCGATGAAGCTTTCTGCCACTCGTTCGGCAAGAAACTTGCTCTTTTTGTAGTGACCGACCATGTCATCAAAGGATACCGGTGTCACTTCGTTCCCAGGCGTTCCGTCGCCCGGGTTGCCGAGAGTGCCGACACTGCTGGTATAGACAACCCTGGAAAGTCCCCTTTTGAGAGCTGTCCGGAGGATTGAACGTGTTCCTTCCACATTGATGGCATACATGGATGCCGGGTCGCGGGTCCAGAGGCGATAGTCGGCCGCGGCATGGAACAGGGTGTCGCAACCGGCAAGCCCTTTTTCTAAGGAAGGCTCGTCCTGAAGATCACCTTCCCAGAATTCGATATCGAGTCCGGCGAGGTTTCTCCGATCCGATCCGGGTCTGACCAGCGCTCTGACTTCACAGTTTCGCTCCATCAGTTCCCGTGCCAGGCTTGCGCCGATAAAACCGGTGGCTCCGGTAACAAAAACCTTTTTCATAGATAGTGTCTGTAGTGGTATTTCGCTCACTCCCCAAGGCTATACTGCGTCGGGGATGCTTTGACTTAAGGCTTGTTAGCTCAGCAGGCTGCGGTGTCTTCCCAGTGCCATGAGCGGGAAGCAGTTGCGATAGATATGATATTTGATCATGAAGTATTTGGGGAAACCGGTGCCGGTAAACTGGTCTTCATTCCAGGTTCCGTCCTGTTGCTGGGTTCGAATGAGATACTCGATTCCCCGGACTACGGACGCTGAATTTTTCTCTCCTGCGGCCATCAGGGCGAGAAGCGCCCAAGCTGTCTGGGATGCCGTGCTTTCACCGATTCCCGCAAGAGCCGGATCGTTATAGGATTCGCAGGTTTCTCCCCAGCCGCCGTCGGCGTTCTGTTTCGCTTTGAGCCAGGTAACGGCTTTCTGTATATACGGCTGGGAGGCGTCTTCTCCGATTGCCTGCAAGCCGCATAAGACGGACCAGGTGCCGTAAATATAATTTACGCCCCAGCGACCCCACCATGGGCCTTCCGGTTCTTGGGCGCTTTTGATGAACTCCAAAGCGCGCACCGCAGCCGGAAAGTCTTTTGGGTAGCCGAACGTTCCCATCAGTTCCAGCATTCTTCCCGTCAGATCCGCGGTCGGCGGGTCAATGAGCGCCTCAAGGTCGGCGAAGGGAATCTTGTTGAGGATATGTTTGGTGTTGTCCTTGTCGAAGGCTCCCCAGCCGCCATTCTTGCTCTGCATGCCAAGGCACCAGTCAATCCCGCGTTTAATGGCATCATTCTTGGCTTTTGAATCGTTGAGTTTTACGTCCTTCATGGCCATCATGACGATGCCGGAATCATCAACGTCCGGGTACCAGTCATTGAGAAATTCGAAAGCCCAGCCTCCCGGTTCCAGGTCGGGAGATTTGATTTTCCAGTCACCCGGTTTGCGTACTTCCCGGTCCAGCAACCATTGTGTTGCCTTTACCAGCGCAGGATGGTCAGCGGGTACTTCCGCATCAATGAGCCCTTTCAGGGCCAGCGCCGTATCCCAGACCGGAGAGATGCAGGACTGGAGAACAATGCTGTCTTCGCTTTCGATACAGAAGTTGGCAAGCGCATCAAGGCCTTTCTGTACCGCAGGGTGGTCATTGGCGTAGCCCAGGCAGTTGAGGGCCAGGATCGAATTGAGCATTGCCGGCTGGATGCCTCCCCAATCGCCGCTCGGTTCCTGATGATCCAGCACCCATTGTTCAGAAAGCGCCATGGCTTTTTTCATGAAGGGCCTGATCGGGCTCCGCTCATAAATCTTTAACAGGTGATCGACGCCGATGAAGATGTTTTTCCAGGTCAGGATACCCTCTTCCTTGGTGAAGGTGTAATCGGTCGGCCGAGGCGGGCGAACGTACAACTCCTGAACCCGGGCCCAGGGTGGCAGTTTTCGGACCGGCCGAGTCGCCATGACAAGGGACAGTGGCACGATCGTTGCCCGCGACCAGCTGGAAAACTCGTACATGTTCAGGTATGCCCAGTTCGGCAGAAGCGAGAGCTCAATGGGCATAGACGGGACGCCGAACCAGGCGAATTCGCCGAATAGGGCAAGAAAAATCTTCGTGAAAACACGGGACTTTATGATGCCGCCCTTTTTCAGGATGAACATGCGGGCCTTTTCCATTGCCGGGTCATCGGCCGGATAGCCGGCAAGCTTCAGCGCGAAATAGGCCTCGATCGTGGTGGAAAGGTCTCCGGGACCGCCATAATATATGGTCCAGTAGCCTTCCGGCGTCTGTTTGCTGAGAATGTAACGGGCGAGCTTCTTTTCCTGCGCCTTGTCCACCATGCCGAGAAAATGGAACAGCATGACATACTCGGCAGTAATGGTTACGTTAGATTCCAGCTCTGCCCACCAATACCCTTCTGGAAGCTGTTCGCGGAAGAAGAAATCACAGCTTCTCTCAATGCTGACATCCAGCGGAGTAGCATTTTCCGTCGATTTCTTTTTCCAGATAGAGGCTGGCAGGTGATGTATTTTGGCGCTGGTTTTCAGAGTTGAATGCTCGGTTTTTTCCAGGGAAGCGCCGTTGAAAGATGTTAATGCATTCGATATGGGGTGTTTGCAGGGTTTCATTCCAGTGTACTCCATTGAAAACCTTGAAAAGTCACCATCTTTTCATGGGACACAATTTGGCATTTTAGTGAATAACTGGAAATTTCTATCATATTTTTGCAAAAAGGTATACTCCTTTTCCACGGACGTTTCCCCTTATTGGAAAATTTAGATAATAAAATCAGGCTACTGTGAGATTGTGACGACAGATTTGATGCGGTTGATTTCATGGCAGGCCTATGCTACCCTCAAAACGCTTTTTTTGCGAGGAGGAAGGAAAATTATGAGGAATTCAGCAGGGAAGGAGCGCGGCCTGTTCCGCGTCATTGCCCGGTTTCCGCTACTCATTGTATGTTTGGCGCTGATACTTTCCGCGGTTTCAATATTCTATACCCGCGACAACCTGGAGTTTCTGACCGGCAGGGACGACCTGATGCCGAAGAACAGTAAATTCCATCGGGATTATCGCGACTATCGTCAGGAGTTCGGCGACCAGGAAGAAATCGTCGTTGTCATTGAAAGTGACAGTCCGGAGAAAGCCGGTCGCTTCGGCAACGAGCTCTATGGCAGACTTTTGAAAAAAAAGGATGTGTTCCGCGAGGTTTTTTATCCCTACGGGCTGCCGTTCTTCCAGAGAAACGGCCTGCTGTTCCTGCCGTATGATGACCTCGTTTCTCTCAGCGAAAATCTCGTAAAAGCGGAACCGGTGATGAAGGAGTTGTCGGTTTCTCCTTCGGTGCAGACCCTCTTCACCTCCCTTACTGCGCAGATGGATTCCTATATGGCAACGGCGCCGGGTGCACCGGGCGCGCAGGAACAACGGTCAAGTCTGATCTTCATGCTGGAAAAACTGGGGGCGGGCTTCGCGCAGTTCGCCAAGCCGGATGGCGGGGCGTTCTCACTCGACAGCTTTTTTCTCGGTTCGGGCAGTGACGGTACCGAATCCCAGATGGCCAAGGCTGCACGGATGCAGATCATAACCATTCTGCCGGTAAAGGACAGCGGCAGCTTTGTCCCGGCTGAAAAGGCCATCGCCGCTGTGCGGGCGGAACTCAAACAACTTGCCGCTGATCCGACCTTGTCCGGAGTAACGGCTGGTCTCACCGGCGTGCCGGTGCTCGAATATGAGGAAATGGCAACCAGCCAGCGCGATATTACCCTGGCAACAATACTTTCCGTAGTGCTGACGGTCATCCTGCTGCTCTTTGCCTTCCGCGGCATTGTCAATGCTTTTGCCGCCATGATTTCGCTGCTGGTCGCCATTGCCCTGTCCTTCGGCATGGCAACGCTTGTTGTCGGCCACCTCAATATCCTTTCGATGGTGTTTGCCATCATGCTGATCGGTATCGGTATCGAGTACGGGATCCAGATCGTGCTTCGCTATCAGGAAGAGCAACTCAAGGGACACCTGCGCCTCGAAAGTCTCAAAACGGCCCTCAACAGGAACATCTGGGCGATTGTCATGGCTGCGGCAACAGTTGCCGCGGCATTTCTCACCTTTGCCTTTACTGATTTCAAGGGAGTTGCCGAACTGGGCATCATTGCCGCCATCGGCATTGCCATCTGCGTACTGGTAACCTTTACCGTACTTCCTGCAATGCTGGTAATTCCGATCAAATACGGAAAAAAGAATCGCAAGATGCCTGCTGTCTCGGACGTATCCTCGGGAGTATCGCCGTCTTCCCGATCATATTCCCTGCGGCGGGTCATAAAAACGGTTCTGTTCGGCTATCCGCGTGTCGTGCTGGCAATGACCATCCTGCTGTGTCTGCTCTCGCTCTATCCTCTTTCACAGGTGGTTTTCGACTATAATTTGATGAATCTGCAGGCAAAAGGACTGGAATCGGTTACCTATGCCTACAAACTGATGAAGAGCTCGGAAAATTCCGGGTACTTTGCCGTCGCCGTGGCCGGGTCTCCGGAAGAGGCCGCTTCCCGGGCCAAGGCACTTGAGGCGCTGCCTGCTGTTGACCACGTGGTAAGCATTGCTTCCTTCGTTCCCGAGGACCAGGAGCGCAAGCTGGCAGTGCTTGCCGATCTGCGGGCGAAGTTGGCGGACGTCAAGCCGGTTCCTTACGAGGAAGACCTGCAGGTGATGGAACTGCCCGCGGTCTTTGAGAAGTTCCGGGCCACCGTGGAGCGTTTTGTGCAGCGGTTGGAGCGGGAAAAACTTCCCCAGGCGAAAACTGCTGCCGATTTTCTTGCGACGCTCGACCGATTCTTCGCCACCCTGGAAAAAGAAAAAGACGGCAATGCCCTCGGGATGCTGCGGGATTTTCAGGGCAACCTCCTTGAAGGGCTGCCGGAAAAAATCGCTGCACTCAAAAGTACCCTCAATGCTGCACCTGTTACCTCCGCCGATATCCCGCAAGAGCTGCGGAGCCGTTTTGTCGGTTCTACCGGCAAGTACCTGTTGCAGATAGCACCGAAAAAAGAGATTTTCGACCGGGAGCCGCTCGAGGAATTTTTGACCGAGGTGCGGAAAATCGAGCCGAATGCCACCGGCGAGCCGGTCATGGTGTACGAATCCATGACCATCATGCGTGATTCCTACCGTGGTGCTTTTCTTTACGCCTTCCTGGCAATCGTCGTTATTCTGCTGATCACTTTCCGGAGTGTACGCTATTCTCTGATCGGGCTCGTGCCGCTGGTGGTGGGCGTCCTGTTCATGGTAAGCGGGATGTGGCTGTTCGGCATCAATTTCAATTCGGCCAATATTATCGTTATGCCGCTAGTGTTGGGAATTGCGATCGATTCCGGCATTTACATCATCAACCGCTTTCGTCGGGAAGGGGAAACCGGTTATGAGGTAATCATCAGCAGTACCGGTCGGGGGGTTTTCTATAATACCCTTACCATCATGATCAGTTTCGGCGCGCTGATGGTTGCCAGTCACCAGGGCGTTTTCAGTATCGGCGCTATCATGACCCTCGGCATGGTGGCCTGCCAGATTGCCTTCATTATCACCCTGCCGGCTGTTTTGGCGCTTTTCGGCGAGAAACGCACCAGGACGAGTGGCGAGTAACCGATGAGAACGGAGGGACTCGGTGGTGCGGTCGGGTTTTCGCGCCTCTTTCTCCAGCGGTCGGTGCGACCCGGCGATCGGGTGGTCGACGCCACCTGCGGCCGGGGCCGCGACACGCTTTTTCTGGCCGGACTGGTGGGTGCTGCCGGTGCAGTCTGGGCCTTCGATATCCAGTCCGAGGCCCTTGTCGAAACTGCCGACCGGGTTCACGAGGCCGGCTGCGCCGCATGGGTCAACCTGGTCCATGCCGGCCACGAGTGTCTTGCCGAACACATCCGGGAGCCGGTACGGGCGGTGGTCTTCAATCTGGGGTATCTGCCGGGAAACAGCTCCGGGGCCGTGACCCGGCCGGAGACGACTCTGGCCGCTCTGGAGCAGGCTGTTACCCTCCTGCTCCCCGGGGGAGTC
>JAQUHN010000075.1 GCA_028683555.1 Geobacteraceae bacterium | reverse complement strand
ATACAAACCGTTACACATATTTGGGAGGTGTAGTTTGGCTCATCACAAGTCGGCACTGAAGAGAATCAAGCAGAATGAAAAGAAGAATGCACGTAACAAGCATGTCCGCTCAACACTGCGAACCTTTATCAAGCGTATTCGCGAAGCAGTTGCAGCGAACGACGTGACCCTGGCCAAGGAATCCCTCCAGGCAGCAATTCCCTACATCGATTCCGCTGCGTCAAAAGGTGTCATTCACCGTTCCAACGCTTCCCGCAATGTCTCTCGCTTGAACAAGCTGGTCAACACCCTCGGCTAGCCAGAGGTTTTCCAGCCGCGAAACTAGCGCGACAGTTTATTATACGTTTCTTTAATGCAAAAAGGGACCTCACACCAAGGGGTCCCTTTTTGCTGTTGCGCAGACAAACATTTAATACTGCTGAGAAATGCCTGACTATCAGCCAACAGTTTCGTCACCTGGCTTGCGGCAAACTCACGCAGACCTTGCCGGGGCTTTAGAGCACACGTCCATCAGCAATGATTCCAGCAGGATACGTGGCTTACCGCCACCGGTTTTCAGCGCGCCATCAATTTCAAAGATCCTCTCGAATATCCACCGAAGTTCCACCACGGAATAATTCCGGGCCTGCCGGAGAATCCCCTGCAGAAAATACGGATTGATCCCTGCAATCTTGCCGATGTCCTGCGTCGGAGTCCTTTTGTCCAGCAGTTCCCGGACCTTCCAGATTTGCCTATAGTGTCGGGTTATCATGGCCAAGACAAGCAACGGCGCCTCTCCATCATTGAGCAGAGTATCGAGGCTGCGCAAGGCTCTTTCGAGATTCTTTTCCCCCAGCGAATCGGTAAGCTCAAAAACACTATTGACCCTCGTATCGGAAACGATTGCACGAATATGCGAGACCTGTATTTCGCCACCTTCGCCAACATAGAGAATGGCCTTCTCCAACTCCGATACCAGTTCCTGGAGGTTGTTCCCCGCCAGATAGACCAGCATATCCGCCGCCGCCGGCTCGATTTTCTTGCCGCGCAGCGAGGCCTCATTCCTGATAAAAGCCGGCAACTGGTTCTCGTAGAGGCGTTTGAATTCCACGAGTTCACCGGTTTTCTTGAGCTCGGAAAAAAACTTTTTTCGCTGGTCGATTTTTTCTCCCTGCAGAACAAGGCAGGTTGAAGGCGAGGGGTGCCTGATGTAAGAGGAGAGAACCTCCAGGGAAGACGCTGAGAGGGCATCGGCCTTTTTCACAAGGACGACCCGCCACGAAGCGAACATGGGTAGGGTTGCGGCAGCCTCTGCAATTTCTTCGCCTTTGGTTTCCGTGCCGTAATAAACATTCAGGTTGAAGTCGCGGAGGTCCGGTGAGACGAGCTGCTCGAGAAGTTTCCGGACACACTTTTCCATAAGGTACGGTTCATCACCGTACAGATAATACAGGGGCGTTACTTTCCCCTTGTCAATAGCTTGAACGAACTCCTGGTATTTCATGAATGACTTATTCGAATCCTGTTACCTGCAGATTTCATAAAGCTTCACCACTTCCTTCCCGACCGGCACAACCGATGCCGCGTTGACGGAAGAGGCATGAAGAACTTCGGCGTACCGGCGGCTAGGGGCCAGATACAGCGGCAACCTTTCGGTGAACTGCTCTCGCCATGGCCCCGCCCCGCTCTGTCCGGGAAAAAGATCTTTGAAACGATACGCCGAAGAAGACGAGGAACTAGAAATCCTCATTGATTTTCAGATACAGTTGCTGCGCAAGCCGCTCGCAGATCATCTGGATAGCGGCATCCTCACTGTTCTGCTGGATGGCAATGTCCGAACTTGCCGGGAAATCCTGGCTCCAGGAAAGTTCTCCCCGCCAGATCACCTTCTGGTTGCTGTTTTTCCGCAAAGTGGCAAGGACATTCATGGTAGCCTTATACTCTTTCACGATATCATACCCCGTGTAGGAGATGGCTACTTTGCTATAGGTAAGCACTTCGCCGGACAGGGTATAATCGGCAGCCTCTCGCTCGACAACCCGCAACCCGTTTCTTTTGGCAAACTCGCCTATCAGGTCGTTGAGCAGGATATTTTCCAGGTTCGGCTTATACGTCTTGTTTGAAAAGATAGGAATACTGACGGTCGTTCCTTCACCAAAACGCATTTTACTATCCTGTGCGATAGAATGATAACCGCAGCCGGAGAAAAGTGAAGATATGACCAGCAGATACACAATGAGCAGCGCAGTTCGCACAAAGCCCCCTTCCCCGGCAGAACCGGGGTGGTTTTATATAGGTTTACCCGGCAAACATCAGCCGACTACGATATTCAGGAGTTTCCCCGGCACATAGATAATTTTCCTCACCGTCTTGCCGTCGATGTGGGCAGCAACTTTTTCATCGGCCAGGGCAACTGCTCGAACCTCTTCTTCGGCTACTCCGGCGTCTACCAACACTTTGCCCCGCAGCTTTCCGTTGACCTGGACAACAATGGTCAACTGGTCTTCGACAACGGCATCAGGGTCATAGGACGGCCATGAGGCGGCGGCAATTCCTCCCGAGTGCCCGAGACCTTCCCACAACTCTTCGGTGATATGGGGAACGAACGGAACAAGCAGCAGCACAACGGTTTCTATGGCCTCCTTCAGGACCGGGGCGCACGCCGGGTCTTTTTTCGATTCGAAGGAAGTGATGGTATTGACAAGTTCCATGATAGCGGCTATGGCGGTGTTGAAATGGAAGCGATCCGCCACATCCTCGGTTACCTTCTTGATGGTTTTGTGAACAGCCCGACGAAGTTTTACCGCATCATCGGCAAGAACCCCGGTCTTTGACGCCCTGGCATCCCTGACCAGCGGGGCAAGCTCATACACCAGTTTCCAGACCCGGTTGAGAAACCGATAGCTTCCGTCCACACCCTGATCGTTCCACTCCAGATCCCTTTCCGGGGGTGAAGCAAACAGTGAAAATAGCCGGGCGGTATCCGCGCCATACGTTTGAATAAGGGAATCGGGGTCTACCACATTCCCCTTGGACTTGCTCATTTTCGAGCCGTCCTTGATCACCATGCCCTGGGTAAGAAGGTTGATGAATGGCTCGTCAATGTCCACATGCCCCAAGTCGCGAAGGGCTTTGGTGAAAAACCGGGCATAGAGAAGGTGCAACACGGCATGCTCAATGCCGCCAATGTACTGGTCCACTGACATCCAGTATTCCGTCTCGCTCCGATCCAGAGGCGCCGTATCGAACCGCGGACAGCAGTAGCGGAGGAAATACCAGGAGGACTGGACAAAAGTATCCATGGTGTCCGTTTCGCGGCGTGCCGGCTTGCCGCACTTCGGACAGTCAACAGCGATGTAGGAAGATATCTTCGCTAACGGGTTTCCCCCTTCGCCGGTAAACTTTGCATCCATGGGGAGAACGACGGGCAGATCACTTTCGGGAACGGGAACGGCACCACAGTCGTCACAATAGATAATCGGAATTGGATTCCCCCAATAGCGCTGCCGGGAAATACCCCAATCGCGCAAACGGTAATTGACGGTCTTGTTGCCGAGGCCTTCCTGTTCCAGATAGTCGGCAATCTTCTCCAGCGCTTCGCTGCTCTTCTGGCCATCAAACGGACCGGAGTTGACCATAACACCTTCATCGGTAAACGCTGCGGTCATCGTCGCCCCGTCAAGCATCTCCCCTTCCGGCTGGATAACCACCTGCAACGGCAAGCCGTATTTTTGCGCAAACTCGAAATCCCGCTGATCATGGGTCGGAACAGCCATGACAGCGCCGGTGCCATATTCCGGAAGAACGAAGTTGGCAAGATAGACCGGCATGCGCCCGCCGGTTACCGGGTTAATGCAGTAACTGCCGGTAAAAACCCCTTCCTTTTCCATATCCTCGGCGGTTCGCACCTGTTTGTCGGTTCTCTTCACCTTGTCGATGAAAGCGATTACGTCGTCACGTCTTTCGGGAACAGCAAGTTCCAGCGCAAGGGGATGTTCCGGAGCAAGAGACATGAAGGTTGCGCCGTACAGGGTGTCCTGTCGGGTGGTAAAGACCCGGACCGAACCGGCACGTCCATCCAGGGCGAAATCAATCTCGCAGCCATAACTCTTGCCGATCCAGTTACGCTGCATGGTGAGAACCCGCTCCGGCCAACCCGGCAGTTTATCGGTATACTCCAGCAATTCCTCGGCATAGTCGGTAATCCGCAGGAACCACTGATCGAGCTCCTTCTGGACAACCTCACTGTCACATCGCCAGCAGCAGCCGTCTTCCACCTGCTCATTGGCAAGCACGGTCTCGCATTTCGGACACCAGTTGACAAAGGAATTCTTCTTATAGGCAAGACCCTTTTCATACATCTGCAGGAAGAGCAACTGCTCCCATCGGTAATACTCCACATGACAGGTGGCAATCTCGCGATCCCAATCATAGGAAAAGCCCAGTTTTTTCAGCTGTTTTCGCATGTACTCGATATTTTCGTAGGTCCAGGTGCCCGGATGACTCTTATGCTGGATAGCCGCATTTTCGGCCGGCATACCGAATGCGTCCCACCCCATCGGGTGAAGCACATTGCGGCCGCGCATCCTCATGAAGCGCGCAACCACATCGCCGATGGAATAGTTGCGCACATGGCCCATATGAATGCGGCCCGACGGATAGGGGAACATTTCGAGCAGATAATATTTTTCTTTATCATCATTCCGGGTCGCCCGAAAAACCGCGCCATCCTCCCAGCACCGTTGCCACTTAGCTTCAACATCTTTGGGGATATATCTTTCCTCCACGACTGCACACCTCCGTTTATATTCGCAACAAGTAAAATGTCAACTTTGAGCAGCAATCAAAATGAGACGGAAAAAGCCGTAGGGGCAACCCCTTGTTGCCGCCCAATCAGGGCTGACAGAGGGGCCTGCCCCTACTTGATAAATATCACTTTGATTGCCGGATCTTTACGTTCAGCAGGCAAACGCCTTTTCAGTGACAGGCGCTTGCCCGAAATGGTTTTAGCTGCGGAAATCAGGCCGGCTTGAGCAGCGACCGCGCCAGATCCAGAATCTTATTGGCCTGGATCGGTTTGGTAATATAATCATTCGCCCCGAGGGAAAGTGCTCGCTCACGGTCTTCCTTGGCACCCTCGGTAGTTATTACCACTATCGGAGTAGTGCGGTAATTGGCATCATTGCGAACCAGGCTTACCAGCTTCAGGCCATCCATGACCGGCATATTGATATCGGTCAGGATCAGGTCGAACTTTTCGGAAGAAAGCTTTTTCAGCCCATCCACACCATCATGCGCCTCTACGATTCGAACCCCTTGGAGCCTTTTCAGGGCAAAAGCAATCAATTGCCTCATGGTCGGGGAATCCTCTATAATTAATATCTTATATTCTGGCATACCGGCATTTCCTCCATAGGGTGCCCCTTATTTAGTGAGCAAGTCTATAAATCCCTGAATAGTCGAGAGCTTTCGCTCGGACTCGGAGTACAGCTTGGAACTGAAAATCGCCGTGGCGGCATGACCCGCCAGGAGGGTAAACAGCTCGTAGTCCACCGGGGCGAAGGTCTTTTTCTGGACGAGCAGTTTGTAGATAACGATCAAGCCGATCACATGTTCCTTGATCTTTAAAGGAATACACACCATCGGGTTGTGGAAGTCACGCGTATATCCTTCTATATCGTCGACGAAAAAGTTTTCCCCATTTTTTGCCACGGAACCGATTATTCCGCTGCCCATCTGCATCGAGGGGATTTCTTCTCTAGCGATCCCTTCCGTTGCCATCGCGTTTAATTCGTTGGTCTTTTCGTCAAGCAGGAGAATAGCAAACTCTTCAGCACCGATGAGGTTAATGATGATTTCGGTGATGATCTGCAGCACCTCCGGGAAATCGAGGGTGGAATGGAGTTGATAGCTGGCAATGTAAAGGTTGGCGAGATTATTGTTCTCAGACTCAACCTCCACGTAGCGTTCCGCGAAATCCTGATTTTCCCTCTCGATCTGGGCAATTCTCTCGAGAATTTCCGCCTTATCCCTCTCCAGGCACTCTATTCTCTCCACCAGCTTCCTATTCTCGTCGGTAACAATGGTTTCCTCGCCTGAATCAGGGAAGCTTTCTTCCATCTGGAGGATACGAAACCGGAGACGTTCATTCTCCTTCAGGAGGTCCTGCGTGAATTCGGCCCCCTTTTTAAAAAGTTGCAGAAACTCTTCAGCGTTGTAGGAAACCCCTTTTTCATCATCAGTCGCCATAGAATGCTCCTCTCAGTTTCTCTCCCCAACAAAACCGCAGCGTGCGAGTATCTCTTCGGTCATCTTTTCAAGCGGCACGACAGCATCAACCATGCCCGTCGCAATTGCAGCCCTCGGCATGCCAAATATTACCGCCGAATCCTCGGACTCTGAAATAACTTGTCCGCCGGCTTTCTTGATAGCACAGGTGCCAATGCTTCCGTCGTTCCCCATGCCGGTCAGGACAACCCCCATGAGCTTGGGACCAAAAGCTTCCGCCCCTGACTGAAACATTCTGTCAACAGAGGGCAGGTAGTTTTCCGTTGGGCCCGGTTCAACAATCTGCACCACCACCTCACCATCCGTTCTTTTAAAGACCATATTCCGTCCCCCCGGCGCAACCAGAGCACAGCCGGGCCGCAACAGGTCACCGTCGCGCGCCTCGGCAACCTGAATGGCCGAGGTCCTGTCGAGCCTTTCAGCAAAAGTCCGGGTAAATCCGGGCGGCATATGCTGCGAAACAACCAACGCAAAGGGAATGTTTCCGGGCAACGCGGAGAAAATGCTCTGCAATGCTGGAGGGCCACCCGTTGAAGCGCCGATTGCAACCACGGAGATCGTTTCGGCGCCACGTCTCCGTGGCACGAAAATCGGCTTGCTCTTTGCCGCGCCATCCGGTTCGGTTTCTTTCCGCAGCAGCGTCCCCCTCTTTCGAACCAGGGACATATTAAGGTTGAAGACACTCCGCACCTTTTCATGCAGGTCTTCACTGATCTTTATCAACTCGTCGGAGGCCCCGGCCGTTGGCTTGAGGATAAAATCGACTGCCCCCAACTCCAAGGCCTTGAACACACTTTCATCGCCGCCCCGTGAACTAACCACGATTACCGGCGTCGGACGGTTGTTCATGATGATGCGAAGCAGGGTAAAACCGTCCATGCGCGGCATTTCGATATCGAGGGTGACAAGATCGGGCTTCAGGTCGATTATGCGCCGAATACCCTCTTCACCGTCCACCGCGTAGCCGATCACCTCTACCTCGGGCAGACCTTCCAGGATCTTGCTGATCGTTCTCCGGTTAAAGGCCGAATCATCTATGACGAGTACCCGGATCTTTTTCACAGGACGCCCCTCGCCCCGGAACCCGCCACCGGCTTCTGGTACACCATGTCGCTTTTCAGATGCTTCAGCGCAAAAGCGGTCGTGGTATTAAGTAGCGACTCCGCATGACCGAGCAGCAGATAGCCCCCCTCACGAAGTACCCGGTAAAATGACTCGACGACCATCCGTTTGGCAACCTGATCAAAATAGATAATCACATTCCGGCAGAAAATCACGTCCATCTTGCCAAGCAAGATCATCCTGTTTTCGTCGAGCAGATTCAGATGACTGATGGTAACAAGCCCCCTAACCTCGTCTTTGATCCGGTACAGTCCGTCCTGCTGCTGAAAAAACCGGTTAACCCGCTCTGGCGAAGTCGTTCGGAAGGACGATTTTCCGTAAACCCCTTTGCGGGCATGCTGTAAAACCCGGTGACTGATATCTGTCCCGACAATCTCGACCTTCCAGTCCTTGAAAGCGCCCGTCTCCATAATCAGCATGGCAATCGTGTAGGGCTCCTCTCCGGTCGAACAGCCGGCACTCCAGATGCGTATCGTGCGATCGCCCCGCTTTTCTTTCACGGCCTTCAGATCCGGCAGGATTTCACCGACAAAGGCATTGAGCTGGAACTCCTCACGGAAAAAGTAGGTCTCATTCGTAGTAAGGACATCCATGATATCGGAGAGTTCCTGTTCCCTGCCGCGGCTGTATTTGAGGAAATGATAGTATTCCTTGAAGCCGGGCAACTGGTGCAGGTCCAGCCTTCGAGCAAGCCTCTTCTCCAGCAGGAACTTGGCATCGCTGTCGAAGAAGATTCCACAATGGCTGTGAATCAGGTCCCTGATAAGCCGGAATTCCTCTTCAATCATGGTTGTTTCGGGCTCTTTTCCAAATATCATCGAAATCTTTCCAGGATCTCGACAATCCTGCCCTTCACCAGGTCATCGGTTTCCTTTTCCAGCCTGCGCCGTAACAGGGGCACCACCTCTCGCCCGCGTTTTTCTGCCAGATAGCGGACGATGATGTTTCTAACATCCCAGTGGGGATAGCAGAGGAACTCTTCGCCATGCTCTTCAAGCCATGAGTCATCCAACTCCGTCAGGATCTCTATGGCAACTTTTACCACATCACCATCGCTGCTTGACGTGGCCCGACGGGCCAACTCCCGGGATTTTTCCGTATCGAAATGCCGCAAGGCGTCAAGTGCGGCCAGCGAAACAAGCCCGTCTGCCCCAGTGAGGGCGTTCTCGATTGCTGCCAGCGCAACATCCCCGCCAATTTTGCCCATGCTCCTGAGTGACGCGCACCTGACCCATGGATCCGGGTCCGCCATGACAAGCACCAGCGGATCCACAGCTTCCTGCCGCCCGGTTTCGCCAAGCGTCGTTGCTGCAGCTATCCGGACGCCGGAATTTTCATCGGTAAGGGCCATGGTAAGGTGATGGATCGCATCGCCATTGCCGAAACCCGCCAACCTCTGTACCGCCGTTCTCCTGACCAGATCGTCTTCATCCTTCAGCAGCAGCGAGAGACGGTCCCCATCACGCAGCACGCCGCACAAGTACGCTGCATCCCTCCGCTTGTCAGGGTCATCAGCAACGGAGAGCGATGTGGCAATCCTCCCCACGGACGCAGCATCCAACTCGGCAAGCAGCGCAAGGGTCTCCAGCGCTGCCAGCCGTACATCCTGATCAAAATCGCCCAACAGCGCGGCAATCTCCGGAATCAAATCGACCAGACCGATCCTGCCAACGGCACGGACCGCTGCCTCCCGAACCTGGGGAGACGGGGCATCCATCGCTTTCCGCAGCAACGGTACTGATTCCCTCATGCCCATCTCGCTGCAGAGACGAAGAATAGTGGCCCGCTCGCCTTCATCGGCCCGGCAAAACTCCTCTTCGAGAAAAGCGATCGTCACGGTCCCCAGTGAACGCAAGGCAGGAATACAATCTGGCAGCAGCTGCTCATTTCGGCATGACCGAAGAATTGCCCCGGCAGCACGCGGATCCCCGATCAAGCCGAAAATCCTGACAAGAGCACGGCGCAGAATGATATCGGGAGTCTCCAGCAAGGCAAGCAGCCGCTCAACAACGGAAGTTCCTGCCAGCGCTTCAAGGAGAGCATCGCCGGCATTGTGCAGCCACTCGTCAGGTGCCCGGTCACGGATTGCCACAAGTGCCTTCGCGGCAGCCTCGCGAACGCTTTTTCCCGATTCGGCAAGCCCTTTCACCAACAGCGGGGCGGCATCGGCTCCCGCCACCGAACCGAGGCACTCGTACACCGCCTTTTTCAGCAGCCCTTCCGCGAGGAACGGGGTTACAGCCTGAAGAGGCAGCGGTTCGCCGATCTTCCCAAGAGCCTCGAGAATGGTGTAGCGAAAAGTGATGTCATCGCGGGAAAGTGCGGCCAGCAACGGCGGAATAGCCTCTGCACAACCGATACTTCCCAAGTTTTCAGCGGCCGCTGTGGCGACATTCGGATCGCTGTCAGCCAGTGCGGACACCAGCAGCTGCACGGAAGACGGATCGCCGACGGCACCGAGGATATCAACGACGAACTTGCGAACATCAGTGTCGCTGTCCTGCGCATGCGCAGCAAGAACCGGCAGAGAACTTTTGCCGAGCCGGGTTAGTGCTTCCGCCGCCGAGTTGCGCATCCCCGCATTATCCTCGGAACCGAGCAAATCGAAAAGCGCCCCGATGAAATGTTCCGCATCATGCGAAGAGAGAAAGACCTCTACCGCTTCCTTCCGCACCCGCCAACTGGTATCACCCATGGCGCGGAACAAAAGCGGCGCGGTTTCCTCCAGGGCAAACGAGGCAAGGGTAACCACCGCAATGCGACGCGTTTCCTCATCCGGCGAGGAAAGGGAGTTCACGATAGCCTCGGTAACGTCCGCGGAATGGTTTTTGTTCATTATCCAGTAGCCTCCGAAATCGAGCGAGAATTCATTCAATCCCCGGACAGTGATGGCGATTGCCAGTTTCCCGTAAAAAACGCTACGGAGTAGCCAGCCAAGTGGTATCGGCAAAGATCCGGCCGAAATGCGCCAACTCCCGGTGGCATGGCGTCCGTCAATTCTGCGCAATGCCTCGCATCCGGCAGGAATGCATCAGCCGTCCACGTCACACTGAATTACGGGCAGTTAAGTTCTGTTTTCTTCAGGGAAATAAAATCTTCCAATGCAGCTTCCAGGTACGAAGCACCCTCTTGCTCCTGTTCCGGAAACCGTCGATTGAAGAAAATTTTGCCCTCCCGGAGTTCTTCCTCGAAAAGTTCATGGAAGGTACCGTTCTTAATTCCCTCTTCGACCTTCTTCTGGTTGTATAGCGCAATATCGGTAATGATAATACGGGCAAGGCGTCGGGCCTTGTCCTGCGCCTCCGACAACCGCAGGCTGTCACAGGGACTGGTTTGCGTCTCTTCGTCCCGGCGGATCTCTTCCCGAACCAGTTCCTGCTGCTCCATTTCCTTCACAGACATATTTTCCAGATCGGTCGTATTTTCCTCTTCATCGGCAAGGGCATCACCATCAGCCGGGTCGACCGTTTGCTGTCCAAATACGGTTCGATATATCTTGGTCGCCAGTGAGTCGGGAATATGATGCTTCTCTATATAATCATCCGCACCGTACAGCGACTGGGGCTCCCTCTTGTAACGGGTCTTGTCGTAGATGGAAGCGACAAGAATCGTTTTGACGGATGAAAGCGCCGGATTATTTTTGATTCTCTCGCAGATCTCGAAACCATACAGCGTTGGCAGAGCCACGTCGAGAAGAACCACGTCAGGGAGGTTCTTTTCAATCAGAGCCATGGCCTCCCCGCCGTCATGGCAGCACAGAACCGTAAAAGGTTCGGCACCAAGAATGCGTTTCACCGCGGCGCAAAAGTCCGCGCTTTCATTTGCAACAACCACGGTAACGGGTTTGCCGACCCGCTCGGCAGCCCTTTCGTTCACCGGAGAAGGTTGCGTCGGTATTTTGCCGGCAACGCGAAAAACGGTCCGACATCGGCAACATTGCAGAATTATCCGCTCAGCGCCGAGCCTGGATTGGTCAAGTCTGTATCGTGTCTTGCATGTGGGGCAACCAAGCAGCATGGAGGTCCTTTCACCGTCTCACATCAGGGTTCGCTTACCGCTGCGCTAAAACCGAGCAACTCGTGTGACTCGTTATCAGCAAAAATCTTGTCCAGATTCACCAGCAGCACCATGACATCTTTTACCAGGCAGACACCGAGCAGATAGCGATACCCCGCAACTTTAACCACTGAAGGTGGTGGCTGGAGGTCACGAACCGGGACGGAAACCACTTCGGTGACCGCATCGACAATCAGTCCGACAGGCTGACGTGCGACAACCGATATCAAAAGCCGGCATTCTCCCGTGCTGGAAGCTGCGGCCAGGCCGAACTGTTTTCTGAGATCCACCACCGGAATGATGGCACCACGCAGGTTGATGACTCCCTCAACAAAGGAAGATGCCTCGGTAAGTCCGGAAAGGTTCTGCGGCTTGATAATCTCCCTGACCCGCATAATGTCAAGCGCGTAGGTATCCCGACCCAGACGAAAGCAGACAACCTTTATTTCCTGAATGTCCCTGTCCAACAGGATCCTCCCCGCATACGTGACGATTTGCCGATTTCAGTTTCAGCCATCCCGCCGCTAGTGACCGACTGCTCTCCCTCCGGAGCGGAATGCCTCAACAAAGGGAAATATCAAAAACTTTCTCCAGATCCAGCAAAATAATCATCCGCTGCCCATGGCGACCGATTCCGGAAACAAACTCCCGGTCAATACCCTCCAGAACCGGCGGGGCATTCTCGATTGCCGAGGCAACAAGGTTTATCACCTGGTGTACCTCATCCACGAGAAGGCCGACCGCTCCTTCCCGCCTCTTGGCAATAACAATCCGCTCCCGCCCGGGAAGTTGATTCGCGGCAAGTCCGAGACGAAGCCGGAGATCGAACACCGGAATGATCGCGCCCCGCAAGGAGATTACCCCGGCCACGAAATCAGGCATGCGCGGCACTTCGGTAACATCACGCGGTTTGATAATCTCCCGGATGTCCATCAGGCTGACGCCATAGTCCTCGTCAGCAACGCGGAAACGGAGACACTTGAGGTATTCTCCGGCAATTTCAGCGGACCCGCTTTGCGGAGCATCCACTGTGTCCGATGCAGTACCCGAGGTTTTGCGTCCTGCGAGAAGGACGGCAACAGGATCGAACTCAGGCTGAAACTCAGCGGGCATTTCCTTGGCTGGCAGCACCGCAGTCAATTCCCCGGAGGGTTCCTGCAGGGGAATCTCTTCCCGGCACGCGGCATTATTATTCAGGGGTTCCGTTCCGGCGGCCTCCTCCGGCTCCGGAACCGCAGCTGATAACGGCTTGGCAGACTGAGAATCGCCGACCTTTTGCTGCCGTGCCTTTTTTCGAATTTCAGCAAGATTCATGAATTGGCCCCGAAGGTACTAAACAACGAACTCTTCGCTCAGTGCATCGATAATCACCGAGTCGATCAGCGCGGCATCGCGAGAAAAGCCTTCCAACAAAGCATTCGTGGCGATCGTGTTAATTCTGCGGGGAACGCCTCCGGACAACTCGAAAATCCTGAGAACCGCATCGGGCAGGAACAGCCCCGGTTTGCCCCCGGCAACGGCAAGCCGGAAATCGATATATTCCAGCGTTTCCTCCAGGCTCAACGAATCCAGGTGGTACTGGATGCCGATACGCTGGCAAAGCGGCTCATAAACAGGGTCGGAAAGCTTTTCCCGCAACTCCGGCTGCCCCATGAGGATTACGGCAAGAAGGTTCGTATCGTCAAGCTGAAAATTGGTCAACAAGCGAATCTCGTCGAAGACCTCCCGGCTGGGAATCATCTGCGCCTCGTCTATGACGATGACCGGCACGATGCCCTCGCCATGGCAACGATACATTTCTTCGGTAAGCTCCTTGAGCAGACCGTCTTTCGTTGTCGAAGGCGATACCAGGCCAAGATCGTGCGCCAGCAGCCGGAGAAACTCCAGGGCAGAAAGGATCGGGTTGAAAATGAAACAAAACCGGAACCCTTCGCCGACACTATCCATCAACGCACGGGAAATAGTTGTCTTGCCGCTACCGATGCCTCCGGTAAGAAGAGCCAGGTCCCTTTCCTCCACTGCGTAGTGCAGGCGGGCCAAGGCCTCCTCATGAACCCGGCTCATAAAAAGGAAACGGGGATCGGGGGTCTTGCTGAACGGTTTCTCCCTGAGGCCGTAGAAAGCCTTGTACATCGCTACGCTCCGCCTCTGGTCGCTTCGGAAACGATGCCGCTCACATCCAGAATCAAGATGGTGCGCTGGTCGCCAAGATCAGCAGCCCCGGCTATGCCCCGTACCCCCTTGAAGGTATCGCCAAGGGACTTGATGACAATATCCTGCTGGCCGAGAAGATCATTCACCATTATCCCCACGCGCCGTTCCTTCTCGCCAACCACAACCACGTAAGAATTCTCGGAGAGGTCATCGCAGCGGGTGCAATCGAAAAATCTTTCCAGTCGCAGCAGCGGCAGGGTTGTATCGCGAAGTTGCATGACCTCCTTGCGTTCGACGGTGCGGATTTCCACATCTTCCATCGAAATCGTCTCCCGAACCGAGGTAATGGGGATAGCATAGGAGCGTCCGGAAGTTTCCACCAGCAAAGCCTTTATTATGGCAAGGGTGATCGGCAGCGTAATAACTACCCGGCTTCCAGAGCCATGGCGGCTTTCTATCTCAACCGTACCGGAAACAGCGGCAATATTGTTTTTGACCACATCCATGCCCACACCGCGGCCGGAAATGTCACTGACCTGGTCGGCGGTGGAAAAACCGGGAAGAAAGAGAATATCCAGAATGTCCTTTGCCGAAAGCCCTTCGACAGTCTCGATGAGTCCCAACTCCAGCGCCTTGCCGGCAATCTTTTCCGGATCAATTCCCCGGCCATCATCCTCAACCTCGATGACAACATGATTGCCTTTCTGATAGGAAGAAAGCCTGATAATGCCCTTCTCGTCCTTGCCGGCGCTCTTCCGCTCCGCTTGCGTCTCGATGCCGTGGTCAATGGCATTCCGAATGATATGCATGAGGGGATCGGCGATATCCTCCACGATCATCTTGTCGAGTTCGGTATCGGTACCGGTCAGTTTCAGGTCGACTTTCTTGTCCTGCTCACGGGAAATCTTGCGCACGATCCGGGACATTTTTTCAAACAGCTGACCTACCGGGACCATCCGGACGTCCATGACCCGCTTTTGCAGTTCATTCAGTTTGCGTTCCATCCCCTTGGCTGCCTTGCCAAGCTCGACAGAGAGACCGGAAAACCCCTGGCTGCGCATTTTTTCGGAAATTGCGGCAACCGTGCCATGGAAAAGTATCAATTCGCCAACAATGTTCATCAGGTCGTCGAGCTTGGAAATATCAACCCGCATCGTACGAGACAGGCTCCGGGCGGTGAGAACCGGCGCATCGCTTTCGGACACAGACGGTTCGATATCATCCTCCTGTCCGGCACGGCTGTTTTTTGCTTCGATGGGGAGATTTTCCCGTACCGGCGGACCTCCCAGTTGCAGGAAGGTAACTGCCGAATGGTTCTGCAAGGACGAAATCTCTTCTGGCTGTTTGGTCGTACCGAACAGGATTTCAAAGCAAATGCAGTTTTCCAGTCCTGCTTCAGCACTCGGCAAGGTACTGATAACCTCGCCGGAAGTCTTGAGCAGGTCGATCAGTTCACCCAGTTCTCGATCGAAGGTATCAAGCGCATAGCAGGTATGGAAGAGGTAGAGTGTCTTCCCCCGGGCAATATTCTCCTTGAGGCGGTGTTCCTCATATTCGGTCAGGGCATGGAGTATTTTCTCCGAAATACCCAATTTTGCCGGAGAAAGGGTGACAGTTTCCACCTGTGAACCGGAGATGCAGCGGGAGATCCGGTCAATAGCCGGTGCGATATCCGCATGGCTGCCAGCGTCGGAATTTACCGAACGAATAATGGAGCCGAGAACTTCCACGGCATCAAAAAGAACGGCAAGAGTAGCTTCGTTCAGCACTATCTTGCCGAGGCGCAAGCAATCCAGAAGATTTTCCAGATTATGGGCAAGCTCGGCAATTTCAGCAAAGCCGAACATTCCGGCAAGTCCCTTGAGTGAGTGTGCACTGCGAAAAATGGAATTGACAGTCTCCGGAGCACACTCCTCCTGGCCGATAGAGTCCCCGAGGAGCAGAAGGTCACCGCTCAGTTGATCGATTATTT